>NZ_JAAKZV010000307.1 GCF_011044975.1 Streptomyces coryli | reverse complement strand
ATAAGAGGCAGGAAGAGGGTGGGGGAGGAGGGGAGGTAGTCGAGGCGGCTCATCAGGCCGTAGAGCGCCTCGACCTCGGCGAGGGCGCGGGTGGAGGTGTCCTCGGCGAGGCCGCAGGCGACGCGGAGGAAGAAGTGCTGGGCGGTCTCGGTGACCTGACGGGTGGTCGGGTGCCGGAGCAGGTAGCGGGAGTGCACGGTGCGGAGGCCGAAGTAGCCGAAGCGGTCGTCGCGGCCGGTGTCGATGAGGGCGTCGAGCCGGGCGGCGTGGATCCGTACGAACTCGGCGGTGGTGTCCGCGATCAGGCCTTCGCGGTGGCCGACGGCGATGGAGGCGGTGAACGACTCGACCCCCTGGCCCGCGGCCTCGTCCGCGATGGCGCGGGTGAGGAGGCGGGCGGCGAGACGGGAGTACTCCGGCTCGTCGCCGATCAGGCCCGCGGCGGCCTCGGTGGCCAGGCCGCGCAACTCCGCCGCGTCGGAACCCGGATGGCGGCCGCGCAGCGCCGCCGCCGCGACCCGGCCGGGGTCGGTGGCGGGGAGGTCGGCGGTCAGGTCGGTGAGGGTGCGCAGCAGGGCCGTGCCGGCTTGGTCGGCGGCCGGTGGCACTGAGACGGGCTCCGCGGGGGCGGAGGGTGCGATGGTCACGGGCGGGTAGCTCCCTCGCTCGGCAGTGGGCCTGCGAGGGCGTGGCGCGACGGGCGGCCTTGCGGGCATGCCGAAGACGCGCACGGCAAGCCACGTAGGCGTCCGCCGGCCCATCCCACGAGGCCCGGACGTCGGGTGACAGCTGCCGGCAGGTACTCGGACTCGCGATGTGCGCGCATGGGCGTACATCGCATACCGTTGCGGGTCAGTTCCGGATTCGCACCGGATTCCCCTGCTGTGGCAACGAGGTTGAGCATACATCTTGGGGGATGCGATGCACGCACCCCCCACATGTTGTGTCGCTAGAGCGTCAGCTCGTACGTCAGCAGCTTGAGGTCGATGTCCGTCCGCGGGTTCCAGTCGCGCTCGGGGGTGCGGCGGAAGCCGAGTCGCTCGTAGAGCCGGTGGGCCGTGGTCATGATGTCCAGGGTGGACAGCGCGACGCGCGTGGCGCCCTGCTGCCGGGCCCGGTCCAGGCAGGCCCGTACGAGCGCTTCGCCGACGCCGCGGCCGCGCCCTGCGCGCGCCACCGCGAGCATCCGGAACTCGGCGGTGCCGTCGGCGCCGAGCTCGGCGTACGGGGAGCCGGGGGCGGCATACGTCACCGAGCCGAGCAGCTCGCCCGTGTCCTGGGTGCGGGCGATGAGCACCTCGGCCTGCGCGGCGCGAGTGGCCACGTCGCGCAGGGAGTTGAGGTAGCTGTCCTGCTCCCCGAAGGTGAGCAGGTCGTCGTCGAGGTAGACAGCGCCGACGAGGTCGGCCACGGCGTCGTAATCGGCGGGCTGGGCCCTGGTGATCGTGAGGTCCATGAGGTGAGTCTCCCTGATGGGTCAGTGCGCTCCCGCCGGGGCCTTCTCGGGTGCGCTCGCCACGGGTTCGGGCTGCGCCGCGGGGGCGTCTGCCGTGTAGTCCTCGGGGGAGGTCTCGTCGATGCCCGCCGGGGCCTTGGCCGCCCTCAGGATGACCGTACCGACCACCGTGATCACCGCGTTCAGCGCGAACGCCGTCAGGCCGATGTAGCCGATCTCGCCGATGCCCGGGATCTCCGCCGATGAGCCGCCGAAGTGCTTCTGCGTCGGGGAGGCCACGCCGTACGCGGCGACGGTCCCGTAGACCATGCCGACCGCCCAGCCGGCCAGCAGCGCCCAGCGGTGGAACCAGCGCGTGAACAGGCCGCCGACCAGGGCCGGGAAGGTCTGCAGGATCCAGATGCCGCCGAGCAGCTGCATGTTGATCGCCGCGGTCTTGTCCATGCCGAGGACGAAGACCAGGGCGCCGACCTTCACCAGCAGGGAGACCAGCTTGGAGACCTTGGTCTCCTGCTCGGGGGTGGCGTTCGGCTTGATGAAGTCCTTGTAGATGTTGCGGGTGAAGAGGTTCGCGGCGGCGATCGACATGATGGCCGCGGGGACCAGTGCGCCGATGCCGATCGCCGCGAAGGCGACGCCGGTGAACCAGTCCGGGAACATCGTCTCGAACAGCTGCGGGATCGCCAGCTGGCCGTTGTCGACCTTGATGCCGGCCGCGATCGCCATGAAGCCGAGCAGCGAGAGCAGGCCCAGCATCAGCGAATACAGCGGCAGGATGGTGGTGTTGCGGCGGATCACCTCGCGGCTGCGGCCGGAGAGCGTCGCGGTGATCGAGTGCGGATACATGAACAGCGCCAGTGCGGAGCCGATGGCGAGGGTGGCGTACGTCCAGTGGGCCGACTCGCTCGGCGCGAGCTCGCCCTTCGGCTTTCCGGTGGCCGGGTTGGTGGCGCCCAGGGCGTCGCCGGCCTTGGCGAAGATGTCGTCGAAGCCGCCCAGCTTGATCGGGATGTAGATCGCCGCGACCGCGATGACGATGTAGATCAGCGTGTCCTTGACGAACGCGATCAGCGCCGGGGCCCGCAGCCCGGACGAGTACGTGTACGCGGCCAGCACGCCGAAGGCGAGCAGCAGCGGCAGGTCCTTGATGAACCAGTGGGTGTCCTCGCCGCCGCCGACGCCCATCACGTCGAGCACCGACTGGATGCCGACGAGCTGCAGCGCGATGTACGGCATCGTGGCGAGGATGCCGGTGACCGCGACGGCCAACGACAGCGACTTGGAGCCGAAGCGGCCGCGGACGAAGTCGGAGGTGGTGACGTAGCCGTGCTTGTGGCTGACCGACCACAGGCGGGGCAGGAAGGTGAAGATCAGCGGGTAGACGAGGATCGTGTACGGGACGGCGAAGAAGCCGGCCGCGCCGGTCGCGTACACCGCCGCGGGCACGGCGACGAAGGTGTAGGCCGTGTACAGGTCACCGCCGAGCAGGAACCAGGTGATCCAGGTCCCGAAGGACCGGCCGCCGAGACCCCACTCATCGAGGCTGTTCTCGTTCTCGGCCTTGCGCCACCGGGCGGCGCGGAAGCCCATCACCGTGACCAGGGCGAAGAAGAAGATGAAGACGGCGAGTGCGACGCCGTTCACGCCGTCGTTCATGCCTGCTCACCACCCTGGCGGGCGGCACGGGCGCGCTGCTCGCGGCGGACCAGCACGTAGGCGATCGAGGTGAGGGCGGCGGAGATCAGCACCCACAGCATCTGGTACCAGTAGAAAAAGGGCACTCCGGCGAGCGTCGGCTCGACCTTCGCGTACGAGCTCACCCAGATCAGGGCGACGAACGGGGCGAAGAGGCAGACCCCGGCCACCACGCGCGTCGGCGTGATGACCGGTTGCCTGCCGGGCGGGGAAGCCTGGGCTTCGGACATGGGTGGCGGCTCCGTCCCTGAGACGATCACTCGGTATAGATGGCGAGTGAATCTAAAACAGGTGACCGGATGCCGTCACTAGCTGTCCGAATACCGGACTAGGCGCCCCTCAGCAGCAGCAATTCCCTTCCCGCGGATCCGCCTCGCGGGCATCGGTCCGCTGCCGCTCGAACTCCCGGCGGCTCGGCACCTCGGCCGCCGGGTCATGCTTGCGGAGATGCTCGACATACCGCTCGTAGGCGGTCTCACCGGTCAGCTCCCGTACGTACCACCACACCCGGGACGCGGCCTTGCGGCCGGCCGCGACCCCGGTGGTGAGCACTGCTGTCATGTGCGGCTCTCCTCTCCGGCGGTCTCTCCGCGCTGACCCGGGATCCGGCCGCCGCCCGAGCCGAGGCCGGCCGCGGCCAGCTCGGCCTTCTCCTCCTTCGTGGCGAACAGCTGCGCCGGGGCGACATACGTCGACTCGGTGTGCGGCTCCTCGTGGGAGACCACGGAGTCCGGATTGCGGAGGGCCTTGATGCACACCCGCGCCGCGTCGATCATGACGATGACCACAAGGATCGCGAAGAGCGCCGAAAGCACGCCGTCCACCGTGGTGTTGGTGACGACGGTGTGCGCGTCGTCCAGCGCCTTGCCCTCCAGCTTGCCGGAGTCGATGCCCTCCTGTGCCACGTCGCCCTGGGCGAAGAAGCCGACCCGCGGGTCGTCGGAGAACACCTTCTGCCAGCTCGCGGTGAGCGTGACCGCGGCGACCCACAGCAGCGGCGCGCCGGTCACCCAAGCCCACTTCAGCCGCCCCGACTTGATCAGCAGCGTGGTGCACACCGTGAGCGCGATGGCGGCGAGCAGCTGGTTGGAGATGCCGAAGAGCGGGAAGAGCTGGTTGATCCCGCCCAGTGGGTCGCGGACGCCGACCCACAGGAAGTAGCCCCACAGGCCGCAGACGATGGCGCTCGTCATGATGAGCCCGGGCCACCAGCTGACGCGCTTGAGCGGCTTGTAGACGTTCCCGAGGGCGTCCTGCAGCATGAACCGGCCCACGCGGGTGCCCGCGTCGAGCGCGGTGAGGATGAACAGCGCCTCGAACATGATCGCGAAGTGGTACCAGAACGACATCATGCCGTCGCCGGTCACCTCGGAGAAGATGAACGCGACACCCATGGCGAAGGTCGGGGCACCACCGGTGCGGGACAGCAGCGACTGCTCCTCGACCATCTCCGCGTACTTGGCGAGCTGGTCGGGCGTGATGGTATGCCCGAACCCGCGGATCGCCTCCGACGCCGACTGCGCCGTCTCGCCGATCACCGTGGGCGCGGAGTTCATCGCGTAGTACAGCCCTGGGTCCAGCACACAGGCGGCGATGATCGCCATCACGGCCACCGACGACTCCATCAGCATGGAGCCGTAGCCGATCATCCGGACCTGGGTCTCCTTCTCCACCATCTTCGGCGTGGTGCCCGAGGAGATCAGCGAGTGGAAGCCGGAGAGCGCCCCGCAGGCGATGGTGATGAAGACGAACGGGAAGAGCGAGCCGGCGAAGACCGGACCCGTCCCCGCGGTGGCGAAGTCGGTCACCCCGTCCATCTTCAGCATCGGCGCGGCCACCACGACGCCGATGAAGAGCAGCGCGATGGTGCCGAGTTTCATGAACGTCGACAGATAGTCACGGGGCGCGAGCAGCATCCACACCGGCAGCACCGAGGCGATGAACGCATACACCACGATCCAGATGACCAGCGACTCCTTGCTGAGCGTAAAGGCGTCGGCCCACGAGGACTTGGCGACCCAGCGCCCCGCGATCAGCGCGAGCAGCAGCAGCACGATGCCGATCAGCGACACCTCGGCGACCCGCCCCGGGCGGATCACCCGCAGATAGAACCCCATGAACAGCGCAATGGGGATCGTCATCCCGATGGAGAAGACACCCCACGGCGACTCGGCCAGCGCGTTCACGATCACCAGCGCCAGCACCGCAAGCAGGATGATCATGATGGCGAAGACGCCGATCAGCGCGGCCGCGCCACCCACCGGGCCGATCTCCTCGCGCGCCATCTGGCCGAGCGAGCGGCCATTGCGCCGGGTGGAGAAGAAGAGCACCACCATGTCCTGCACGGCGCCCGCGAAGATGACGCCGGCGACGATCCAGATCGTCCCCGGCAGATAGCCCATCTGCGCGGCCAGCACCGGGCCGACCAGCGGCCCCGCACCCGAGATTGCCGCGAAGTGGTGCCCGAGCAGCACCCGGCGGTCGGTCGGGTGGAAGTCGACAGCGTTGTCCAGCCGTTCGGCCGGGGTGGCGCGGGTCTTGTCGACCTTCAGGACCTTGTAGGCGATGAATTTGGAGTAGAAGCGATAGCCGATCGCGTACGAGCCAAGCGCCGCGGCCACCATCCAGGCCGCGGACACCTCCTCGCCGCGGGCGAGCGCGAGTACGGACCAGCCGACCGCGCCGATCAGCGCGACCAGGGTCCAGATGGCGATGGATCTCGGAGACAACGTGCGCAGCACCGGGCCGTCCTCCCAATGTGTGGCTTGACGGCCCGAAATTAAGCCCGCCACGGGGTCCGCGTCATCACCCTGTGGATAACGATCGGCGCAGCGGTATCACGCAGGCGTACGGATACCGCTCACCCGTTGGGTCGCTGCAGCCTCGCCACGAACTTGTAGCGGTCGCCGCGGTACACCGACCGCACCCACTCCACCGGCTCCCCGTCGGTGTCCCGGGAGTGCCGCGAGAGCATCAGCATCGGCAGCCCGGTGTCCGTGCCCAGCAGTCCCGCCTCCCGCGGCGTCGCGAGGGACGTCTCGATCGTCTCCTCGGCCTCGGCCAGCCGCACCCCGTACACCTCGGCGAGCGCGGTGTAGAGCGACGAGTACTTCACCAGCGAACGCCGCAGCGCCGGAAACCGCTTGGCGGACAGATGGGTCGTCTCGATCGCCATCGGCTCGCCGCTCGCCAGCCGCAGCCGCTCGATCCGCAGCACCCGCCCGCCGGCCGCGATGTCCAGCAGCCCGGCGAGCCGGTCGTCGGCGGTCACGTAACCGATGTCCAGCAGCTGCGAGGTCGGCTCCAGGCCCTGGGCGCGCATGTCCTCGGTGTAGGAGGTGAGTTGCAGCGCCTGGGAGACCTTCGGCTTTGCGACGAAGGTGCCCTTGCCCTGGATCCGCTCAAGCCGCCCCTCGACGACCAGCTCCTGCAGCGCCTGCCGGACCGTCGTACGCGAGGTGTCGAACTCCGCGGCGAGGGTGCGCTCCGGCGGCACCGGCGTGCCCGGCGGAAGCGTCTCCGTCATCTCCAGCAGGTGCCGCTTCAGCCGGTAGTACTTCGGGACGCGCGTGGCGCGGGTGGTGCCGCCCGAACGTCCCGAGTCGTCGGCTGCCGTGGCGGCACCTGCTGCCGTGCCGGCGTTCGTCCTCATTGCTCCTCCGTAGCTAGCGGTCACATCCTGGCACGGCCCGCCAGGCAGCGGTGCGGTGACCGATGACGGTCCGGTCACGTCTCAACGCGCATCTTGACACCCTCATTGGTCTAGGCCAAGCTCCGTTACAACCTTGGTCCAGACCAACTCGGCTTGCTGGTCTAAACCATTAAAGACCACAACTCTGCCGTTCCGGCAGAGCCCGGAGCCCACGGATTTCCCGAGCTCCGCGAGTGGGGGGCATCCGTTGAGGAGGATGGCGTGAAACGCAAAATCATCGCGGCGGTGGGCGTCGCGGCTCTGATGACGACGGCCGCGGCCTGCGGTTCCGACGACGACGGCGGCTCCAAGGGAGGCGCCGACGGCTTCAAGGGCGAGACCCTGACCTTCTGGGCGATGGACGGCTCCACCCCCGACCAGTGGCTGAAGGACGTAACGGCCGAGTTCGAGAAGAAGACCGGCGCCAAGCTGGACTACAAGGTGCAGCAGTGGAACGGCATCCAGCAGAAGCTGACCACCGCCCTGTCCGAGGAGAACCCGCCGGACGTCTTCGAGATCGGCAACACCCAGACCCCGGCGTACGCCAAGACCGGCGGCCTGGCCGAGCTGGCGGACGTAAAGGAAGCGGTCGGCACGGACTGGACGCCGTCGACGGCCAAGTCCGCGGTGGTGGACGGCAAGCAGTACGCCGCGCCCTGGTACTTCGCCAACCGCGTGGTCGTCTACAACAAGTCGATCTTCAAGGAGGCGGGCATCAAGGCCCCGCCGAAGACCCGCGACCAGTTCTTCAAGGACCTCGCGAAGATCGACAAGGCGGGCTACGAGCCGATCTACATGCCCGGCCAGAACTGGTACTTCTTCGACGGCCTGCTGATCGCCAAGGACGCGCAGCTGGTGAAGAAGGAGGGCGGCAAGTGGGTCTCGAACCTGGCTGACCCCAAGGTCGGCGAGGCGATGGAGATCTACAAGAAGTACGCCTCGTACACGAACGCCCCGAAGGACAAGGACGAGGCCACCCCGCAGCAGGCGGAGGTCTTCGCCAAGGGCAAGACGGGCGCCTTCGTCGGCATGGGCTGGGAGGCGGCCACGGCCATCAAGGCCAACAAGAAGATCGAGAAGGACATCGGCTACTTCACGATCCCGGGGGAGACGGCCGACAAGCCCGAGGGGGTGTTCCTCGGCGGCTCCAACCTGGCGGTCGCGGAGGGGAGCGAGAAGCAGGAGCTGGCGAAGGAGTTCCTGAAGATTGTCCTGTCGGACAAGTTCGAGGGCCAGCTCGCCAAGGAGGGCGGGATCATCCCGAACAAGGAGTCCCTCCAGAAGCAGCTGAACGGCAACCCGGCGGCTCAGGCGGCGGCGCCTGCGGTGGCTGGTGGCGGGACGACGCCGCTGATTCCGGAGTGGGCTGCGGTGGAGAACCCGCCTAACCCGGTGAAGCGGTATATGACGTTGGTGCTGCAGGGGGAGTCGCATGAGGCTGCGGCCGAGAAGGTCGAGGGGGATATGAACAAGAGGTTGTCCCAGAAGCAGTGACGCTGGCGCTTGCTTGCTCGCTTCGGTGGGGGCGGGGGGCCTGGCATCGGATGGTGACGGATGCGTCGCCGGCTTCCGTTGGGGTCGGTGCCAGTGGGGTTGGCT
>NZ_JAAKZV010000306.1 GCF_011044975.1 Streptomyces coryli | reverse complement strand
AAGAGACAGACCCGCCCGTTGCTGTGTCGGATCGGGTCACAATGGCGGTATGAGCGGTGCGGACTGGGCGACCTATTGGCGCGATCCCGTGCGGCCCGTCGAGGCCATGCGGGCGCATTACGTCGAGCATGTCTTTCACAAGCACAGTCACGACGCCTACTCCTTCGGCGTCACCGAGGAAGGCGCGCAGCGGTTCGCCTGCCGGGGCGGGCAGCACACCTCCGCCGCCGGGCTCGTGATGACGTTCAATCCCGACGACCCTCACGACGGGGAGTCCGCGGCCGAGCTCGGGTTCACGTATCGCATCGTGCACATCGGCCCCGATGTCGTCCGCGAGCTGCTCGCCGAGCAGGGGGCAGGGGGCGAGCTGCCGCTATTCCCCGACCCCGTGCACCACGACCCCGTGCTGCGCCGCGCCGTCGTCGGGCTGCACGAGGCGCTCGCGGGCGGGGCGGGCGCGCTTGTACGCGAAGAGCGGCTGATGGCCGCCGTCACCGCGATGGTGCGGCGGCGGGCCAAGGGGGCGCGGCCGGCGGCGGTGGTGTCGGCGGGGCGGGTGCAGGCGCGGCGGGCCGCCGAGGTGCTGCGGGTGTCCGTCGCGGAGGACCTGACGGCCGAGGACCTGACGCGGGCCGCGGGGGCGGGGAGCCGGTTCGCGCTGTACCGGGCCTTCAAAGCCGAGTACGGCATGGCGCCCAGCGACTATCAGCGCCTGCTGCGGCTGCGCGCCGCCCGCCGGGCGATCGTCGCCGGCAGCAGCGCCGCCGACGCCGCCGCGGTGAGTGGCTTCGCGGACCAGGCGCACTTCCACCGGTGGTTCGTGCGGAGCTACGGGGTGACGCCGGGGGCGTACGCGAAGGCGGCCGCAGCCGCCTGAACCTGCATATTGTCCCTTGTGCGGGAACGTGTTTCACTGCCCGCGTGGCTGACACACCATCAGATTTCGAGGCCGACTACATCGTCGTGGGCGCCGGCAGCGCCGGCTGCATCGTCGCGCGCAGGCTTGCCGACAGCGGTGCGCGTGTGCTGCTGGTCGAGGCCGGTGCGGGGAAGCTGGACCGGTCGCGCATCGTCCGGGTGCCGGGGATGATCTCGATCATGCACTCGGTGCCGCAGGTGAAGAAGCGCTTCGACTGGGGCTATTACTCCGTGCCGCAGAAGCACGCGGCCGACCGGCGCATCCCGATGACCCGCGGCAAGCTGCTCGGCGGCTCCAGCGCGATCAACGGGATGCTGTTCGTGCGCGGGCACCGCGGCAACTACGACGACTGGGCGGCGGAGGGCTGCCGCGGCTGGTCGTACGACGACGTGCTGCCGTCCTTCAAGCGCATGGAGGACTGGGAGGGCGGCGCCAGCGAGTCGCGCGGCGCCGGCGGGCCGATCGCGGTGAATCGCGCGAGCGGGCTCGCCCCCGCCTCCGAGGCGCTGGTGGACGCGATGAGCGAGGCGCTCGACGCACCCCGTAACGACGACTACAACGGGGCCGAGCAGGCCGGCGTCGGCGTGGTGCAGATGAGTGCGCGGGATGGGGTGCGGTACTCCACCGCGCATGCCTATCTGGGAGCCGGCCGGCCCGCGAATCTGAAGGTACGGGCCGCGGCCCTGGTCACCCGCGTCGTCATCGAGGGCGGCCGCGCCGTCGGCGTCGAGATCGCCGGCGGTGACGGGCGGAAGCAGGTGCTGCGGGCCGGGCGCGAAGTCGTGCTGTCTGCTGGTGTGGTGGGGTCGGCGCAGATCCTCATGCTGTCCGGGATCGGTCCGGCCGAGCAGCTGCGGGAGCACGGGATCGAGGTCGCCGCCGATCTGCCGGTGGGGCGTAATCTGCACGATCACCTCTTCGTGCCGATGACCTTCCTGGCGCCGACCGCGCAACACCGCGGTACCGCCTCGCACTTCTTCGGCGGCATGCTCGCCGAGACCGTGCGCGGGGGGACGTGGCTGGGGCGGACCGTCTTCGAGGCGATGGCGTTCGTACGGACGGGGGCGGCCGACACGCCCGCGGGCCGGCCCGATCTGCAGATACATGCCCTGCCGTGGTCGTATCCGAGCCCGAATCAGGATGCCCCGGTCCGGCACGACGTCGACAAGCGGCCCGCGATGACCGTCATGCCGACGCTCATCTACCCCAAGAGCCGCGGTGAAGTGCGGCTCGCCTCCGCCGATCCGGCCGCCGCGCCGCTGATCGACCCGGGGTATCTGTCCGACCCGGACGACTCCCGTTTCCTCGTCGAGGGGATGAAGCTGATCCGGGACGTCATGGCGCACAAGCGGATGGACGAGGTGGTCACCGGCGAGCTGCACCCGGGCACCCGGTACGCCGACGATGCCGCGCTCGCGGCCGAGGTGCCGGAGCGCATCCACTCCGTCTATCACCCGGTGGGGACCTGCCGGATGGGCGTCGGCGAGGAGGCCGTCGTCGACCCGGAGCTGAAGGTGCGCGGCATCGACGGGCTGCGGGTGGCGGACGCGTCCATCATGCCGACGATCTCCGGCGGGAACACGAACGCGCCCGCCATGATGATCGGCGAGCGCTGTGCGGAGCTGATGACGGCCTGAGGCCGGCAGCACACGGAAGAGCCCCGGACCGCGTGACGCGGGCCGGGGCTCCGGTGGTTGGGGGCCTCCTCAGGCGTAGGTCACCTGCATCTCCTTCACGCCGTTGATCCAGGCCGAGCGCAGCCGGCGCGGGTCGCCCGTGAGCCGGATGTCCGGCATCGCGTCGGCGATCGCGTTGAAGATGAGCTCGATCTCCAGGATCGCCAGGGACTTGCCGAGGCAGTAGTGCGGACCGCCGCCGCCGAAGCCCAGGTGCGGGTTCGGGTCGCGGGTGATGTCGAAGCGCTCCGGGTGCTCGAAGACCTCCGGGTCGTGGTTCGCCGACGCGTAGAAGAGGCCGACCCGGTCGCCCGCCTTGATCTGCGCGCCGCCCAGCTCCACGTCGCACGTCGCGGTCCGCTGGAAAGAGGTCACCGGGGTGCCCCAGCGGACGATCTCCTCGGCCGCGGTCGCCGGACGCTTGTCCTTGTACAGCTCCCACTGCTCGGGCTGGGTGAGGAAGGCGTGCATGCCGTGGGTGATCGCGTTACGGGTGGTCTCGTTGCCGGCCACCGCGAGCATCAGGACGAAGAAGCCGAACTCGTCCTCCGACAGATTCCCCTCGTGCTCGGCGGCCACCAGCTTGGAAACGATGTCCTGCGCCGGGCACTTGGCGCGCTCCGCCGCCAGGCCCATCGAATAGCCGATGATCTCCGCGGCGGCCTCCTTGCCGGCCTCCTCGGTGACCGACAGCTCCGGGTCGTCGTAGGCCAGCATCTTGTTGGACCACTCGAAGAGCTTCCCCCGGTCCTGCTGGGGGACGCCGATCAGCTCGGCGATGGCCTGCAGCGGCAGCTCCGCGGCGATCTCGGTGACGAAGTCGCCGCTGCCGCGCTCGGTCGCCTCCTCGACGATCCGGAGCGCGCGGCCGCGCAGGGCGTCCTCGAGTGACCGTATCGAGCGCGGGGTGAAGCCGCGCTGGACGATCTGCCGGACCCGGGTGTGCTCGGGCGGGTCCATGTTGAGCATGATCAGCCGCTGCATGTCGATCTCGTCGCGGTTGATGTGCTCGTTGAAGCGGATGACCGCGGTGTTCTCGCGGCTGGAGAAGGTCTGCGGATCGGTGGAGACCGCCTTCACGTCCGCGTGCCGGGTCACCACCCAGTAGCCCTCGTCGTCGAAGCCGACGCTGCCGCGCGGCTGCGGGCACCACCACACCGGCTCCGCTCTGCGCAGCTCGGCGAACTCCGGTAGGGGGACGCGTTCTTGGTAGATGTCGGGGTCGGTGAAGTCGAACCCCTCGGGTAGCGCGGGGCAGGGCGGCATGAGAGCCTCCACGGTCTGACGGACCATCAGAAAACGCGGTGAGATTAGTAACGGGTTCTAGAAGTAGCAAGACACGCAACGTGCTTCGTTGCATGCACGGCTCTTGTGCCAGACGCCGGGTGCCACCAGACTGCGTTGATAACTGATACGTGTTCTAGTTCTCCTGTACGAGAGGACGCTCAGGCATGGCAGCTGAACCCGTCATCGTCGAGGCCGTACGCACCCCCATCGGGAAGCGGGGCGGCACCCTGTCCACCCTGCATCCCTCCTATCTGCTCGGCGAGACGTACAGAGAGCTGCTTGCGCGTACGGAGATCAAGGCCGACTGTGTCGAGCAGATCGTCGGCGGCTGCGTCACGCACGCGGGCGAGCAGTCCATGAACCCGGCCCGGACTGCCTGGCTCACCATGGGACTTCCGTACGAGACCGCCGCCACCACCGTGGACTGCCAGTGCGGCTCCTCGCAGCAGGCGAACCACATGGTCGCCAACATGATCTCGGCAGGCGTCATCGACGTCGGCATCGGCTGTGGCGTCGAGGCGATGACCCGGGTGCCGCTGGGGAGCGGGTCCAAGCACGGTCCCGGGAAGCCCTTCCCGGACGAGTGGAATGTCGACCTGCCGAATCAGTTCGAGGCAGCCGAGCGAATCGCCCGTAATCGGGGACTGACGCGGGAGAACGTGGACGCGCTCGGGCTGATCTCGCAGGAGCGGGCGCAACAGGCCTGGGCCGAGGGGCGGTTCGACCGCGAGACCTTCGGCGTGCAGGTGCCGACGACGGAGGAGGAGCAGGCCGCCGGGCAGGGGATGTGGCGGATCGTCGAGCGGGACCAGGGGCTGCGGGAGACGTCCATGGAGGCGCTCTCCGGGCTGAAGCCGGTCATGCCGACGGCCGTGCACACGGCGGGGAATTCGTCGCAGATCAGCGATGGCGCCGCGGCCGTCATGTGGATGTCGCGGCGGCTGGCGCGGGCGCTGGGGCTGCGGGGGCGGGCCCGTATCGTCGCGCAGGCGCTGGTGGGATCCGACCCGCACTTCCATCTGGACGGGCCGATCGACGCGACGAAGGCGGTGCTCGGGCGGGCCGGGATGTCGCTGAAGGACATCGACCTGATCGAGATCAACGAGGCCTTCGCCTCGGTGGTGCTGTCGTGGGCGCAGGTCTTCGGGCAGGACCTGGAGAAGGTGAATGTGAACGGCGGCGGGATCGCGCTCGGGCACCCGGTGGGGGCGACGGGGGCGCGGCTGATCACGACCGCGCTGCATGAGCTGGAGCGGCGGGACAAGGAGTTCGCGCTGATCACGATGTGCGCCGGCGGCGGTCTGGCGACGGGGACGATCATTCAGCGGCTGTGAGGCGGCTCACTGGGGTGAGGTGCTTCGGCAGGGCCGAAAGTCCCTGGTGAGCGGATTGTCCGCTCCCGGAGGATGACGGTGCGAAACAGCGGAGGCGGCGCCAAGCCCGGGACGGGGGCGGCGCCGCCGTCGTATGCCCGTACCGGCGGCCGCGCGCGGCTGCCCCCACTCGAGGAATCCCCCCATGACCAGCACCCTGGCCATGAACGGGCTGGAGGACGCCGTCAATGGCGTCGTCCAGCCGGTCACCGACGTCGTCAGCAAGATCGTCTTCTACGAGATCCCCGTCTTCGGCGGCATCATGTGGATCGTCGCGTGGCTGGTGGTCGCCGGCATCGTCTTCACCGTCTACTTCAAGGGCCTGCAGGTCCGGGCCTTCAAGGTCGCGTACGGGATCCTCAAGACCCGCGGCAGGGACGAGGACCGGGACGCGCCGGGCGAGATCAGCCAGTTCCAGGCGCTGATGGCGGCGTGCTCGGCCACCGTGGGGCTCGGCAATATCGCGGGTGTCGCCGTCGCCGTCACCATCGGCGGGCCCGGTGCCGCCTTCTGGATGCTGGTCTGCGGCCTGCTCGGCATGAGCCTGAAGTTCGCCGAGTGCACCCTCGGCGTGAAGTACCGCGAGCGGAACGAGGACGGCAGCTTTTCCGGCGGCCCGATGCACTACCTCCGCAAGGGCCTCGCCGAGCGCGGCCTGGCCGGGCTCGGCAAGGTGCTGGCCGCGGGCTTCGCACCGATCCTGATCGTCTTCGGCCTGGCCGGCGGCGTGATGTTCCAGACCAACCAGTCCGTCGCCCAGCTGCAGAACGTCACCGGCGGCGAGGACGGCGCCCTCGGCGGCTCGGCCACCACCCTGCTCATCGGCATCGCGCTGGCCGCGATCATCGGGGCGGTGCTCTTCGGCGGCGCGAAGCGGATCGGGGCGGTGGTCGGCAAGCTGGTCCCGGCGATGGGGCTGATCTATGTCCTCGCCTGCCTGATGGTCCTCGGCGCCAATGCCGGTGCCATTCCGGGCGCGTTGGGCATGATCGTGCGCGAGGCGTTCAGCTTCGACGCGGGCGTCGGCGGGTTCATCGGCGTCATGTTCGTGGGCTTCATGCGCGCCGCCTTCTCCAGCGAGGCGGGGCTGGGCGCCGCGCCGATCGTGCACGCCAGCGCCAAGACCCGGCATCCGGCGAAGCAGGGTCTGGTCGCCATGCTCGGCCCGTTCATCGACACCGTGGTGATCTGCTCCATGACCGCGCTGGCGATCATCATCGCCAATCCGGCGAGCTACGCGGCCGCGCAGGAGTCCGGCGACGCGGTCGGCGTCACGCTGACCTCGGACGCCTTCGCGACGGCGCTGCCCTGGTTCCCGTACGTGCTGGCGCTCGCGGTCTGCCTGTTCGCCATTTCGACCGCGGTCACCTGGTCCTTCTACGGACAGAAGGGCTGGGAGGACATGTTCGGCCGCGGCCGCGCGGCGGGCGCGCTGTACAAGGCGATTGTGGTGGCGTGCGCGGTGCTCGGCTCGGTGGTCACCCTGACCGCGGTGCTGGACCTGGCGGACGCGGTCCTCTTCATCCTCGCGGTCATCAACATCCTCGGCCTGTACCTGATGGCGCCGGTGGTGAAGGCCGAGCTGAAGGACTACATGCGCTTCCGCGCGGCGGCCAGGGCCCGGGCGGAGGCGCCGGCGGCGGAGCGTATCGACGCGGGGGCCGCGGAGGACCTCGACAAGGTCTGACCGGGTGCTACGTCGCGTGCGTGCGGCGGTAATGCCCCTTCGCCTTCGACCTGTTGCCGCAGATGGCCATCGAGCACCAGCGGCGGGTGCCGTTCTTCGAGACGTCGTAGAAGTGCAGGATGCACGTCGGGCCCGCGCAGGGGCGGATGCGGTCCGGGCGGTCCTCCAGGAGCCGGAGGTAGTTCTCGGCGGCGGCCCAGGCGGGCAGCCAGGCCGGGGCGTCGGCCTCGGGGCGGGTGGCGGGGCCCTCGGGGTCGAGGACGTGGCGGACCCGGGCGTGGGACAGGACCGTATTCAGGTCGCGGCGGCCGGCCGGGTCGGCCGGGTCGTCGACGAGCTTGGCCAGGGCGGCGCGGGCCCGGTGCAGGGCGTCGAGGGTGGCGGCGTCGGCGCGCGGGGCCGGGCCCGGGAGCTGCGCCGCGACGGGGGGAGAGGCCAGCCATACGGCGAGCCCCTCGGTGGAATCGAGCAGGTCGGCCACGTGATCGCCGTCCATCCAGCGGGTGTTCAGCAGGTCGATGGCGAGGGGCTCGCCGGTCAGCGGGCGCGGGTCGGAGCTGCTCATACCGCCAGCCTAACCGGTCAACTTCCCGTCAGCGGTTGACCGCGCTCGCCTCTAACCGTTAAAGTCACTTTAGAAGGTTAGGGGAAGAGCTCCTGGCCACGGCTGAAGGCGTCGACATGACTGCTCTGGCATCGCTGAAGACCGGACACGTGGGGCTGAACGTCACCGACATCGGCCGCTCCGTGGACTTCTACGTCCGGGTCTTCGGCTTCGAGGTCACCGCCGAAGGCAAGGAAGAGGGGCGGCAGTTCGCGTTCCTCTGCCGCGACGGCCACCTGCTGGTGACCCTCTGGCAGCAGGCGACCGCCGGCTTCGCCGCCGACCGCGCCGGGCTGCACCACCTGTCCTTCCAGGTGGAGTCGGTGGCTGAAGTGCGGGCGGCGGAAGAGGTGTTGAAGGCGCTGGGCGCGCACTTCGCGTACGACGGCGTGGTGCCGCACGGCGAGGGGGCGGGGTCCGGCGGCATCTTCTTCACCGACCCCGACGGCACCCGGCTGGAGATCTACGCCCCGACCGGCGCCGAGGGCGCTGCCGCGCCGGTGGCCGAGGCGCCGACCTGCGGGTTCTTCTAGCCGCCGGAAACGGGAGGGTGACAGCAGTGGCTACGTATACCAGTGGTGAACTCGCCGTGCAGCGGCGGGCCGGGCTGGCCGGTCCGGCCGGCAATGCCGTGCGCGGCATCCGCGCGGAAGTCCCCGAGGTGGCCGCGGACTTCCTGAGTGAGCAGCCGATGATCGTGGTCGGCGCGGCGGATCCGGCGGGTCGCATCTGGGCCACCGTGCTCGCCGGCGAGCCGGGTTTTCTGAGCGTGCGCGAGCCGGGCGCGCTGGCCATCCGGGCCCGCCCGCATCCCGAGGACCCGCTCGCGGAGGCGCTCGCGGCCCCGGCGAAGGTGGGCATGATCGCCATCGAACCGGCCACGCGGCGCCGGATGCGGCTCAACGGCACATCGCGGCCGTACGGGGAGGGAGGGC
>NZ_JAAKZV010000305.1 GCF_011044975.1 Streptomyces coryli | reverse complement strand
TGTCGGGGCCGCATCGGGGCGCGCCGCGCCGTCCGCCGCGCCTGCCGCTTCCGGCTGCTGCGCGGCGGCGTCTGACCGGTCCTCGTCTGGCAAGAGCACTCCCTGGCAGTCACCCGGCGTTCAATCGGAGGCCGGGGTGCCATGGTATCGGTCGAGGCGGGGCCTTCGCCGGGCGGCCGGTAATGCGGCGTCGGGGGTCAGACCGTGACCAGCGCGTCCAGGGGTGCGCCGGCCAGCGCAGGCGTCAGCCGCTCGCGCCCGTTGAGGAAGCCCAGCTCCATCAGCACGGCGAGCCCGGTGACCTCGCCGCCGGCCCGGCGGATCAGCTCAACGGAGGCCTCGGCGGTGCCGCCGGTGGCCAGGACGTCATCGATGACCAGGACCTTGTCGCCCTGCTCCAGGGCGTCCGCGTGGATCTCGATCTCGGCGGTCCCGTACTCCAGCTCGTACGCCTGCCCGAGGGTGGCACCGGGCAGCTTCCCGGCCTTCCGTACGGGCACGAAGCCGACGCCCGCCCGCACCGCGACCGGCGCTGCCAGGATGAAGCCGCGGGCCTCCAGCCCGACAACCTTCTGCGCCCCCTGCGCCAGGCAGATCTCCGCGAGCGCCTCGGTGAGCGCGGTGAAGGCGGCGGCGTCCGCGAGCAGCGGGGTGATGTCCTTGAACGTGATACCCGGCTTGGGATAGTCGGGCACGTCCTGGATACGGCTGAGCAGAAGCTCCTGCAGGCTGGTCATGTCATCGCACGTTAGCAGGGGCGAGTTGCCCGCTGCGCCGGAGTGCGGCGGTGGCTACGGCCGGAGCACGATCTTGCCGTGGGTGTGCCGCAGCTCCAGCTCGCGGAAGGCCTCCCGCACCTGCGCCAGCGGATAGACGCGCGCGACCGGCACCTCCAGCTCCCCGCGCGCGGCCATTCTGGCCAGCTCACCGAGTACGACCGCGCTCGCTGCCGCGCCTTCCCCGTAGGCCCGCGCACCGACCTCGGCGGCGGCCCGCCAGTCGCGGATCGTGTTGATCCGCCCGGGCCGTACGCCCAGCTCCACCGCCAGCCGCACATAACCGTCGCCGAAGGTGTCGATGAAGGCGTCGACGCTGCCGCCGGCGACCTTGCGGATCCGGTCGGCGACGCCCTCGCCGTACGCGACCGGGACGACGCCGTGCTCCTTCAGCCAGCCGTGATTGCGCTCGCTCGCCAGCCCGATCACCGTGGCGCCGCGCCGCCGCGCGAGCTGCACGGCGAGGGATCCGACGCCGCCCGCCGCACCGGACACCACGACGGTGTCCCCCGGCCCGGGGTCCACCGCGAACACGCAGGCGTAGGCGGTCGTGCCCGCGACGTACAGCGAGCCGGCGACATCCCAGGAGAGCCCCTCCGGGCGGGAGACCAGGTTCACGTCATTCACCACGACGAACTCCGCGTGGCTCGCCCGGCCGTGGGTGAAGCCCAGGACCTCATCCCCTACCGCGAACCCACGCACCTCGGGTCCGGTCTCCACCACGACGCCCGCCAGGTCGCTGCCCTGCCCCGAGGGGAAGGCCGCCGGCCAGCGCTTGTGCAGGGCGCCGGTGCGGATGCTCACCTCACCGGGCTGGATTCCGGCCGCGCGCACCTCGACGAGCACCTGATCGGGGCCGGGCACCGGCCGCGGCACTTCCTCCACCCGCAGCACATCGATCCCGCCGTACTCATCGAACCGCACCGCCTGCATCGCGTGCCCACCACTTCCGTCGCTCGCATCGTCTCCCGCGCGATCAACCGATGAGCAGGCCAGGGTTATTCCTTCATCCCCGCTGGAAGGGCAGCTTGGAGGTGAGCCAGGAGACCAGTTCCTTCGGGTTGCGGCTCTGCGTCCAGATGCGGCCGGGGCCGGTGAACTCGAAGACCAGGCCTTCGCCGGACTTCAGGGACTGCATCAGACCGCGGCTCACCTTGCGGGTGGCGTACGAGACGGAGTCATCGAAGGCGACCAAGTGGCCCGAGTCGAGGACCAGTTGCTCGCCCTCGCCCAGCTCGACCAGGTCCAGTGCCCCGTAACAGGACGCGAGGACCTGACCGCTGCCCTCGGCCCGGACCAGGAAGCCGCCCTCACCGCCGGCCAGGTTCTTCACCCCGCCCCACTTGGTGTCGAGGTCGATGCCTTCCGCGTGGCACAGCCAGGCGCCGCGCGCGAGGTTGAGGCCGCCGGCGACCTCGATCGCCGTCAGGTCGCCGGGCAGCCGGGCGGCCAGGTCGGCCCAGCCGCCCGCGGGGCCGGCGGTCAGCCGCGACATGAAGAGGGACTCGCCGCCCAGGACGCTGCGCTTGAGGCCCTTCATCAGCCCGCCCTCGGCCTTCGCCTCCACGGTGACCGCGGCGGCGGTGGCCATCATCGCCCCGGACTCGGCGCGGACACTCTCGCCTGCGGCCAGCCCGATGCGGGCGACGGCGAACGACGGGCTGTGGCGGATATCGATGTGCATGCTGACCTCTCCTGGGCTCCCGGTGGACCACGTGATCGACGCTACGGAGCGTGGGCCGCCCGGCGCCTCCGCCGGGTATCCGGAGCGGCCTGGCCAGGTGGCCGAGGCGCTTCTGGCCGATCAGCCGAGGTGCCGGCGGGCACGCCCCGCATACGCTCAAGGCATGTCCGACGGCCTTGATCACCCCGCACCCCGGGAGCGGCGCACCCCGCGCGACTGGGCGTGGGATGCGGGGGTGTTCGCCGCGGCGGTGTTCCTCGGCCTGGTCGTGCTCGGCTTCGTGCAGGAGCAGGGCGGGCTGCCGCAGTGGCAGCAGGACCTGGATCCGCTGCTCGGCCTGGTGGCCTGCCTGCTGCTGTGGTGGCGGCGCGACTTCCCGCTCGCGGTTGGCGTGCTCGCGCTGCCGGCCGTGGCGATGGCGGGCAGCGCGCTGCCCGCCGGCGCGGTGCTGGTGTCGGGCCTCGCGCTGCGGCTGCCCTGGCGGCGCGCGCTGCTGATGCTCGGTGCATACGTGGCGATCGTGGTGCCGTCCTCGGTGCTGCTGTCCGAGTCCGAGAACCAGCAGTGGTTCGACGCCGGCTTCGCGGTGGCCTATCTGCTGACCGCCTTCGCGGTCGGCAACGCCCTCCGCTCCCGGCGGCAGCTCCTGGAGCGACTGCGTCTCGACGCCCGCCGGACCCGGGCCGAGCACGAGCGGCTGCTGGCCGACGCGCGCCGCGCCGAGCGCCAGGCCATCGCCCGCGAGATGCACGACGTGCTCGCCCACCGCGTCTCCCTGCTGTCCGTGCACGCGGGCGCCCTGGCGTACCGCACCCGGCAGGCGGAGGCGGGTGCGGGGCCCGCGCTGAGCGGCGCCGAGGTGGCCGAGAGCGCGGAGGTGATCCGCGGCAATGCGCACGAGGCGGTCAACGAGCTGCAGGAGGTGCTGTATCTGCTGCGCGCCGAGGACGGCGCCGACGGCCCGGCGTCGCTGCTGCCGCGCATCGACGACATCGCCGGCCTCGTCGAGGACGCTACGGCCGCGGGGCAGCAGGCGGCCTGGAGCAGCGAGCTGGACCCGGTGGCGGTACGGGACCTGCGGCCGCAGCTGCACCGGACCGTATACCGGGTGGTGCAGGAAGGCCTGACCAACGCCCGTAAGCATGCGCCGGGCGCACCCGTGTCGGTGCGGCTCACCGGCGGCCGGGGCGGCGACCTCACGGTCGAGGTGCGCAACGGCGTCCCCACCGCATCCGCTGCCGAGCCGATCCCGGGCACCGGCGCCGGCCTCGCGGGCCTCGCCGAGCGGGTCCGCCTCGACGGCGGCACGCTCGAGGCCACCGCCGCGGACGGCGCCTTCACGCTGCGCGCCCGGCTACCGTGGCCCGCGAGGTGACGTAACGAATGATCCGTGTGCTGCTGGCCGACGACGACGCTCTCGTACGGACCGGGCTGAAGGTGATGCTGCGCGGCGCCGAGGGCGTCGAGGTGGTCGGCGAGGCGGCCGACGGCGCCGAGGTGGTGGCGGCGGTGCGGCAGCACGGGCCCGACGTGGTGCTCATGGACATCCGGATGCCGGTCATGGACGGCCTCGCCGCCACCCGCCGGCTGGCCGCGGCCGGCGACGGCGCCCCGCAGGTGCTGGTGCTGACCACCTTCGACGACCCGGCGCTCGTGCTCGACGCGATGCGCGCGGGCGCCGCCGGTTATCTGGTCAAGCACGCCGCGCCCGAGGAGATCGTCGAGGCCGTACGGCGCGCCGCCCGCGGCGAGCCCGCGCTGTCCCCGTCCGCCGCCCGCGCACTGATGGACCACGCGGCGGACGAGGCCCCGAGCCGCGCCGATCAGGCCAGGCAGCGGCTAGCGCTGCTCACCGAGCGGGAGCGCGACGTGGCCGCGGCGGTGGCCGAGGGCCTGTCCAACGGGGAGATCGGCGCTCGCCTGCACCTGTCCGTGGGCACCGTGAAGGCGCATCTCTCCAGCGCGCTCACCAAGTTGGAGCTCACCAACCGGGTCCAGCTCGCGCTGCTCACCCACGACGCCAGGTCGTCCTCCTAAGACCTCCTAGGACCTCCTAGGGCACGGCGCCGTCGAGCATCGGGGCAAGCTCACGCGCGGCGCTCGTCAGCGCCCGTACGTCGCGCTCCGCGCGGGCGATGAGCAGCGCGCCCTCCAGGGTCGAGAGCATGAGGGTGGCGAGGTCCTCGGACCGCGTCTCAGGGACGCCCATGCCGGTCAGCGCGTCGGCCAGGGGGCGGGTCCAGGCGGCGAATGCGGCCGCCGCGGCCGTCCGCGTCGACTCGGTCGAGTCCGCCCAGTCCACCGTCGCCGCGGCGATGGTGCAGCCGCCCGCGAAGCCGGTGGCGGTCAGCTCCGCGGCCCACTTGTCCGTCATCTCCGTGAAGAGCGCGCCGGGCGTCGGCCGCTCCAGCGCCTCGACGTACCGGACGATGCGCCGGGCCGTATAGCTGCCGACCCACGCCACCGCCTCGTTGACCAGCTGCACCTTGCCGCCGGGGAAGTAGTGCTGCACCGAGCCGCGCGGCGCCCCGGCGTGCTCGACCACGTCGCGTACGCCCGTGGCGCTGACCCCGTCGCGCCGGATCAGCTCGGCCGCGCTCATCACCATGCGCTCGCGCGGGCCGCGCTCCCGCTTCGCCATCGACCGACCTCCGCTTCTGACAGCTGCACTACAGCCTATAGACGCCGGTCAGCGCGTCGGAGTCGCGGACGGCACGCTCCAGTTCGAGATGCCGGGAGAACGCTCGCAGCAGCCCCGACCGGCCGGGGAGCACCGAGGCGACGACCCGCCGCACCCCGCGCTCCCGGCCCCGCTCGAGCAGCGCCTCGACCAGCGCGCGGCCCACTCCGCACCGCTGCCAGTCGTCGCGTACGAGGACGCCGAGCTCGGCCGTGCCCGCGGCCGCGCGCCGGTCGGGCACCAGGCTGGCCACGCCGGCGAGACCGCCGCCCGGCAGCCGGGCGACGACGGCGTCGTGCTCGTACGGGTCGCCCGCGAGCACGGCCTTGCGATAGGCGGGCGGCAGGGTCGGATACGGGGCGAAGAAGCGCCGCCAGACGCTCTCCCGCGAGGAGGCGGCGAAGAGGGCGTCCAGGGCGGGACCGTCCGCCGGGTCGGCGGCATCGATGCGCCAGGGTGCGGCGACTTGGGCCGGGGGCTCCGTTATGACCAGTGTCATAGCCGCCAGTATCATGACAGCCGTCATAGAACGCAACCCCTGCAGTACGCCAGGTGTCCTCCGCAGGCTGATGCCGGCCGCCCGTACCGGACCGCACTCTCGGAAGCATGAACACCACACTCGCCCGCCCGCACTGGCCGCTGGTCGCAGGGCTGGCCGCATTCGCGCTGATCAGGCCGCTGTTCTCGATCGCGGGCTGGAGCGACGCGCTCGGCAAGCCGGCCACGCCGCTGATTCTCACCGCCGTCATCTCCGTGGTCTGGATCGGCGTGACGGCACGCAGCCGGGTCCGCGAGCCGGTGCTGCAGCTGGTCGCGGCGGGCATCGGCTACGCCCTCGCCTCGACGCTCCTGGCCGCGGTCCTCTCCCCCATCCTCGAGGGCGAGCTGCAGGGCCCGCTCACGAACCCGATCGCCCTCGTCATGGTGTGCCTCACCAACGCGGCGTGGGGAGCGGTGTGCGGCGTGCTCGCCCAGGCATTGCGGTCAAGGCTCAGGACACCGCGCGCGGCGCCGCCGCCTCCCGCTTCCGGTAGCGCGCCGGGGTCGTCCGGTACTCGCGCTTGAAGGCGCCGGCGAAGGCGAACTCCGACCCGTACCCGGCCTGTCGCGCCACGTCCGCGACGGGCGCGTCCGTGTCCCGCAGCAGCCGGGCGGCGAGCGACATCCGCCACCAGGTGAGATACGCCAGCGGCGCCTGACCGACGAGACCGGTGAAGCGCCGGGCGAACGCCGCCCGGGACAGCCCCACATGGGCACCGAGCGACTCGATCGTCCAGGGCCGCTCCGGGTGGGTGTGCATCGCCTCCAGGGCGCGGCCGACGACGGGGTCGGTGAGCACGTCACCCCAGCCCGTGTGGCCGCTGCACGACTCGGCGTACCAGGAGCGGAGGCTGTACATCAGCACCGCGTCGAACAGCGACGAGCGCAGCGCATGCCCGCCGAGCTGCGGCTCGGCCAGCTCGGCGGCGAGCATGTCTACGGCGGCGCGCAGCCCGGGGTGGTGGCCGAGGCGGGCGCGCAGGTGGATGGACTCCGGCAGCTGCTCGAGCACCGGGTGGCTGTTGCACTGCTCCAGCGGATAGACGCCGCACACCAGCTCGGCGGCCGGCTCCCCGCCGGGGGCCGGGTCGCCGATGACGACGGCCTGCCCGTCGGGCGTGCAGTGCTCACCCGACAGCACGCACTCCTTCTCCTCCAGCGGCGCGTCGGGCGCGTGCGCCATCGCGTGCGCATGGCCGTGCGGCAGCAGCGCCACGTCACCCATCTCCAGGGCGAGCGGCTCGCCGCCGTCCGCGGGCAGCAGCGAACAGCTCCCCCGCAGCACCACATGCAGGCTCACGCCCGACTGGCGGGGGAAGCGACGGCCCCAGGGCGCGTGGCACTCCACGCGATACGTGACCGGCCGACCGGTGCGCATCCCGTTGATCACGCTGCTGAGGACGTCCATGGGGCCCAGAGTAAGCGAGTCTCACCCATACGACCAGGGTGAGACGATCGCTGAAAAAACTGAGATCGTCATGCATGGATCGTCTCGCCCTCCGCTGTCTAACGTCGGTTGCGTAAGCGATACCGCTCATCGAGGGAGACGCACAGCATGACCACCAAGGTCGGCATCATCATCGGCAGCACCCGCCCGGGCCGTAATGGCGAGCAGGTCGCCACCTGGGTACGGGACGTGGCCGCGGCACACGCGGGCGACGCCGCCGAATTCGAGATCCTGGACCTGCTCGACTTCCAGCTGCCGCTGCTCGACGAGCCGATCCCGGCCGTGGGGGCGCCGGGCTCCAATCCGCACACCCTCCGCTGGGCCGAGCGGGTCGGCGCCTGCGACGCGTTCGTGTTCATCACGCCCGAGTACAACGCCGGCCCCCCGGCGGCGCTGCAGAACGCCATCGACTACCTCTACCGGGAGTGGACGGGCAAGGCCGTCGCCTACGTCGGCTACGGGGTCTACGGCGCCGTCACGGCCGTACAGGAGCTGCGGGCGCAGGCGGGCCGGCTGCGGATGGCCGACATCGGCCCGCAGGTGGCGCTGTCGCTCCGCGAGGACTTCGCCGACATGACCGTCTTCAAGCCGCAGGAGCTGCACGTCCCCGAGGTGCACGAGCTCGTCGACGAGCTGCTCGCCTGGTCGCGCGCGCTGTCCCCGCTGCGTACGGAGGCCGCCGCGGCGGCGTGAGCCGCGGCGGGTCGCGCAGGGATGCGAGGAGTCGAACCCCGGCCCGCGGGTCTGGAATCCGCTGTGCTGCCGTAACACTTCATCCCCAAGTGCCCTTCGAGGCTAGGCCGGATGGGGCCGGCAGCGCACCGGATTTTCCGCTCAGGAGCGCGACACGTCCCCGTCGACGTACACCCAGGCGCCGTCGTGGCGCGCGAAGCGGCTGCGCTCGCGCATCTCGCCGGTGCCGTCGCCGTCGCGGCGGTAGCGCGCGGCGAAGGTGACGGTGCCGGTCCGGTGGAACGGGCTGCCCTCCGCGGTGCCGAGGATCTGCAGCCCGGTCCAGGTCAGCCCGCCGTCGAAGTCGACGCGCGGCGGCCTGGTCTCCGGATGCCAGGTGCGCAGCAGATAGGCGGCGTCGCGCTGGGCGAAGGCCGCGTAGCGGGAGCGCATCAGCGCCTCGGCGGTCGGCGCGGCGGTGGCGCCGGAGTGGTAGGGCCCGCAGCACTCGGAATACGCGGACGCGGAACCACAGGGACAGGAGACGGATGAGCTCGGCATGTCCCCTGACCCTACGCCACGATCCGGCTCCCGCCGTTGATCCACCGACACGGTGCGGCTCCGCCGCTGACCCACCGAGATGGCAGGCCGCTGCCGCCCGCCCCGCGCAAAACGCAACCCGCCCGTTGCTGCGACAGCAACGGGCGGGTTGCGTTTTGCG
>NZ_JAAKZV010000304.1 GCF_011044975.1 Streptomyces coryli | reverse complement strand
GCCCTCTTCGACGCCCTCGAAGACCTCACCGGCCGCCCCCTCACCACCACCGCCGCCCTCGACTGCGGCGCCGGCACCGGCATCGCCACCCGCCTGCTCACCGACCGCGGCGCCCGCGTCACCGCCCTGGAGCCCGGCCTCGGCATGGCCGCCCGCCTGCATACGAACCTTCCCCACCTGCCCCTCGTCCAGGGCGACGGCAACACCCTCCCGTTCGCCGACGCCTCCTTCGACCTCGTCACGTACGCCCAGGCCTTCCACTGGACCGACCCCGGCCGCTCCGTCCCCGAAGCCATGCGCGTGCTGCGCCCCGGCGGCGCCCTCGCCCTGTGGTGGAACCAGCAGGACAGCGGCGAGCCGTGGATCCAGGAACAGGAGAAGCGCCTCAGCCTCCGCCAGCGCGAGATGATCACGAAGGAGGGCGCGCAGGAGCTCCTCGCCGGATACGGCCTGGAGCCGGTCCTCCGTAATCTCTCCTGGTCCCGCCGCGTCACCATCGACGATCACCTGCGCAACATCGGCAGCCACTCCCACTTCATCGTCATGGGCGACGAGGCCGCCAGGGTGCTGGCGGCCGAGCGCGACGCCCTGCTGGAGCGCTTCCCCGACGGCGAGCTCACCGAGCACTACGTCTGCGCCCTGATCCTCGCCCGCCGCCCCGCGGACCCCGCCGCCGAGCCGCGATAGCTTCGGGCCATGACGGATGCGCGGCCCGCCGGCTACCGGCGTTCGACCGGGTCGCCGCGCGGCGAGGCGCGGCGGCGGGAGCTGCTGGAAGCGGTCACCGACGACCTGGCGGCCAACGGCCTCGCCGGCTTCTCGCTGCGCCGCGCCGCCCGCGCCGCCGGCACCACCCACAAGGTGCTGCTCTACCACTTCGACGGCGCCGAGGACCTGCTGCGGCAGGCCGTGCAGCAGCTGCGCGCCCGCCGTATCGGCAAGGGAATGGCGGCCGCGGCCGAGGTGAGCGCCGGCCGCCCGCTGGCCGAGCGGGTACGGGCGCTGTGGCCGGTGCTGACCGGCACCGAAGCGATGGTGCTGCATCAGGCGATGGGGCTGGCGATGTACGACCCGGACCGCTACGCGGAGCTCGCCCGCGGCGCCACCACGCAGTACCTGCCCGGGCTGATGTCGCTCTGCCCGGAGGACTGGACCGAGCGGCGCAAGGCCGAGGTCGCCGGGATGATCCTGGCGACCCTGCGCGGCTTCCTCCTGCACAGCCTGCTCGGCGGCGACGCCCCGGACAGCTCCGTGGACGCCGGGTTCGACGCGCTGGCCCGCGCGCTCGACCGGGAAGAGGCCGCGGCCGAGTAGCGCGGGGGGTGGTGGTCTTGTGAACCGCCTGGTTCACTCCTTCCATAATGGAGGGAGGCGGATCGCCGATGAACGAATCTCACCGGATCGAACTCTCCGCCGGAACCATCGAATACGCGGACACCGCTGGCGACGGCCCCGTCGTCGTCCTGCTGCACGGCCTGCTGATGGACGCCACGCTCTGGGACGGGACCGTCGCCGCACTCGCCACCGGCCACCGCTGCGTGGTGCCGACGCTCCCGATGGGCGCGCACCTGCACCCGATGCCCGCCGACGCCGACCTGTCCCTGCCGGGCCTCGCCCGGCTCGTGGCCGAATTCCTCGAACGCCTCGACCTGCGCGACGTCACGCTGGCCGGGAACGACACCGGCGGTGCCCTGGTGCAGCTGCTCATGGCCGACAAGCGCGACTCCGAGCGCCTCGGCCGGGTGGTGCTGGTGTCCTGCGAGGCGTTCGACAATCTGCCGCCGGGGCTGACCGGGCGGACGGTGGTACGGGCCGGGCGGCTGCCCGCCCGGCTGTTCGGGCTGTTCATGCGGCAGCTGCGGCTGCGGCCGCTGCGTCGGCTGCCGTTCACCTTCGGGTGGCTGACCAAGCGGGGGGACGCGACCGTCGCGGGCTGGGTGCGCCCGGTCACCACCCGGCCGGACATCGCCCGCGATGCCGTACGGCTGCTCCGGGCCATCGCCGCCGACACCGGCCTCCTCGTCGCCACGGCGGAGCGGCTGTCCGGCTTCGACCGCCCCGCGCTGGTGGTGTGGGCCGCGGGGGACCGGGTGATGCCGCCGGAGCACGGGCGCCGGCTCGCGGAGCTGCTGCCGCAGGGGCGGCTGGCCGAGGTGGCGGACAGCCACACGCTCGTACCGCTGGACCAGCCGGCCCGGCTCGCGGAGCTGATCAGCGAGTTCGCCGCCGAGCCCGAAGCGCCCGACGCGCGCTGACCCCGGGCGTGAAAGCTGTCTCAGGGACAACCCTGACGCCCGCCAGGGTCGCCCCCCACTCTCCCCCGACATGTGTCAGCATGCTTTGACAGGTGCGGAGGGCAGGTGTCAGCTTTGACTTACACACCCAAGAGAGAGGGGTCGCCGATGACTCCGGACGGGGACGAGCTGCTGAAGGTCTTCGCGGCCCTCGGCAACCCGCACCGGATGCGGATCATCGCGGCGCTCTCCGAGGGACGGAACTACGTCAGCAAGCTCGCCAGAGACCTGCAGATGAGCCGCCCGCTGCTGCACATGCACCTGCAGAAGCTGGAGGCCGCGGGTCTGGTGGCCGGCTCGCTGGAGCTGTCCGAGGACGGCAAGGCCATGAAGTACTTCGAGGTCACGCCGTTCGCGTACGAGATCACGCCCGAGGCCGTCGCACACGCGGTCCGGACGCTCACCGACGGCGTCACCGAAGCCGACGCCAAAGCTGACACCAAGAGCGTGGAAGAGGTCACGAAGTGAACGAGGATGTAGCGGGGATCATGGTCGGCGCTGTGGGTGCGGCGGGCTTCTTCGCCCTGCTGATCGTCCTCGTCTGGCAGGTCGCGGCCACCTGGCGGGCCAAGATGCTGGCCAGCCGCGAGGAGCAGTACAAGCAGATGACGCTGAAGTACCAGCAGCTGCTCGAGGACAACCTCGAGCTGCACCGGCGCAGCCTCGACGAGCTGTCCGAGACCCGGCGCACCGTCTCCTCCGTGGAGAAGATGATGCGCGAGATCGAGTAAGCACCACAGCTCACACACCCCGCAACACACCAGCACCCCGGCCCGGTCGCCAAACCTCATAGGCCGGGGTGACGGCTGCGTACGCCCGAAAAACGAGCGATCACACACCCCAAGGAGAACACCCCATGTCCAGCCGGATCAAGCGGCTGCCCGCCGCCCCCGGCGGCAGGCGTGCCAAGTGGCTAGTCCTCGCCGCCTGGGTCATCCTCGCGCTCGCGCTCGGCCCGCTCGCCGGAAAGCTCGGCGATGTGGAGGAGTCCGGCGCGAACGCGTTCCTGCCCGGCAACGCCGAGTCGGCGAAGGTCAATACGGAGCTGGAGAAGTTCCGCGACGACCCGGTGATGCCCGCCGTCGCCGTATACACCGCGTCCGAAGGGAAGATGACGGACGCAGGGCGTGCGAAGGCCGCCGCGGACGCCAAGGCCTTCGCCGAATACACCGCCAAGGGCGAGCAGGTCTCGCAGCCGATCCCGTCCGACGACGGCAGGGCGCTGATGACCATCGTCCCGCTTGACACCGCGGATTCCGCGAAGACCGAGCTCGGCGACGCCGTCGAGGGCGTCCGCGACATCGCCGACGCCAACGCTCCGCCCGGCGTCGACGTGGAGGTCGGCGGCGCCGCCGGCTCCCTCATGGACTCGGTCGAGGTCTTCGACTCCCTCGACTCCACGCTGCTGATCGCCACCGCGGCGGTCGTCACCCTGCTGCTGCTGATCACCTACCGCAGCCCGATCCTGTGGATCTTCCCGCTGCTGTCCGTGGCCTTCGCCGCGGTCCTCACCCAGGCGAGCACGTATCTCCTCGCCAAGTACGCGGGCCTGCCGGTCGATCCGCAGTCCGCGGGCATCCTGATGGTGCTCGTCTTCGGCGTCGGTACGGACTATGCGCTGCTGCTCATCGCCCGCTACCGGGAGGAGCTGCACGGGCACGAGGACCGCCACGAGGCGATGCGGATCGCGCTGCGGCGCACCTTCCCGGCGGTCTTCGCCTCCGCCGCCACCATCGCGGTCGGCCTGTCCTGCCTCGCGCTCGCGGACATCAACTCCTCGCGCTCGCTCGGACTTGTCGGCGCGGTGGGTGCGGTCTGCGCCTTCCTGGCGCTGGTGACGGTGCTGCCGGCGCTGCTGGTGATCGCGGGCCGGTGGGTCTTCTGGCCTTTCGTGCCCCGTTACGGCACCCCCGCCCACAAGCACCGCACCGTGTGGTCCCGTATCGGCGCCGCGGTCGCCGCCCGGCCGCGCTGGTCCTGGATGATGTCGGCCGCCGTGACGGCTGTGCTCGCACTCGGTGCCGTAGGCCTCAACATGGGCCTGTCCCAGGCCGAGATGTACCAGGACAAGCCCGAGTCGGTGGTCGCGCAGGAGCGGATCTCGGACCACTACCCGTCCGGCGCCTCCGATCCGGCGAAGATCGTGCTGACGGCCGGCCACGAGGACGCGGTCAAGGCCGCCGCCGCGGACACCCGGGGCGTGGCGGACGTGCGGGACGGGGAGCGTACCGGCGGACTCGCGACGCTCGAGGTCGTCCTCAAGGACGCGCCGGACTCCGAGGCGGCGAAGGACACGGTCGACGCGCTCCGTACGAACGTCCACGAGGTCGAGGGCGCGGACGCGCTCGTCGGCGGGACGACGGCCCAGACCCTCGATACCCAACGGGCCGCGGACCGCGACCTGAAGGTGGTCGTCCCGGTGGTCCTCGGCGTCGTCTTCCTGGTGCTGATCGGCCTGCTGCGGGCGCTCGTCGCGCCGGTGCTGCTGCTGTCGACGGTGGTGCTGTCGAACCTCGCGGCGCTCGGCGCCTCGTACTTCCTCTTCACCCACGTCTTCGACTTCGCGGCGGTGGACTGGTCGATTCCGCTGATGGGCTTCGTCTTCCTGACGGCGCTCGGCATCGACTACAACATCTTCCTGATGACGCGGGTCCGCGAGGAGGTCGAGAAGCAGGGCCACGCCCGCGGCGTGCTGGCGGGCCTGACCTCCACCGGCGGCGTGATCACGAGCGCGGGCATCGTCCTCGCCGCGACCTTCGCGGTCTTCGCGGGGCTGCCGCTGGTGACGATGGCGCAGATGGGCGTGCTGGTGGGTGTCGGCGTGCTGCTGGACACCTTCCTCGTACGGACCGTGCTGGTGCCGGCGCTGGCGCTGGACCTGGGCCGGTGGACGTGGTGGCCGGGGGCGCTGTTCCGGCGGGCGGAGCCGGCGGCCGCCGGTGAGTACGCCGAGGACGGCTTCCCGGCGCGGCATCCGGAGCGGGTCGGCTGAGAGCGGTCGGCTGAGGCCGGCCGGCTGGGGCACAGCCGGCTGGGGCACAGCCGGCTGGGACAAAAGGGGCACCTTCGGGTGCCCCTTTTGCATGCCCTCCCACCTGCGCCGCTTGACGCGAGGCCGCCGTCGCGGGATATTCAACGCATGATGAATTTGTCTGACGAGCCCGCCATCCGGGCCCGGGGGCTGCGCGTCATCCGCGGCAGCCGCCAGGTCCTGGACGGCCTCGACTTCGATGTCCCACGCGGTCAGATCACCGGCCTGCTGGGCCCGAGCGGCTGCGGAAAATCCACCCTCATGCGCGCCGTGGTCGGCACCCAGGCCAAGGTCACCGGCGACCTGACCGTCTTCGGCGAACCGGCCGGCAGCGCCCCGCTGCGCTCCCGCATCGGCTACGTCACCCAGGCCGCCTCGGTCTACCGCGACCTCACCGCCCGGCAGAACCTCGAGTACTTCGCCGCGATCCTCGGCATCCCGCGGAAGGAGGCCCGTACGCAGGTCGAACAGGCCCTCGCGGACGTCGACCTGACCGACCACGCGGAGGCCCTCACGGCCAACCTCTCCGGCGGCCAGCTCAGCCGGGTGTCCCTGGCGGTGGCGCTGCTCGGCGCCCCCGAGCTGCTGGTCCTCGACGAGCCCACGGTCGGCCTCGACCCGGTGCTGCGCCGCGACCTGTGGAATCTCTTCCACCGCATCGCCTCCGAACGCGAGGCCGCCATCCTCGTCTCCTCCCACGTCATGGACGAGGCCGAGCGCTGCCACCGGCTGCTGCTGATGCGCTCAGGACGGATCATCGCCGACGACGACCCGGACGCGCTGCGCGTACGGATGGGCACGGCGACGGTCGAGGAGGCCTTCCTCAAGATCGTCGACGCCGAGAAGGCCGCAGAAATCGAGAAGGGGTCAGCAGTCCAGTGAACGCAACCCGCACCCTCGCCACGACCGCCCGCGTGCTGCGCCAACTGCGCCACGATCCGCGCTCGATCGCGATGATGCTCTTCGTCCCGGCCGTCATGCTGGTGCTGCTCTACTGGGTCTTCGACGGCAAGGAGCAGCAGTTCAACTCCACCGGCGCCTCGCTGCTCGGCATCTTCCCGCTGATCACGATGTTCCTGGTGACCTCGATCGCGACCCTGCGCGAACGCACGAGCGGCACCCTGGAACGCCTCCTGGCCATGCCCCTCGGCAAGGCCGACTTCATCGCGGGCTACGCCCTGGCCTTCGCGATCCTGGCCATCGTCCAGGCCGCGCTGGCCACGGGGCTGGCGGTCTGGGCCCTGGACATGTCGGTGGCGGGCTCCCCCTGGCTCCTCCTGGTCGTGGCCCTCCTGGACGCCCTGCTGGGCACGGCCCTCGGCCTCTTCGTCTCGGCCTTCGCCACATCGGAATTCCAGGCCGTCCAGTTCATGCCGCTGGTAGTCCTCCCCCAACTCCTCCTCTGCGGCCTCTTCGCCGCCCGCGACACGATGCAGCCGGTCCTGGAAGCCATCTCGAACGTGCTCCCCATGTCGTACGCGGTGGACGCCATGAACGAGGTCCTCCGCCACACGGACGTCACGGGCACCTTCATCCGCGACTGCGCCATCGTCGCGGGCGTAGCCCTCCTGGTCCTGGCCCTGGGCGCAGCGACCCTCCGCCGCCGGACGGCATAGCCCCGATGCCGCCCAGCCTGTGGACGGCCGCGCCGTTCGCCGTCCCCATTTGCGAGGATGGGCGGCATGTCGTCGCAGAAAGTCGCCGTCCTCGGCGCAGGGAAGATCGGTGAGGCGCTGCTCTCGGGCATGATCCGGGCCGGGTGGTCGCCGTCGGACCTCATGGTTACGGCGCGGCGCCCGGGTCGCGGTGAGGCGCTGCGGGAGCGGTACGGGGTGGAGCCGGTGTCCAATGCCGACGCCGCCAAGCGCGCCGACACCCTGATCCTCACGGTCAAGCCGCAGGACATGGGCACGCTGCTCGACGAGCTCGCGCCGCACGTCCCCGCCGACCGCCTGGTGATCAGCGCGGCGGCGGGCGTGCCCACGTCGTTCTTCGAGGAGCGGCTGCCGGACAACACCCCGGTGGTGCGGGTCATGCCGAACACCCCGGTCCTGGTGGACGAGGGCATGTGCGTGATCTCGGCCGGCAGCCACGCGGGCGACGCCCACCTGGCCCGTACCGAAGAGATCTTCCAGCCGGTCGGCAAGACCCTCCGGGTCCCGGAGTCCCAGCAGGACGCGGCCACCGCCCTCTCCGGCTCAGGACCCGCCTACTTCTACTTCCTCGTCGAAGCGATGACCGACGCCGGCATCCTCCTCGGCCTCCCCCGCGAAAAGGCCCACGACCTCATCGTCCAGGCCGCCATCGGCGCCGCCACGATGCTCCGCGACAGCGGCGAACACCCGGTGAAGCTCCGCGAGGCGGTCACCTCCCCGGCAGGCACCACGATCAACGCCATCCGCGAACTCGAGAACCACGGCGTCCGCGCCGCCCTCATCGCCGCCATCGAAGCGGCAAGGGACCGCAGCCGCGAGCTGGGCTCGGGCTCCGGCAAGTGATCCGGGTACTCCTCGCCGACGACGAGGGCATGGTGCGCGCCGGCGTGCGCGCGATTCTCGCCGCGGCCGATGACATCGAGGTGGTGGCGGAGGCCGGCGACGGCCGCGAGGCCCTGCAACTCGCCCGCGCCCACCGCCCCGACGTCGCCCTCCTCGACATCCGCATGCCCGTTCTCGACGGCCTCGCCGCCGCCGCCGAGTTCCGCACCGCGGCGCCCGACACCGCCGTCGTGATGCTGACGACCTTCTCCGAGGACGAGTACATCTCCGGCGCCCTCGACAGCGGCGCCGCCGGCTTCCTGCTCAAGTCCGGCGACCCGTACGAGCTGATGGCCGCCATCCGCGCCGCCCACGCCGGCGCGTCCTTCCTCTCGCCGCGCATCGCCCACCGCGTCATCCAGCGCCTCAGCGGCGGCCAGATGACGCGGCAGGCCGCCGCCAAGGACCGCATCACCGCCCTCACTCCACGCGAGCGCGACGTCCTCGCCCTGGTCGGCGCCGGCTTGTCCAACGCCGAGATCGGCGAGCGCCTCTACCTCGTGGAGGGCACGGTCAAGGCCTACGTCAGCGCCGTCCTCACCCGCCTAGAGGTCAAGAACCGCGTCCAGGCCGCGATCATCGCGTACGAGGCGGGCCTGGTGGAGGAAGCACAGGGAAGCTGAGCGGGGAAGCCGAGGTGCCACCCCCCTCACACATCCCGCCGCCCCAACAC
>NZ_JAAKZV010000303.1 GCF_011044975.1 Streptomyces coryli | reverse complement strand
GGGCCAGGCCCACTCCATCCCGGGGGGTGGAGGGGCGGCGTTGCGCTGGACGAGCGCGGGAGAATCCATCGCATGACAGCCAGCCCGCGTAGGTATCTCAAGGCCCCATTGCACGCAGCCGTCATCCTCGCCGTCACCTGCCTGGAGGTCATGGCCGCGGCGGTCATGGTCGTCGGCCTCGCGGGCGCTTACGGTCTCGGTCTCGTCTTCGTGCTGCCCTGGGGTATCGCCTGCGCCCGGGTCGTGGCGAACCTCGGCCGCAGCCTGAGCGGCGCCTGGTCCGGGACCCCGATACCGGACCCGTATCTCCCCGCCCCCGGTCCCGCCCGGCCCGGTCCTGACGGCCGGTACCACGCGGTCGGGATCTCCTTCCGCACGCGTGTCGTACCGGAGTTCCTGGAGCGCTGCGAACGTCTCGTCCGTGATCGCGCCACCTGGCGCGACGCGCTGTGGCTGCTCGTCGACCCGATCGTGGGGGCGGGGATCGCCCTGCAGCCGCTGCTGCTCGTCCTCTGCGGGGGCTTCGGGCTGACGATGCCGCTCCTGGGGATTCCGGGGGGCTGGGACTACCTCGGGGTGCCGCTCGGGCTCGGCATGCTGGTCCTCGGCGTGTGGATCGGGCCGCGGATGCTGGATCTGCACGCGGCCTGGACCCGGTCGCTGCTCGCGCCGACGAAGATGTCCGTCCTCGCCCGTAAGCTCCTCGAAGTCGACGAGAAGCGCGCCGCCGCCACCGACTGGCAGGCCGCCGAGGTGCGTCGTATCGAGCGCGACCTGCACGACGGCCCGCAGGCGCGGCTCGTCGCCCTGGGGATGACCGTATCCGCCGCCGAGGAGCTGGTCGACGACGATCCGGCCGCCGCGAAGGCGCTGCTGCGGCAGGCGCAGGAGTCCTCGTCCGCCGTGCTGCAGGAGCTGCGCGGGCTGGTCCGCGGGATCCGGCCGCCGGTGCTGGCCGAGCGCGGTCTGGTGGATGCCGTGCGGGCGCTGGCGCTGGACAGTGTGCTGCAGGTCGAGGTGAGCGCCGATATGCCGGAGCCGGTTTCCGAACCGGTGCAGGCGACCGCGTACTTCGCCGTCGCCGAAGCCCTGGCGAACGCCGCCAAGCACGCCCGGGCGCAGCGCGTGGAGATCGATCTGTGGCAGCGGAACGGCACCCTGCGGGTGACCGTCGCCGACGACGGGCGGGGCGGCGCGGATCCGGCGCGCGGCAGCGGGCTGCGCGGGATCGAGCGGCGGCTCGGGCCGTCCAACGGCGTGCTGGCGCTGAGCAGTCCGGCCGGCGGGCCGACGACCGTGACGATCGAGCTGCCTTACGACGCGACGAGCCAGGAGGTGACGGACGCCGGCGTGGCGGTCGGCCGGGCGGTGGCCGGGGGGTGCGGTACGGGCGGGATGACGCGGCGGCAGCTGTGGGAGATGGCCGTCGCATCCGTGGTGGTGCCGATCGCGCTCTTCCCGCAGGGGATCGTCGCCGCGGTGCAGCTGCTGTTCACGCCGGACAACCGGTCGTGGTTCCTGGCGCTGTACATGCCGGAGGCGTTGCAGTGGCCCACCGCGGCGGCGATGATCGCATTTGGGCTCGCCGGGCTGCCGTTGCTGGTACGGCGGCAGCGGGCGTTCCACAAGTCGAGCTTTGCGGGGGCCGAATGAGGCCTGAAGGGGGACGGATGCGCGTCGTACTCGCCGAGGACCAGTACCTGCTGCGGGACGGGCTCAGCCGGCTGCTGGAGGCGCACGGCATGGAGATCTGTGCCGCGGTGGACACCGGCACGGAGCTGCTGAAGGCGCTGCGTGAGGAGCAGCCGGATGTGGCCGTGGTCGACATCCGGCTGCCGCCGACGTTCACGGACGAGGGGCTGCAGGCCGCGCTGGCCGCGCGGCGGGAGCGGCCCGAGCTGCCGGTGCTGATTCTTTCGCAGCATGTGGAGCAGTTGTACGCGCGGGAGTTGCTGGCGGACGGGCGCGGTGGGGTCGGCTATCTGCTGAAGGACCGGGTGTTCGCGGCGCGGCAGTTCGTGGACTCGCTGCGGCAGGTCGCCGGTGGCGGCACGGCGATGGACCCGGAGGTGATCGCGAAGCTGCTGGCGGCCAACGCGCGGGACGAGCCGCTCGGGCGGCTGACGCCGCGGGAGATGGATGTGCTGGCCGGGATGGCGGAGGGGCGGTCCAATGCGGCGATCGCGCGGGTCCTGTCGCTGTCGGAGGGCGCGGTCAGCAAGTACACGACCAGCATCTTCGCGAAGCTGGACCTGGCCGAGTCGAATGATGACAACCGGCGGGTGCGGGCGGTGCTGGCTTACTTGAACGGGACGGCGGGGCTGGGGTGATGACCGGCTAGGCTGGCCGCGGGTCGTGACTGGCGTGTCGGGATGGGCGTAACCATCGGGGAGCGGCCCCGTCCGTGTGACGTAGTGCCGCGCGCCTGGGCTTCTTGGGATCGAACGGAGATCGATCTAGGGCCTGGGAGGCGCCACATGGCTATCCGGTATCTGGAATCCGCCCCTGCTGCTGTGCGGAGCGATGCTCCGGAGGGCGGGATTGGCCGGCCGCGGGTGGTCGGCATCGTCAATATCACCGCGGATTCGTTCTCGGACGGCGGTCGTTACCTGGCCGCGGACGACGCGGTCGCGCACGCGCGGCGGTTGTGGGCGCAGGGGGCGGATCTCGTCGAGCTGGGGCCCGCGTCGAGTCATCCGGATGCGGAACAGGTGGGCGGGGCGGAGGAGTTGCGGCGGCTGGCGCCGGTGCTGGAGCGGCTGGTGGCCGAGGGGGTGCCGGTGGCGGTGGACTCGTATCTGCCGGAGACGCAGCGCTTCGCCGCGGCGCACGGTGCCGCTTGCCTCAATGACATCCAGGGGTTTCCGGACCCCGCGCGCTACGCCGAGCTGGCGGCGTCGGACTGCACGCTCGTCGTCATGCACTCGGTGCAGCGGGTGGGGCCCGCGACTCGGGTGGCGACGGATGCGGAGGCCGTGTGGTGGGGGATCGAGCGGTTCTTCGCGGAGCGGCTCGCGGCGCTGACGGCGGCCGGGATCGGGCGGGAGCGGCTGGTCATCGACCCCGGCCTCGGGTACTTCCTCGGGGCCGCGCCGGGGCCGTCGCTGACCGCGCTGGCCCGGGTGCGGCGGCTGAAGGAGCGCTTCGGGGTGCCGGTGCTGGTGTCGCCGTCGCGCAAGTCCTTCCTCCGGGCGGTGACCGGCAGACCGCCGGCGGAGGCGGGCCCGGCCACGCTGGCCGCTGAGCTGTACGCGGCGCTGCGCGGCGTCGACTACCTCCGTACGCACGATGTCGGCGCCCTGCGGGACGCACTCGCGGTGTTCGCCGCGCTGGAGGACGCGGGGCGGGGCGCGCCGGCCGGTCCGGAGGAGGTCTGACGGCCGGGGCGCCCGGAGCTGTGGCCCGCTTTACGCCCGTAGGCGCAGGCCCCGGGGAGTCGCGTGGAAGCCTGCCGCCTCCAGGGCTGCGCCCAGGGGGGTGTCCAGGGCTGAGCGGCCGTTGGTGCGTTCGATGGTGACTGTGGTGCCCAGGGCGCCGTCGCGGGCCGCGGTGGCCAGGGCTTCTGCGGCTGTGGTGAGGCGGGGGTCGTCCGTCTCTGCCCAGGACAGGAGGGTTTTGCCGCCGCGCTCTACGTAGAGGGTCAGCTCGCCGTCGACCAGGATGACCAGGGCGCCTGCTTTGCGGCCCGGCTTGTGTGTGGAGCCCTCCGGGGGGTCCGGCCAGGAGAGCGCCGCGCCATAGGCGTTGGCCGGGTCGGCGGCGGCCAGGACCACCGCCTGGGGCTTGGCGCCGGGGGCGGGGCCGTTGGCCAGGGCGCGGAGGCGGTCCACCGCGCCGTCCATGGCGAATTGGGCCGCGCCCAGGCCCTCGACCACATAGCCGCGGCGGGCCTGGCCGGTCTCCTCGAAGGCGGCCAGCACCCGGTACGCCGCCGAGAAGCCGCCCTCGACGCCCTCCGCCGCCACCGCGCCCCGGGTGACGACGCCGTGCCGGTCCAGGAGCGTACGGGCCAGGGCGTGCGCCCGATGGGTGGCGTCGGGCTCGCGGGCCGGGAGCAGGGACCAGCGGCCGCCGACCGTGGGCGGGCCCTGGCGGGACGCGGTCGGGCGCGCGGCGGCGGCGCCGCCGCGCAGCGCCAGGCCGCCGTAACGGCCGCGCGGCGTCGGGCGCTTGGCGCGGTGGGCGGTGGAGCCGGCGGTACGGCCTGAGCCGAGCAGCGCGCGCAGCGCGCCGAGGGTGTCGTTCGTCAGCCGGCCCGACCACGCCAGGTCCCATACGGCCGTGGCCAGCTCCGGGTCCGTAACGTCCGGGTGGCTGCGGCGGACGTGGTCGGAGATCTGGCGGAAGAACAGGCCGTAGCCGCCGGCCAGGGCGTCCAGCACCGCCTGGTGGAGCGGGGTGAGCTCCAGCGGGTGCGGCTCGGGGAGGAGGAGCGGGGCGGTGTCCGCGAGCATGAGGGAGATCCAGCCGTCCTTGCCGGGCAGCGCGCCCGCGCCCGCCCAGACCACCTCGCCCGAGGACGTCAGCTCGTCCAGCAACGATGGCGTATAGCCGCCGACCCGGGACGGCAGCACCAGCTTCTCCAGCGCCGAGGCGGGGACGGGAGCGCCCTGGAGCTGCTCGATCGCCCGGACCAGGCCGTCCATCCCGCGCAGCCCGCGGGTGCCGACCTGCTGCCACTGCGGCAGGAACGCCGCGAGGGCCGCCGGCGGGACCGGCTCCAGCTCCTCGCGCAGAGCGGCGAGCGAGCGGCGGCGGAGGCGGCGCAGCACCTGCGCGTCGCACCACTCCTGGCCGATCCCGGCCGGGTGGAACTCACCCTGGACGACCCGCCCGGCCGCCGCCAGCCGCTGCAGCGCGCCTTCCGTCACCGCGGGGCCGAGGCCGAAGCGGGCGGCGGCCCGGGGGGAGGTGAACGGGCCGTGGGTGCGGGCATAGCGCGCGAGGAGGTCGCCGAGCGGGTCGGCCACCGGCTCCGTAAAGGCCTCGGGGACGCCCACCGGCAGGGCGGTGCCGAGCGCGTCGCGCAGCCGGCCGGCGTCCTCGATCGCCGCCCAGTGCTCCTCGCCCGCGATACGGACCCGGATGGCGCGGCGGGCCCCCTCCAACTCCTGCGCCCAGCCCGGCTCGGCGCCCCGCTCCACCAGCTCCGCCGACGTCAGAGGACCGAGCAGCCGCAGCAGATCGGCCACGCCCTCGGCGTCCTTGACCCTGCGGTCGTCCGTCAGCCACTGCAGCTCGCGCTCCAGCTCCGCGAGCACCTCGGCGTCGAGGAGCTCGCGCAGCTCGGCCTGCCCGAGCAGCTCCGCCAGCAGCCGCGAGTCCAGCGACAGCGCGGCCGCGCGGCGCTCGGCGAGCGGGGAGTCGCCCTCGTACAGGAACTGGGCCACGTAGCCGAAGAGCAGCGAGCGGGCGAAGGGGGACGGCTCCTGCGTGGTGACCTCGACCAGGCGGACCTTGCGGGCCTCGATGTCGCCCATGAGCTCGGTCAGCCCCGGCACGTCGAAAACGTCCTGAAGGCATTCGCGGACGGCTTCCAGGACGATCGGGAACGAGCCGAACTCGCTGGCCACTTGGAGCAGCTGCGCCGCGCGCTGGCGCTGCTGCCACAGCGGGGTGCGGCGGCCCGGGTCGCGGCGGGGGAGCAGCAGCGCGCGCGCCGCGCACTCGCGGAAGCGGGAGGCGAACAGGGCGGACGAGCCGACCTGATCGGTGACGATCTGGTCGACCTCGCCCTTCTCGAAGAGCACGTCGGTGGCGCCGACCGGGGCCTGCTCCGGGTCGCCCGCCGTAATCAGAGGTGCCGCGCCCTTGCCGAGGTCCGGGGCGTCGAGCAGGTCGAGGTCGAGGCCCATCAGGTCGGCGTCCGGGAGGCGCAGGACGATGCCGTCGTCGGCGTGCATGACCTGGGCGTCCATGCCGTGCCGCTCGGTGAGCCGGGCGCCTACGGCCAAGGCCCAGGGGGCGTGCACCTGGGCGCCGAAGGGGGAGTGGACGACGATCCGCCAGTCGCCCAGCTCGTCGCGGAAGCGCTCGACGACGATGGTGCGGTCGTCGGGGATGTGGCCGCAGGCGCGGCGCTGTTCGTCCAGGTAGGAGAGGATGTTGTCCGCCGCGAAGGTGTCCAGGCCCGCCGCCTTGAGGCGGTCGCGGGCGGCCTCGGACTCCATCGAGCCGATCTCGCGCAGGAAGCCGCCGAGGGCGCGGCCCAGCTCCAGCGGGCGGCCGAGCTGGTCGCCCTTCCAGAAGGGCAGGCGGCCGGGGACGCCGGGCGCCGGCGAGACCAGGACCCGGTCGCGGGTGATGTCCTCGATCCGCCACGACGTGGTGCCGAGGGTGAAGACATCGCCGACCCGGGACTCGTAGACCATCTCCTCGTCCAGCTCGCCGACCCGGCCGCCGCCCTTCTTCGGGTCGGAACCGGCCAGGAAGACGCCGAACAGGCCGCGGTCCGGGATCGTGCCGCCCGAGGTGACCGCGAGGCGCTGGGCGCCGGGGCGGCCGGTGACTGTGTGCGCCACCCGGTCCCAGACCAGGCGGGGGCGGAGCTCGGCGAAGGCGTCGGACGGATAGCGGCCGGCGAGCATGTCCAGCACCGCGGTGTACGCCGATTCGGGCAGGGACGAGAACGGGGCGGCGCGGCGGACCAGGGTCAGCAGCTCGTCCACGTCCCAGGTGTCCATCGCGGCCATGGCGACGACCTGTTGGGCCAGGACGTCGAGCGGGTTCGCCGGGATGCGGAGGGATTCGATCGCGCCGTCGCGCATCCGCTCCGTGACGATGGCGGACTGGACCAGGTCGCCCCGGTACTTCGGGAAGACCACGCCGCGGGAGACCGCGCCCACCTGGTGGCCCGCGCGGCCGACCCGCTGCAGCCCGGAGGCGACGGAGGGTGGCGACTCGACCTGGACGACGAGGTCGACCGAGCCCATGTCGATGCCGAGCTCGAGGCTGGACGTGGCGACCACGGCGGGCAGCCGGCCCGCCTTGAGGTCCTCCTCGACCTGGGCGCGCTGCTCCTTCGATACGGAGCCGTGGTGCGCGCGGGCGAGGAGTGGGGCGGCGCCCTTCGCGGCGCCGGACTGGGCCATGATCTCGGCCGGGGGCGGCGCGTCGTCGGGCATCGCCTCCCCGAAGGTGCGCTCGTACGCGATCTCATTGAGGCGGTTGCAGAGGCGCTCGGCGAGGCGGCGGGAGTTGGCGAAGACGATGGTGGAGCGGTGGGCCTCGATGAGGTCGGCGATCTTTTCCTCTACGTGCGGCCAGATGGAGGGCTTGTCGCCGGGGCCGTCTTCCGTGGCCGGGGAGCCCTGCAGCTCGCCCATGTCCTCGATGGGGACGACCACGGAGAGGTCGAATTCCTTGCCCGACGGCGGCTGGACGATCTCCACTCGGCGCTGCGGCGAGAGGAAGCGCGCGACCTCGTCCACCGGCCGTACGGTCGCGGACAGGCCGATGCGGCGGGCAGGGCGGGGGAGCAGCTCGTCCAGGCGCTCCAGGGAGAGGGCGAGGTGGGCGCCGCGTTTGGTGCCGGCCACGGCATGGACCTCGTCGAGGATGACCGTCTCCACGCCGGCGAGGGCTTCCCGCGATGCCGAGGTCAGCATCAGGAAGAGCGACTCCGGGGTGGTGATCAGGATGTCCGGCGGACGGTTCTGGATCGAGCGGCGCTCGGCGGGCGGGGTGTCGCCCGAGCGGATCGCCACGCGGATGTCCGGCTCCGGGAGGCCCTGGCGGACGCACTCCTGGCGGATGCCGGTGAGCGGGGAGCGGAGATTGCGCTCGACGTCGACCGCGAGGGCCTTGAGCGGCGATACGTAGAGCACCCGGCAGCGCTTCTTGGTCTCGGCGGGGGGCGGGCCTGCGGCGAGGGTGTCCAGCGCGGAGAGGAAGGCGGCGAGGGTCTTGCCGGAGCCGGTGGGCGCCACGACGAGGGCGTCGGAGCCCTCGGCGATGGCGCGCCAGGCGCCCTCCTGCGCGGGCGTGGGCGCGGCGAAGGCGCCCTCGAACCACGCCTTGGTGGCCGGGGCGAACGAATCCAGCACTGTTCTCGCCATGTGAACCATCGTGCACCCCGGCACTGACAAGTCGCAGACTTGGCGTATGAGCGGGGCGCAGAACACGGCCGCGGCCGGGGGAGCGGGGCAGTGGGCCAGGCACTGGCGGTACCGGAGTCTGCCCGGGCTCGATCTGCTGCGGGCGCGGTATGTGGATCATGACTTTCCGGCGCATTCGCACGACGGTTTCGTCTTCGGGGCCGTCACCCTCGGCGTCGAGGAGGTCGGGCTGCCGGAGGGGGTCGTACGGGCCGGGCCCGGGACCGTCGTCATGATCAACCCCGAGGTGCCGCACACCGCGCGGGCGGGGGTCGAGGAGGGGTGGGCCTACGCGACGCTCTATCCGTCGGCCGGACTCATCGGCGAGATCGCTGCCGAGACGACGGCGGTGCGGGGGACGGCGGGGTTCGCGCGGACGATCGCCGATGACGCGTACGGGTCGCGGCTGATCGCCGAGGTGCACCGGGCCGCGGAGGAGGATAATCCGCTGGCTGCGGAC
>NZ_JAAKZV010000302.1 GCF_011044975.1 Streptomyces coryli | reverse complement strand
TGACACACCCACCGCGCGACCGCTCCCACGCCAATCGCCAGCAGAATGGCCCCCGCATCGATGACATGCGGCAGCCCAGGAAAGAACGCAAAGAACGCCAGCGTCACCAGGACCCCACCCAAGAAGGCAAGAATCCCCACCCGCCTACGGCGCACCTGGTCGGCGCCATGCTGCTCCTGCTGGTCGATCATCGGGCAACTCATTTCGTGATGTGGTGGCACTGCGTCACGCGGCGCACGCCGTTGACATAGAGATGCGCACAGGCCTTGCCGTAACGCGGAAGGGTCTGGGGCGCGTTGTTGCGCATCGGGTCAATCTTGCACTTCGGATGGGTCTTGCCCCGCGAGGTCCGGTACGTCTTGTTGTTGGTGTCGGCGTATCTGAAGTCGATCCGCCAGTTACAGAAACCGCTGTTGAGCGCTCCTACGAAGCCGCAGTCGACGCCCGCGTTCTGGTACGTGATCTTCTTCCCGCCACCACGGATGATGTGCGTGAACATGCAGCCCGTCGGGACCTTCATCGTGACCCCACCAACGGAGTATTCAAATGTCTCGACGGCGGTTGACCCGATCGCTCCGGCGTGAGCCTGCTGGGGCGCCATCAGGATCAGCGCTCCGGCGGCGGCGAGTGCAGTGACGAATCGTGACGCGTGCTGGACAGACATCTCGAACCCTTCTGACGAGTTCTGCTGATGCGGTCCAGGACTCCTCCTGATCAGGGGTGGTTGCAGAGGGTAACGAGATCCATGCTTGTGGGTGACGGTGCGGCTGGGCCCCGCCGGTTCACGATGCGTCCATCTCGTCGGCGACTGCCCCTGCCGCCTCGGCGATCAGTTTCTCGTCGGGTTCTGCGTTCTCGTTCTTGCGGTTGGTGAGGATTGCCAGGATCAGGGGGGCGGCGTTCGGGCGCCAGATGATGGCGATGTCGTTGCGGCCGCCGTAGGTGGAGGCGGTGCCGGTTTTGTCGCCTACCTTCCATTGCTTTGGTACGCCTGCGCGGATCAGTTCGGCCCCCGTGGTGTTGCGCTTCAGCCAGTCGGTCAGTTGCGCTCGCTCCGGCTTGTGGAGTTCGTCGCCGAGGGTGAAGGCGCGTAGGTCCTGGGCGAGTTGGCGTGGGGTGCTCGTGTCGCGTACCTGGCCGGGCTGCCAGTCGCTCAGGGCGGGTTCGTTGCGCTCCATGCGTGTGACGTCGTCGCCGGCGGCCCGTAGCACCTTCTGCAGTCCGGCGGGGCCGCCCAGTTCGTCGAAGAGCAGGTTCGCGGCGGTGTTGTCGCTGTAGCGCACGGCGGCGTCGCAGAGCGCGCCCAGTGTCATGCCGTCCGCCACGTGCTTCTCCGTCACCGGCGAGTTCGCGATCAGGTCGTCCCGCTCGTACGTGATCTTCTTGTCCAGGCCCCCCAGTTGCCGCTTCTTCAGCACCGCCCCCGCGGCCAGCGCCTTGAAGGTGGACGCGTACGCGAACCGCTCCCCGTCCCGGTACGCCACCTCCCGCCCGGTCCCGGTGTCCACGGCGTACACCCCCAGGCGCGCGTCATAGCCGCGCTCCAGCTCCTTGAACTCCCGCGTCGCACGCCCCCGCTCCGTCGCCGAAGCCGAAGCCGAAGTCGAAGGCGAAGACGCCGGCCGGTCGTCACGGTCCGTCGCACCGCCGCTGTCCCCGCACGCCGTCACCGGGAGCACCACGAGCACGGCCGCCATGAGGTGGTGAGTAAGTCGTCGCATAACGAATGATGCTGCGGAGCTGCGGTCATGCTGTCCAATACCGTCCTGCGCGATTCCATGCGTTTCCCGCATACTTGGTGCTCATGGATCTGGTCGGAGCCTGCCGCGCCTTCGTCAGCGTCAGCACCCGCGAGAGCTTCACGGCCGGCGCCGCGGCTGCCGGCCTGTCACAGCCCGTGGCCAGCCGCCGCATCGCCGCCCTCGAAGAGCGCCTGGAACAGCCGCTCTTCGAGCGCACCTCGCGCCGCCCCGTGCTCACCGCCTTCGGCCGCGACCTCCTCCCGGCCGCCCGCCGCCTCCTGGAGGCCGCCGACGCGCTGGAGCACGAGGCCAGGATCGCCGGCCGCCGGCCCTGGCGGCTCGCGGTGCCCGCGATCCATCCGGCCATCGCCCTCGCCCGGCTGGTCACCGACGCGCGCACGCTGGGCATCGCCCTCGAGGTACGCCCCGCTGCCCCCGCCGGGCGCACCGAACTCCTCCACACCCAGCAGGTACGCGCCGCCCTGCAGGCCGTACCACCGGACGAGGCGGCCTGGACGCTGCCGCTCGGCCTCGCCGGCGATCACGACCCGGGCATCCGGCGCGTCCACCTCGACAGCCTGCGCCCGGGCCGCGGCGCCGACGGGCCGCCGCGGCGCGTCTGGGTGCAGCCCGAGGACGACGTACCGCACATCAGGGACCCGCTGATCAGGCTGCGCGACGCCGTCGGCCTGCAGCCCGCACAAATAGCCACCGCCCCCGACCTCACCACGGCCGCCGCCGAAGTCCTCGGCTCCCGCGATCTGTTGCTCTGCGCACCGGCCCAGGCACGCGAACTCGGCCTGGACTGGCGCCCGCTCGGCGATCTCCCGCTGCACCGCGGCTACGCCCTCACCACCGCCGACCACAGCAACCCGCAGCCCCTCCAGGACCGCCTCTACGGCGTCATCGCCCACTGCCTCGGCGCGGCCCCGACCGCCCGCGCCGCCGCAACCACCGCCACCTCCCGCGGACCCGCCTCATGAACGCCCAGGCCCTCCGGCACACCCTCCGCGAGCAGCTGAACGACGGCGGCCTGCACGGCTGCTACCTCGTCCGCGACCTGCACTCCCGGCAGGAGGTGGGCATCGACGCGGACACCCAGCTCCCCGCCGCCTCACTCGTCAAGGTCCCCCTCGCCCTGGCCACCGTCGAGCGGATCCGCCGCGGCGAACTCGACGGCGCCGCACCCGTCGACGTACCGCCGGGACGCATCACCACCCGCGGGCCCACCGGCCTGTCCCGCTTCCGCCACCCCGCCCGTATCGCCATCGACGATCTGCTCTACCTCAGCACCTGCATCAGCGACGGCACCGCCGCCGACGCGCTGTTCGCCCTCACCCCGCCCGGCCAGGTCACCCGGCTGCTACGGGAGTACGGCCTGCACGGCATCACCCTGCGGCACACCATGCGCGACCTGACCGACACCCCGGCCGAACATCTCGACGATCACGACGCCGAGGGCCGGCTCGCGCTCTCCCTGGCCGTCGACGCCGGCACCGAAGGGCACGGCCACCCGGTGCGGCAGCTCGACAACGCCCGTACCAACACGGGCAGCGCCCGCGCCTGGACCGACCTGCTGCAGGCCCTGTGGACGCCCTCGGCCATCCATCCGGCGACCGCCGAGCGGGTGCGCGGTCTGATGGCGCACAACGTGCTCCGCCACCGCCTGGCCCCGGACTTCGCCTCCGACGCCAGCACCTGGTCCTCCAAGACCGGCACCCTGCTCAATCTCCGCCACGAGATCGGCGTCGTCGAGCACGCCGACGGGCAGGCCTTCGCGGTCGCGGCGCTCACCGAATCCCGCGTCCCGGCCACCGTCCAGCCGGCCGCCGAGGCGCTGATGGCCCGCGTCGCCCGTACGCTCCGGGACCACCTGCGCCAGCTGTGACAGTGACGGTCACCCCTTGACCGCACCCCCCAGCGCGAAGCCGCCGCCCAGCTTCCTCGCCACCAGCACGTACAGCAGTACCGCCGGCGTCGAGTAGAGCATCGAGAAGGCCGCCAACTGCCCGTAGACGACCGTGCCCTTGTTCCCGAAGAAGTCGTTGATCGCGACCGAGGCCGGCATCATCTCCGGGCTGAGCAGGAGCATGAAGGGGACGAAGAAGTTGCCCCACATCATGACGAAGGAGAAGACCGTCACCACCGCGATGCCGGGGCCCATCAGCGGCAGCACGATGCGGATGAGCGACTGCATCGGCGACGCGCCGTCCGTCCAGGCCGCCTCCTCCAGGGACTTGGGGACGCCGTCCATGAAGTTCTTCATCAGCCAGATCCCGAAGGGCATCTGGCTGACCGCGAAGAAGAAGATCGTGCCGCCCATGGTGTCGATCAGGTTCACCTGTACGTACAGGGCGTAGACCGGCACCATGATCGCGGTGATCGGCAGGCACGACGAGAACAGGATTGTCAGCATGAACGGGCGGCTCAGCCGCGACTTGTACCGCGACAGCGGATACGCGGCCAGCGCCGAGCACACCACCGTCAGCAGCGTCGCCCCGCCGCACAGGATCAGGCTGTTGAGCAGCGGGGTGAAGGTGATGTCCGGGGTCAGGACCTCGGAGTAGTTGTCGAAGGTGAAGCCGTCGGGGGCCTTCACCTTCAGATCGGCCTCCGGGTCGATGGACGACAGCACCACCCACGCCAGGGGCAGCACGAAGGCGACGATCACCACCAGCAGCCCGGCGTCGGCCGCGAGGCGGCGGCGCGTGCGTGCCGACATGTCAGACCTCCTCGCGCAGCAGGCGCATGTAGACCAGCGAGAACAGCGAACCGAAGACCAGCAGCAGCAGCGCCACCGCGGTGCCGTAGCCGATCATCGAATTCTGGATGGCCTGCTCGTACATGAAGATCGGCAGGGTCTGCGACTTGTTGCCGGGGCCGCCGCGGGTCATCACCCAGATCAGGCCGAAGACGCTGAGCGTCTGCAGCGTGATCAGCATCAGGTTGGTGCCGATGGAGCGGCGGATCATCGGCAGCGTGATGTGCCACAGCCGCCGCCAGCCGCCGGCCCCGTCGACCTGGGCGGCCTCGGTGATCTCCGCCGGGATCTCGTTCAGCGCGGCCGAGTAGACCAGCATGGAGAAGGCCGTCCCGCGCCATACGTTGGCGAACGACACGGCCAGGATCGGCAGCGTGTAGAGCCAGTTCTGCGTCGGCAGGTGGAGGAAGTCGAGGATGGCGTTGAGGGTGCCCTCCTTGCGGAAGAAGGCGTAGAGCAGGAAGCCCGCCACCACTTCCGGCAGCACCCAGGCGGAGATGACGACGGCGCCGGTGATGGTACGGACCGGCTTCGACGCCTTCTGCATCAGCAGCGCGAGGCCGAGGCCGAGGGTGTTCTGGCCGATCAGCGCCGAGACGACCGTGAAGACGATGGTCAGCCAGACGGCGTTGATGAAGTTGTCGTCGGCGAAGGCGTCGGTGAAGTTCTCGAAGCCGACGAAGCTCGACTCCGCCTGGCCGGTGAGCTGCAGGTCGGTGAAGGCGATGTAGACGCAGTAGCCGATCGGCCCGGCCAAGAAGAGCAGCAGCAGGACCACGGCCGGTGAGACGGGCAGGGCCCGTATCAGCGAGCGGCCGATGCTCTTCTGCCCGGCCGGCCGGCCGGGGCCGGGCGGCGTCTTCACGACGCCGCCCGGCGATGTGGGAGGTGCGGTGGTCACAGACGATCCCTTACTTCTGGACGACCTTGCCGTCCGTGACGGACTTCAGCTGCTCGTCATACTCCTTGGCCGCGTCGTCCACCGACGTGTCACCCTCGCTGACCTTGCCCATCGCCTCCTGGATGGCGGTGGAGACCTTCGGGTACGCCGGGTAGGCCGGGCGGTAGTGGGTGTAGGGCACCAGGTCGGTGAAGAACTTCGTCGACGGGTTGCCCTCGGCGTACTCGGGGTCGGCGGCGACGTCCTTGCGGACCGCGATGCCCGAGTTGGCGATGTACCACTTCTGGGAGTTCGCCTTGTTCATCGCCAGCGCGGCGAACTTCCAGGCCAGGTCCGGGTTTCCGGCCTTGTCCGGGATCGCCCAGGTCCAGCCGCCGGAGAGGGAGACGCGGCCGGGGTCGCTGCCGTCCTTCGTCGGCATGTGCGCGAGGCCGAGCTCCTTGTCCCAGTCGGGCCACTCGGTCTCGGTGCCCTTGCTCCAGTCCTGCGGCAGCCACGAGCCGTCGAGGTTGATCGCGACCTTGTCCTTCGGCATGAACTCGTTGCGCATCCGGGTGCCGATGTTCGGGTCGAAGGCGTCGGACACATCGGGCCCGAGCTTCTCCTTGTAGACCGTCTCGACGAACTCCAGCGCGTCCTTGAAGCCCTGGCCGCCGGCCACCCACTTCTTCGCCGCGGGGTCGTAGAGCGGGTCCTTGCCGGTCCCGTAGAGGAGCATCTCGAAGCCCTGCATGGTGGCCATCTCACCGGCGGGCTTGCCGGTGTAGACGTTCAGCGGCACGACGCCCGGGACCTTCTTCTTGATCGTACGGGCGGCGTCGAGGATCTCGGCCCAGTTCTTGGGCTGCCAGTCCTCGGGCAGCCCGGCCTTCTTGAGGATCTTCTTGTTGAACCACAGCCCGCGGGTGTCGGTCCCGTCCGGGATGCCGTACGTCTTGCCGTTCTCCGCCTTCGCCGCCGTCTTGGCGGTGTCGATGAACTGGTCCCAGTCCTTCCACTTCTTCAGGTAGGAGTCCAGCGGCTTCAGATACCCGCTCGTAATGTCCGAGTTGATCAGGAAGGTGTCCTCGTACACCAAATCGGGCGCGGTCTTCGGCGACCGCAGCATCTGCTGCAGCTTGGTGTAGTACTCCGAGTCCGGCGCCTTGATCGGCACCAGTTTGACCTTCTTGCCCTTGTACTTCTTCTCGAACTGCTTCTTCACATCGGCCAGGAAGTTGTCCATGACCTTGACCTTGTTGTCGGTCGACTGCTTGAACTGGATCTCGACCGTGTCCGGGTCACTGCCGGAGCCCTGCCCGCACGCGGCCAGGGTCGTCGCGGCCAGGGCCGCGGAGATGAGCAGGGGGAGGGTACGGCGTCGTCGCACGGGAAGGACCTCCTGAGCAGCGCTGGAGAGATGCGGCGAACGTAAGGCTGTGATGATGTCCGGTCAATGGCCTGGAAGTGACGTGACAACGTTGTTATTGCTGTCCCGTCCCGCCACGTTTACGCGAACGCAATGAACACAAGGGTGACGGCCGTCACGAGGACGGGCAGAGTCGCCCCGAACTTGCCCGGATGACAGAGCCGTCAGGAGGCAGCTGTGGCTGCACAGTCCCCACCCGAGCAGCAGTCGTCGAGAGGACGCGACCGCACGCACTACCTGTACATAGCCGTGATCGTCGCGGTGCTCGCAGGCATCGCGGTCGGCTTCGCGGCCCCGGATGCCGCCGTCGAACTGAAGCCCATCGGCGAGGGCTTCGTGAACCTGATCAAGATGATGATCTCCCCCGTCATCTTCTGCACGATCGTCCTCGGCATCGGCTCGGTCCGTAAGGCGGCGAAGGTCGGCGCGGTCGGCGGCCTCGCGCTCGGCTACTTCATGATCATGTCGACGGTGGCGCTGGCGATCGGCCTGATCGTCGGCAACATGCTGGAGCCCGGCTCGGGCCTGCACCTCACGGACGAGAACAAGGGCGCGGGCAAGGAAGAGGCGGCGGGCGCGAGCGAGTCGACGACCGACTTCCTGCTGGGCATCATCCCGAAGACCCTGGTCTCCTCGCTTACGGAGGGCCAGGTCCTGCAGACCCTGCTGGTGGCGCTGCTGGTCGGCTTCGCGCTGCAGGCGATGGGCCGCTCCGGCGAACCGATCCTCAAGGGCGTCGAGCACATCCAGCGCCTGGTCTTCCGCGTAATGGCCATGATCATGTGGGCGGCCCCGGTGGGCGCCTTCGGCGCGATCGCGGGCGTGGTCGGCGAGACGGGCGTGGACGCCCTGAAGTCGCTCGCGGTCATCATGCTGGGCTTCTACGCGACGTGCATCATCTTCGTCTTCGTGGTGCTGGGCACGCTGCTGTGGGTGGTCGCCCGGATCAACCTGCTTTCGCTGCTGCGGTACTTGGGCCGCGAGTTCCTGCTGATCCTGTCGACCTCGTCGTCGGAGTCGGCGCTGCCGCGCCTGATCGCGAAGATGGAGCACCTGGGCGTCTCGCGCCCGGTGGCGGGCATCACGGTGCCGACGGGGTATTCGTTCAACCTGGACGGCACGGCTATCTACCTCACGATGGCGTCGATCTTCATCGCGGACGCGATGGACCAGCCGCTCAACATCGGCGAGCAGATCTCCCTGCTGCTCTTCATGATCATCGCGTCGAAGGGCGCGGCGGGCGTGACGGGGGCTGGTCTGGCAACGCTGGCCGGTGGCTTGCAGTCGCACCGGCCGGAGCTGCTGGACGGCGTGGGGCTGATCGTGGGCATCGACCGCTTCATGAGCGAGGCGCGGGCGCTGACGAACTTCGCGGGGAACTCGGTGGCGACGGTGCTGGTCGCGACGTGGACGAAGGAGCTGGACCGGGAGCGAGCGGATGCGGTGCTTGCGGGGAAGCTGCCCTTCGATGAGACGACGTTCGTGGATGAGGGGCACGGCGACAGTCCGAAGGATGTGCTGCCGGAGCAGCGGGGTGGCGCTGGGGGTGGGAAGGAGACTGCGGATGTGTGAGGGATGAGGCCTGAGGCCTGAGTGCCTCGCATCGGCTATCTGCTGACAGCGGCGGCGTGGCCGTCACGATCCGACAGCATCTCGCCCTGCGCTTGCAAGGGCGGACAGCTTGGCATCGGATGGTGACGGCTGCGCCGCCGTCGTGCGTTGGGGCGCGGTGCGGGAAACGGATGGCTGGCTACGGGAGGAGTGGGG
>NZ_JAAKZV010000301.1 GCF_011044975.1 Streptomyces coryli | reverse complement strand
CGCCGACAACGTCCACATCACCTACCGCATCCACGGCGCCTCCCGCGGCCGCGGCGCCGCCACCGCCGCGCTCGGCCGCATCCTGTCGCGCGCCAAGGCGCCGGGCGTGCGCGAGGTGCACGCCGTGCGCGGCGTCTCCTTCACCGCGCACCGCGGCGAGGCCATCGGCCTCATCGGCACCAACGGCTCAGGAAAATCCACCCTGTTGCGCGCCATCGCCGGCGTCCTGCCCACCGAGTCGGGCCGCATCTACACCGACGGCCAGCCCGCCCTCCTCGGCGTCAACGCCGCCCTGATGAACGACCTCACCGGCGAACGCAACGTCCTCCTCGGCGGCCTCGCCATGGGCCTGCCCAAGCAGGACGTACTGGCCCGCGCAAAAGACGTCATCGACTTCTCCGGCATCGACGAGAAGGGCGACTTCTCCTCCCTCCCCATGCGCACGTACTCCTCCGGCATGGCCGCCCGCCTCCGCTTCGCCATCGCCTCGATCAAGGACCACGACGTCCTGATGATCGACGAAGCCCTCGCCACCGGCGACCGCGGCTTCCAGAAGCGCTCCGAAGCCCGCATCCGCGAACTCCGCGAACGCGCCGGCACCGTCTTCCTCGTCAGCCACAGCAACAAGAACATCCGCGACATCTGCGACCGCGTCCTGTGGCTCGAACGCGGCGAACTGCGCATGGACGGACCGACCGAGGAGGTCCTCCAGGAGTACGAAGCCTTCACCCGAGGCTGACGTAGGCTCTCTGCCGCACGCAGAAGCAGCCTGGGGGAAGACAGTGGGGGCACGTCATGACGGCTGAAGCAGGCCCGGCCGAGCACAGCAAGGAACACCCGGGCGAGCTCCGCGTCTCCACGCTCGAGCTCTTCTTCGACCTCGTCTTCGTCTTCACCCTGACGCAGCTGACCGTGCTGCTCGCCCACCACCTGACGTGGACATCCGCCGGCCGCGTACTGCTGATCTTCATCGTGCTGTTCTGGATGTACGGCGCCTACGCGCACCTCACCAACCAGGTGCCACCGGACCGCCCCGCCCGCCGGCTGCTGCTGATCGCCGGCATGGCGTCCTTCCTGCTCTGCGCCCTCGCCATCCCAGGCGCCTTCGGCGACGACGGCGTGGCCTTCGGCATCGGCTACCTGCTCGTGGTGCTGGTGCACGGCGCACTGTTCATCCAGGCCAACGGATGGCAGACGCTGTGGTTCGCGGCACCGAACGCACTCGGCGCCGCCCTCATCATCGCCGCGGGCGCGACCGACGGAACCGTCGCCGACGTGCTGTGGATCGCGGCGATCGCGCTGCAACTGCTGACCTCCCGGCTGGTGCTACGGCGCGCGGACGAGACGACGCGGGCGGAAGAGCAGCGGCTCGGCGGCGTCCGCAGCGACCACTTCGTCGAACGCCACGGGCTCCTGCTCATCGTCGCCTTCGGCGAGTCCGTCATCGCCATCGGCGTAGGCCTGGAAGAGCTCCCCCTGGACGCCGGCACCATCACCGCCACCCTCCTCGGCCTCGCCCTGGCCGCCGGACTGTGGTGGGCCTATTTCGTACGGGACGAGGACGCGGCCGAGGAGCGGCTCGCCGCCGCCGGACCGCAGGAGCGCTTCCGCCTCTCGATCAACGCGTACTTCTACAGCTTCATCCCGATGCTGCTCGGCATCGTCTGCCTCGCCGCAGGCGTGAAGAAGTCCCTCGGCCACCTCTTCGAACACCTGCACACCGGCCCCGCCGTGGCCCTGGCCGGCGGGGTGGCGCTGTACCTCGCCGGCGACGCCGCCTTCCGTACGGTCCTGGGCATCCGCCCACGCGCCGGCCGGGCCGCGGCGGCGGCCGTCGCGCTCGCGACCGTACCGCTGGGAACGCAGGTGAACGCCGCGGTGCAGCTGATCGCGCTCGTCGCGGTGATCGTGGCGCTGCTCGCGATCGAGTACCGCCTGGCGCCTTGCCCGACGTCCGAGGCGCCCGAAGCAACCGAGGAACCCGGAACGTCCGAAGCAACCGAGACCCCCGAACCGCCCACGACGCCGAAGGCATAAACCGCTGGCCTTGACGTCGGCGTCAAGGCGTAGCGTCACCGGCATGCAGATCGGCGAACTCGCGCGCCGGGCCGGCACCACCACCCGCGCGCTCCGCTATTACGAAGCCCGCGGCCTCCTCCCCAGCCGGCGCACGGCCAACGGCTACCGCGCCTACGACGAGGAACACCTGCGGCTGCTGCAGCAGATCCGGCTGCTGCAGGACTTCGGCTTCGAGCTGGAGGAGACCCGCCCGTTCGTGGAGTGCCTGCGCGCCGGGCACCCGCACGGCGACTCCTGCCCGGCCTCGATCGAGGTCTACCGCAGCAAGCTCGCCGAACTCGACACGATGATCGGCCAACTCACGGGCGTACGCGACCAGATCGCGGGCCAGCTTGCCCAGGCGGAGGCAGCGCGCGAAGAGGTGGCAGCCTCCGCCACGGACGCCCCGGAGCCGCGCTGCGAACTTGTGACCCCACTCCAGGAGGACCGGGCATGACCCAGCAGACCACCACCACCGCCCTGAAGACCGAGCCCGCCTACGTCACCGACGCCACCTTCGAAGCAGAGGTGCTGCGCAGCGACCTCCCCGTGCTGGTGGACTTCACCGCGACGTGGTGCCCGCCCTGCAAGATGATCAAGCCGGTGCTGGCCCAGCTGGCGGAGGAGGAAGCAGGCCGCCTCAAGATCGTCCAACTGGACGTCGACACCAACCCGGAGACCCAGGCCGCATACGGCGTCCTCTCGATGCCGACGCTGATCCTCTTCCGCGACGGCGAGCCCATGCGCTCAGTCGTCGGCGCCCGCTCAAAGCTGCGCCTGCGCCAGGAACTCCTCGACGGGGCGTACTGAACGCGAGGTTTCACGTGAAACCCGACGCATCGCTACGATGACCGGGGCCCGAAGCCGCAACTTCGCCTTGCGACTTCGGGCCCACCCGCTCGGCGCTCTACGTAAACGGCTGCAGCCGCGACCCGGCCGCCCACACCTGCAGCATCGCCCGGTCGACCGGCGTCACCCCGTACTCCCGGGCAATCGCCAGCGCCTCCCGCGAGAACGGGCACGAAGCCACGAACAGCGCTACTTCGGCCCGATGCTGTACCTTCGCCGCTCCGAGGAACCTCTGCATATCCGCACTCCAGACAGAGCGGAACGGCTGATACCGCTTGCACTGAACGATGAGGCGACTGCCGTCCGGCGTCACCCCAACGATGTCCACGCCCCGGTCCTTGCCGCCGATAACGCGCACATTCGTGCAGCCGTCGCGGATGCACAACTCGGCCACATACAGCTCGAAATCCCGCCAGTTCATGGCGTCGATGTCCGCCATGACCCCGGCGAGGGTGCGATCCTGCAGCGCAAGTTCATGCCCCTGCACATCCCGGCCCACGCGGGTGAGCTCCACCTCCATGCGCTGGGCTCGCTCGGTGAGTGCGAGGGTCGCCCTGCGCTGTTCCCCCGCGCTCTCGATGAGCGCGTTGATCATGGGTAGCAATCGCCCCACCGCAGCCTGGGCAGTGCGCTCCATGCGCTCAACGAGCGACTCCACCAGCTCGTGGCTTAAGTTATCCACAGGCTGCTGACGACCCTGCTCCTCGATGTCAAGCAGGTAGATACGCACCTGACGTGCGACTTCGCTGTCCCGGAGCAGCATGGCGACGTTCAAGACCGTGCGCCTGCTGAACAAGGCAACGGCGCGGGCCTTCGACTGCATGCCACAGAGTTGCTTGAAGTAACTCAGTTCTGCGCCTGACAGGACCCGATAGCCGTTGGCCGCCAACTCCTCTTGATGATCATGGACCATCGCCCTGATGACGTTCTCGCCGACCTCAAAGTAAGCCGCCACCATCGCCGTCGTCACATACGTGCCATCCGGCAGCAACGACAGCGCCTTGACCCGGTCCAGCACCTCAGTCCGCCGCATGACGCTGTCCCGCAGCGTCCGGGACTCCAGCAGCGCCGTTTCACCGTGTTCGCTCATTGTGCGAATCACCTCCGCCGCGAACACAATCAGTGACGAGCGCCCAACTGCACCGATCTTCAGACCAGTTCACACAATGGAACGCAATTTCGGCATTCCTGTGCGCACAGCACCCAACGCAACGTAATGCCATTCCCAGAACCACACTGCGAGCCACCGGCCGAGTCGCCTGCCGAGCACGCCCACGTCAGGCCGCCAATTCAGCCCACGGACGCCCGCCTACGTGCCACCACGGCCCAGGCATCGGCCTCCGCTCGGCCGATTACCACGCCCTCCACCACCACAGCACACAGCTTCAGCGCCCGCGGCGTGCCGGTGGTGACTCTCCGCAGACAGCCCCACCCGGGCCACCGGCTACGTCTGCGCCATGTCCACAAACCGCGAGTAGTGCCCCTGGAAGGCCACGGTGATCGTCGCCGTCGGGCCGTTACGGTGCTTCGCCACGATCAGGTCCGCCTCACCCGCCCGCGGGGACTCCTTCTCGTATGCGTCCTCACGATGCAGCAGGATCACCATGTCGGCGTCCTGCTCGATCGAACCCGACTCACGCAGGTCGGACACCATCGGCTTCTTGTCCGTCCGCTGCTCGGGACCACGGTTCAGCTGCGACAGCGCGATCACCGGGACCTCGAGCTCCTTGGCCAGCAGCTTCAGGTTTCGCGACATCTCGGAGACCTCTTGCTGCCGGCTCTCCGCCCGCTTCGAGCCGCCGTTCTGCATCAGCTGCAGATAGTCGATGACGACGAGCTGCAGGTCGTTCCGCTGCTTCAGGCGACGGCACTTCGCCCGGATCTCCATCATCGACAGGTTCGGCGAATCGTCGATGTACAGCGGCGCATCCGTCACCTCCGGCATCCGCCGCGCCAGCCGCGTCCAGTCGTCATCCGTCATCGACCCGGACCGCATGTGATGCAACGCCACCCGCGCCTCCGCCGACAGCAGACGCATCGCGATCTCGTTGCGCCCCATCTCCAGAGAGAAAATAACGCTCGGCAAATTACTCTTAATTGAGCAAGCTCGGGCAAAATCGAGCGCTAGCGTACTCTTACCCATTGCCGGACGCGCCGCGATGACGATCATCTGGCCCGGGTGCAGCCCATTCGTCAGCGAGTCCAGATCCGCGAAGCCCGTCGGCACCCCGGACATCTGCCCGCTGCGGGAGCCGATCGCCTCGATCTCGTCGAGAGCCCCCTCCATGATGTCGCCGAGCGGGAGATAGTCCTCCGACGTCCGCTGCTCCGTCACCGCGTAGATCTCGGCCTGGGCGGAGTTGACGATCTCGTCGACCTCGCCGTCGGCCGCGTATCCCATCTGGGTGATACGGGTGCCCGCCTCGACCAAGCGGCGCAGCACCGCCCGCTGGTGGACGATTTCGGCGTAGTACTCGGCGTTCGCCGCCGTGGGGACCGTCTGGACCAGGGTGTGCAGATACGAGGCGCCGCCGACCCGCGTGATCTCGCCGCGCTTGGTGAGCTCCGCGGCCACCGTGATGGGGTCGGCCGGCTCGCCCTTGGCGTAGAGGTCGAGGATCGCGCCGTAGACGGTGGCGTGCGCCGGGCGGTAGAAGTCGTGGGCCTTCAGGACCTCGACCACGTCAGCGATGGCGTCCTTCGACAGCATCATGCCGCCGAGGACCGACTGCTCCGCGTCCAGATCCTGCGGGGGGACCCGCTCGAAGGCCGCGGGAGCGCCGGCGCCGAAGGGGTCCTCCGGGCCGCGGTCGTGCTGTTCGCCGCCGCGGGGGCCGCCGTTCGACCGCCGGGAAACGGGCAGCCGGTCGCTCGGGCCGCCATGGTCGACGGGTGGATCGTCCACGTACTCCGACATCCCGCCCCTCCTCCCGGGCCGCGCCTACCGCCGCCGCGTCCGCTCTCCTTCTTACGGCACGACTCTGACAACTGAGACGTCCGGCTCCGCTTACGGCGCGTCGGCCGAGTGATACGCGAGGACCCTCGTGGGGACCGGGAGACGCCGGGCAGCCGCCCCACCGTAGGCGCCTGGTGAGACGCCCGCCAACTGACTCATCCACAGGGGGTGTGGATTACTCAACGCTGGCTGTGGATGAGTCAGTGATTACTGGGGACGGAGCGGGGGACAGTGCTGTGGACAAGCACACAATCACTCCGTGATCACTCCTTTGACCTGCGCTTTCGTCGTCCACCAGCGGTGGAGGAGAAAAACCTGGCGACGGGTTTCCGGATCGCGCGCGGAGCTAGCCGGAAGGGTTGGCTCCGAGTGTGCAGGTAAGGGTCATCCGGGTCTTGCGTCTCTTACCTGTGGAAGATTAGATTGGCTGTATGACCGATGCCCGCCTGACCTCGCCGTCCGGCTCTGCCCACCGCGGCGACGACCGTCAGGCGGAACGCCGCCGTAAGCGACGGCACGACCGCGAAATCATCGCCCTCGCCGTCCCCGCTTTCGGCGCCCTCGTCGCCGAGCCGCTCTTCATCCTCGCCGACACCTCGGTCGTCGGGCACCTCGGCACCCGGCAGCTGGCCGGCCTCGGCGTCGCCGCCGCACTGCTGCAGACCGTCGTGGCCGTCTTCGTCTTCCTCGCCTACGCCACCACCGCCGCCGTCGCTCGCCGCATCGGCGCCGGCGATACGCGCGCGGCGCTGCGCCAGGGGATCGACGGCATCTGGCTCGCCGCGCTTCTGGGCGGCGTGCTCGCCGCGGCCGCCATCCCGGCGGCGCCGTCGCTGGTGGACCTCTTCGGCGCCTCGCCCACGGCGGCCCCGTATGCCACCACGTATCTACGGATCAGCGCCCTCGGCATCCCGGCGATGCTGATCGTCTTCGCCGCGACCGGCGTGCTGCGCGGACTGCAGGATACGAGGACGCCGCTGTACGTCGCGATCGGTGGTTTCACGGGAAACATTGCTCTGAACGTCGCCCTCGTCTACGGCGCCGACCTCGGCATCGCCGGCTCCGCGTGGGGCACGGTCATCGCGCAGTGGGGCATGACCGCCGTCTATCTGCTGGTCGTGGTGCGCGGCGCCCGCCGCCACGGCGCCCCTCTCCGCCCTGATGGCGCCGGGATACGGGCGAGCGCGAAGGCCGGCGTGCCGCTGCTGGTGCGCACGCTGTCGCTGCGTGCCGTGCTGCTGATCGCCACGGCGGTGGCGGCCGGTCTCGGCGATGCGTCGATCGCGGCGCATCAGGTGGTGCTGTCGATCTGGTCGCTGCTGGCCTATGCGCTGGATGCGATCGCCATCGCGGGGCAGGCCATCATCGGCCGTTATCTCGGTGCGGGCGATGCGGAGGGGGCGCGGGTGGTGTGCCGGCGGATGGTGGAGTGGGGTGTCGCCACGGGCGTTGTGCTCGGTGTGCTGGTGGTGGCGCTGCGTCCGCTGATCCTGCCGCTGTTCACGTCGGATGCCTCGGTGCAGGACCGGTTGCTGCCGGCGTTGCTGGTGGTGGCGGTGACGCAGCCGGTGGCCGGGGTGGTGTTCGTGCTGGACGGTGTGCTGATGGGTGCGGGCGACGGTCCGTATCTGGCCTGGGCGATGATCGTGACGCTGGCGGTCTTTGCGCCGGTGGCGCTGCTGGTGCCGGCGATGGGCGGCGGGCTGACCGCGGTGTGGTGGGCGATGGGCCTGATGATGGCCACGCGGATGGCGACTTTGTGGTGGCGGGCCCGTTCGGGGCGGTGGATCGTCACGGGCGCGGTGCGGGCGTAGCGAGACGGGCGGAGCGCGGCGGCGGTGTCGCCGGGCGGCCTGCGCGGAAGGCGGCCAGGGGGCGGGCGTTCAGGGTCCGGTGCAGGTCAGCTGATGTCGCCGGGCAGTCGAGGAGCTGGCTCAGTGGATGCACGGCGAGGTCCAGTTCGGTGAGCGCGTACCAGGCTCGCACCAGGTCACGGCCCGCTTCCACCATCTCGGTCGGGCTGTCCTGCGCACCGGTGAGGACGAGCACGCTGCCGTCGTAACGCAGTAGTCCTGCCTGTGCACGCGCCAGCAGGCCGGGCAGGCCGAGGCGGTGCAGCGGGCCGAGTCCGGCGAGTGCCGCGCGGAAGGCCACCGCTTCCGCCGCGGAGAGGCCGAGGGCCTCGGCGGTGAGGCCGTCCCCGGCGGCATCGCCCCGGCGCAGCCGCAGCCAGGTGCGCAACTCCCGTACCACCGCCGGATTCCCGAAGAGCCACCGGTCCGCCCGCAGCGCCCGTGCGACCAGTGCTTTAGCTGGCAACTCGACCAGCGCCGTGCAGCGCAGCTGCTCCCGTACGCGCGCCAGCTCCTCCGTCCGCAGCCGCCCGTTCTCGTACGTCCCGCGGGCGCAGCCGCGCGCCGTGATGGTGCGGGCGGTGTACGGCGTCGAGTAGCACTCGCGCGCCGGGTGCAGCCGGGCGATTTGCCGCCGGTCGGGGTCGACGGCGATCTCGGCCCGTATGGGAAGGCCGGCGTCGGCCGCCGCGATCAGATAGGTCTCGATGAACGCGCCCAGCGACAGGTACAGATCTCGTCGGGTGGGGTCGCCTGCGGGGAGTTCGCGGGCGGGGTCCCAGCCGATGGTGAGGTGGTCGGCGTAGTCGAGGGTCCAGGGCTGGGTGTTGTGGGCGCTGGGGGCGCGGCGGGCGAGGGGTTCCAGGT
>NZ_JAAKZV010000300.1 GCF_011044975.1 Streptomyces coryli | reverse complement strand
CGCCTCCGCAGGACGAACCGCCGCAGCCGCTCCCGCCCCCGCCCGAGGAGCCGCACCAGGCCGCACCGGAGTCGGTGGCGGACCAGCCGGCATACGACGCCGCGGAGCCGGACGACTTCCCCCCGCCGGCCGCGGCCGCCTTGAGCGCGTCCTTCAGCGGCCCCGCCGCCAGCGCCGCCACGCCGCCCACCGCGACCAGGCCGGGCAGGGCAGGACCGTACGGCTGGGTGCCGGCGGGCGCCCACGGGTTGTGCCGGTGCAGCTGGGCCAGGGCGGACCAGCCGGCCTTGGTGAGCCGCCCCCGGGGCGCCATCGACTGGCCGAGGCCTGCCGCCAGGACGGCGACGAAGAACACCGGAAAGACGCTGAAGAAGTTCGAGTCGCCGGGGTCCGCGGTCACGAACGTGACGAGGAACAGCACCATGAACGAGCCGATGCACGCCCACCGCTGCACCCGCGCGGCATCCTGCCAGGGCTTGACCGCCTCCGGCCGGTAGAGGATGCCCTGCGCCGCCAGCCCGTCCCCGAGGGCCTGCACCGCCGGGCTGCGCATGGCCCCCTCCCGTACGACCTCGAGGTCCGCACCCCACTGCGGGCCGCAGGCGGTCAGGACCGCGCCCTCCACCGGGTGGTGCGCCACCGGGCGGTCCACCTGGAGGTGCCCGTAATGATCCAGTTGCAGCCGTCCGTCCGCGTGCATCGTGCTGATCGCCGTGTCCACCACCCGGCGCGGTCCGCCGGCCAGGAAGGCGGCCTCCAGCGCCGTCTCCGGCAGCCAGCCGGGCGTGGCCGGCGGGGCCGTACGACGCCCCCGTGCCGCCGCGACCACCAGCCACCCGGTGGACGCGGCGATCGCCACGACGGCGGCTGCCGCAAGCACCAGCATCAGCGCCGCCACCCCCGGCCCAGCACGCCGCGGGCCCGGCGCAGCAGCTCCCGCGAGCGGTGCGGTGCCGGGCCGCTGCGCTGCCGCCACCAGCGGCGCAGGTCGCGGCGGGCGCTCGGGTCGCCGGGCTTGCCGGCGTCGAGGAGCCGGCGGGCGAAGGCGAGGGCGTCCTGCCGGTAGCCGCCGGTGAGCGGGTGCTCGGCGGCGTAGGCGAGGAACTCCTTGCGGTACTCGGTGCCCAGGAACCGCGGCAGCTCCGGCGCGATCTTCGCGATCACGTCGGCCCGCTTCGCGGCCAGCGCCCGCGCCTGCACCCGCAGCCGCGCCCGGTCGAAGCCCTCCGGCGCCGGGGTGCCCGCGACCAGCGCGGACAGCAGCGCGGTCTGGCGCAGGGCGAGGCGCTCGCGGGCGGCGGTCAGCTCTTTCGTCTCTGTCTCAGGCATGGACGACCCCCTGTACGTCCTTCTTCGCTTCCCCCGCGATACGGCCGATCGCGTCCAGTTCGGCGGCGAGCTCGGTGACCGGCGGGAAGTTCTCGTCCCGCTCCAGCAGCACGCCGGGCGGGCTGATCCGCGCACACAGCTCCCGCAGCACGTCCAGCACCGGTTCCGGCACCGGGTGCGCGTGGCTGTCGTGCCACACCCCGTCGCGCTCGAAGCCGCCGGCGACATGCACGTAGGCGATGGCCTCCAGCGGCAGCCGGTCGAGCGCCTTCGACGGGTCCTCGCCGCGGTTGACGTGGTTGGTGTGCAGGTTGGCCACGTCGATGAGCAGCTTCACGCCGGTGCGCTCCACCAGCTCGTAGAGGAACTCGCCCTCGCTGAACTCCTCGTCCGGCCAGGAGAAGAGCGCCGCGATGTTCTCGACGGCGAGCGGCACGGGCAGCGCGTCCTGGGCGATGCGCACATTCGCGCAGAGCACGTCGAGCGCGTCGCGGGTGCGGGGGACGGGCAGCAGATGCCCCGCTTCCAGCCGCGGCGACGCGGTCAGCGGACCGCCGCCCCGTACGAACGCGATGTGCTCGGTGACCAGCGGCGACCCGGTCAGCTCGGCCCGCTCCGCGAGCGCCACCAGGCGGCCCGGGTCGGGGCGCTCGGCGCCGCCGAGGCCGAGGCCGACGCCGTGCGGGACGACGGTGACGCCGCGCTCGCGCAGGCGGGCGAGCGGCGCGGGGAGGTGGTCGGGGCAGAGGTTCTCCGCCACCACTTCGACCCAGTCGATGCCCGGCAGCCGATCGATGCCGGCGGCGATCTCCGGCCGCCAGCCGATACCCGTCCCCAACTGCCGCTGCTGCTGTGTCCTGTGTTCTGTCATACGACCACCTCCCCCGGTCACGCAATCGCTCGCGTGGGGGTCTCTTCACCACCGGGCGCGGACTCGAACCATTGATCGCTTTGTTTCAGAGGAAGATTTGAGGTTCCGCGGGCGGGGGCGACGGCAGAGCGGGAGGATCGGGGCATGGGTCAGCTCCCCGCGTATCTGTTCCTGTGCCTGCTCATCACCGTCACGCCCGGGCTCGACACCGCCGTCGTCATCCGCAGCGCCGCCGCGGGCGGGCGGGGTGCCGGGCTGCGGACGGCGCTGGAGTGTGCGGCGGGGCTGTTCGTGCATGCGGTGGCGGTGGCGTTCGGCCTCGCCGGGCTGCTGCTGCGGAGCGCGGTGGCCTTCGAGGTGGTGAAGCTGGCCGGGGCGGCGGTGCTGGTCACGCTCGGGGCGCGGAGCCTGTGGGCGGTGTGGCGGTCGCGGCGGGCGGATTCCCCGGCGGGTACGGAGCCGGCGGAGGAGCCGCGCCGGCGGCTGTTCGGCCTGGGCGGGGGCCCGTTCACGCAGGGTCTGCTCACCAACTTGATGAACCCGAAGGCGACGCTCTTCTTCATGGCGAGCCTGCCGCAGTTCATCCCCGACGACCGCGGCGCCGGCACCGCGGTGCCCGTCGCACTGGCACTGGCCCTCATCGCGGTCGCCTTCAGCCTGTCAGGCCTCGGCCTGGTCGCGCTGGCGGTGGGCCGGATCCGCGGACTGCTGAAGTCCCCGCGGATACGCCGGGCGCAGGAGGCGGTGCTCGGCGGGACGCTGGTCTTCCTCGGGGTGCGGGTGGCCACCGAATAGTCCGCGTTCACCTCGCCATACGCGCCAGCAGCGCGGGCGACCAGTGCGACCCGTAAGCGGTCCGCAAAGCGGGCAGCTGCCAGTCGGCGCCGGTGACGGTGCCGCGGCAGGCGGGCGTGCCGCAGCGGCACGGCATGGAGTAGGACTCGATGCCGGTGAGGGTGGCGTAGTCGCTGGTCAGCTCCTCGCCCGGGGCGATGTCTCGGCGGGCGGTCATGGTGACGGCGTCGGCGAGCCAGAGGTTCGGGTCGCAGGAGTGGTTGCCGTAGCGGCCCGGGTCGTCGGCGGCCATGAGCAGGTGCTGTCCCGGGCCGACGGTGAAGCTGCTGTGCGGCGGCGTGAGGGCGGCCAGTTCGGCGTCGTCGATGAGCCGGCCGCCGGAGCGCTGCACGGGCTCGTCCCGCCGGATCGCCGCCACGGCGAAGAGGCCGCGGCCCTCGATGGGGGAGTCGCGGACCTCGGCCTTGGGCGAGAGCCAGGTGTGCTCGGGGTACGGCGGCACCGGGCTCATACCGGGGCCTCCATCCACACCGTGTCCGGCCACTCCGGGTTCTCCTCGTCGGACGAGCGGCCGGTCTCGCGGAAGCCCTTCGCCTTGTAGAAGGCGTGCGCCGCGTCGTTGCCGTCCAGGACGTCGAGGCGGAGCCGGTCCGAGGTGCGGGCGGCGCGCGCGAAGGCGGCGCGCAGGAGGGCGGAGCCGACGCCCTTGCCGTGGTGGTCCGGGTGCACGTAGAGCTTCCACATCACCGGGATGCCGTCCTCGCCTGGGCTCACGCTCGTCATGCCGACGACGGCGCCGTCCGCGGTCGCGGCGACCGAGACCCGCCCTTCGGCGATCAGCCGCTCGATGAAGTCCAGGCCCCAGTAGCGCTCCAGGCCGTCGGCCACGTATGCGTCGCCCATGATCGGCCCGTACGTCGGTGGCCAGGTGACCAGGCCGACCTCGCGGACGGCGGGCGCGTCGGCCGGGACGGCGTCCCGGATGGTGATCGAGTCGTCCATGCGGCGATGGAATCCCGCACGGGCGGGCGGGGTCAAGGGATTTGACTGTGCAACTCAGCGGTTGCATTCGCGGCCCGGATGTGCAACCTTTGAGTTGCAGACATAGTCCCGAGGAGGACACCATGACCGACGCCACCTACACCGCCGAGGAGCTCGTCGAGCTCGACCGCATCGACCGGCAGATCGACATCGACGCCCCCGCCGAGCGGGTCTGGGAGCTGATCGCACGCCCCGGCTGGTACGTCAACGACGGCACCGTCGCGGACGAGTCCGACCTGCATTACGAGGGCGATGTCGCCGTCCTGCGGCACCCCACGCTCGGCGAGTTCCGGTTCCGGACCGTCGAACTCGACAAGCCGCGTTACGCCTCCTTCCGCTGGATCGGCACCCCGCACCGGGACGAGTCGACGGCCTCGACGCTGGTCGAGTTCTGGGTCGACGAGCGGGACGGCGGCGGGGCGACGCTGCGCGTCGTCGAGAGCGGCTTCTCCGGTCTCGCCGACGACCCGGCCGCGTGGCTGAAGGAGCGCGAGGGCAACAACAAGGGCTGGCTCACCGAGCTCGCCGCCGCGAAGGCCTTCGTCGAGGCGAGGGCGTGACCGCCGGGCTGCCCGTCGTGTGTGCCGCGCTCGGCGACGCCACGCGCTGGGAGATCCTCACCCGGCTCGGCCGCGGCCCGCTGTCGGCCTCCGCGCTGGCCCGCGAGCTGCCGGTGAGCCGGCAGGCGATCGGCAAGCACCTGGAGGTGCTGCGCGAGGTCGGCCTGGTCGAATCCGAGCAGCGCGGCCGCGAGGTGGTCTACCTCGCCGTCGGCGCCCGGCTCGGCGCGCTGGCCCGCGAACTCGACCGGATCGGCCGGTCCTGGGACTCCCGGCTGCTCCGCATCAAGGAGCTGGCCGAGGGTCCCCCGGAAGCTGAAGGGACAGCGAAATGACTGACCACGCACCGGCCTTGCCGCCGGTCACCGACCGCGCCGCCTTCGAGGCCGAACTCGACAAGCTGCGCGTCCGCGAGAAGGCCCACACCCGCGAGGGCGACGCGATCGCCGCCGCCCGGCGCCGCCTCCCCATGGTCGAGGTGGACGCAGGCCTGGAACTGACCGGCCCCGACGGCCCGGTGACGCTGCTCGACGCCTTCGAGGGACGGCGGCAGCTGCTTGCGTACTACTTCATGTGGCACCACGGCCACCCGGCGGCCGGGCAGTGCGAGGGCTGCACGTGGTGCGGCAGCCAGGTCAGGGAGCTGTCGTATCTGCACTCGCGCGACATCACGTACGCGGTCCTCTGCCAGGGCCCGTACGAGGAGAGCCGCCGCTACCGGGACTTCCTGGGCTGGGACATGCCCTGGTACTCCGCGGTCCCGTCCCTCGACCGGCTGCTGACAGGCCGCCGCGTCGGGATGATGCACCTGGTGTCGTATCTCCGCGACGGCGACCGGGTCTTCGAGACCTGGTGGACCACCAACCGCGGCGTGGAGAGCGTGGACAACAGCTACCGCCTCATGGACCTCACCGCCTACGGCCGCCAGGAGCCGTGGGAGGAGTCACCGGACGGCTGGCCCCGGTCCGAGGAGTACATCCGCCTCAGCCACAACGGCCGCCCCATCCCGCACTGGCCGCGCCTCGAGGCGGGCCACTCCGACGACCTGACCGGGTAGCCGGGTCACGCCGAGGCCTCCCCGCGCTCCTGCGCCGCCAGCACCTCGTCGGCGTGCGCGTAGGCCCAGGTCGCCATCGCCTCGATCGGTCCCAGCAGGCTGCGGCCCAGCTCCGTCAGCCCGTATTCGACGCGGGGCGGGGCGGCGGCGTAGGCACGGCGCTCGAGCAGGCCGCTGAACTCCAGCCGGCGGAGCGTCTCGTGCAGCACCTTCGGGCTGATGCCGCCGATCCGGGCGCGCAGCTCGGCGGGGCGCTGCGGGCCGGTGCGCAGGGTGTGCAGGACTACGGCGTTCCAGGTGCCCGCGAGCAGGTCGAAGGCGACGCGGGCCTGGCAGTCGGCGGCGAACATGGGGCCAGTATCGCGGAGTCGACGCTTACCGATCGGTGTCTATCGGGGCCTCTAGCGTCGGCTCGTATGACACGGATAGGAATTCTCGGCGCCGGGACCATGGCGGACGCCCTAGGCACTCAGTGGATACGGACCGGACACGAGGTGATGGTGAGCGGCCGCGACCCCGCGAGGGTGGCGGCCGCGGCGGAGAAGATGGGCGCGCGGGCGGGCGGCTTCGCCGAGGCGGCCGGGTTCGGTGCGGTGACGCTGCTGGCCGTGACGGACACCGCCGTGCCCGCCGTGCTGGCCGCCGCGGGCGGCATCGGCGGGCCGCTCGTCGACTGCACGAACCCCGTCGTACCGGGGGACTTCACGCTCGCCACGGACGGCAGGCCCTCGATGGCCGAGCGCGTCGCGGCGGCGGCGCCGGACGCGCAGGTGGTGAAGGCGTTCAACCTCTGCCACGAGGACGTCTGGCGGATGACGCCGCCCGCCTTCGACGGCGTCCCCCTCGCCGTGCCGCTGTGCGGCGACGACGAGGCGGCGCTGGCGGCGGTACGGGCGCTGGTCGCCGACCTCGGGTGCGTGCCGGTGGACGGGGGCGGGCTGGCGCGGGCCGGGCTGCTGGAGGCGACGATGGCGTTCATGGTGCCGCTGTGGTTGGCGGGGGTGGACGCGCGGGGTGTGCTGCCGCCGCTCGCGTATGCCTTCGGGGAGCCGGAGGCTCAACTGCCCCGCAGCGCCCGGTAGTCGGCGATCACCGTGCAGGAGCCGGGCGAGATCTCCGTATAGCCCGCGTCGCGGACCACCGGCAGGTCGGCGCGCAGCAGCTCCGACCAGCGCTCCGGGGACGGGGTGCGTACGGACAGCGGGAAGCCCGCCGACCGCCAGGTCTTACGGGCCGCGTCGTCCAGTTCCCACCAGGCGAGTTGGGCGCCGTGGCCGGCCTGGGCCATGGCCTTGCCCGCCGACATGTCCAGGTCGGGGGCGAGCCACAGCACCGGGGCAGCGGGGTCGGGGGCCGTGGGCGGCTCCGGGTCGTCCAGGTCGGTGCCGGAGACCTGGAGGCGGGCCAGGTCCTTCGGCCAGCCGTCGAGGGGGACCGGCGGGAAGACCCGCACCTCGGCGGTCTCGCCGGCCACCGTGAGGCCCGGCAGCGCCTCCGCCCGCCGCCACTCCGCGCCGCGGGCCCGCCGGACGACCTTGCGGATACGGGCGTCCTGCCAGGCCCGTACCGCCTCCGCCCACTCGCCGTCGGCGGTCGTCGCGCGCTCGTCGGAGAGGAGTGTGAGGACGGCGCGGGCGGCGGTCTCCAGGGCGTCGGTACGGGCCGGCGGGGCGGGCCGCTCCAGGCGGACGACGAGGGGCAGGACGTACTGCGGCTTGGCGTCCCGGTCGGTCTCGGCGTGCCGGAACGGGCTGGAGGGGTCGGTGCTGGTCACGCTGCCAAGTCTGCCAGCCGCCGGGTGGGGTCCGGGGCGGGGCCGTCGGTCAGGGGAGGGGGCGTGCTCGGTGGTGTGGGACCGGGTGCCGGACCGGCCCTAGTGCGCCGCCGCCCGCTCCCGGCCGCGCAGCGACTGGCGGACGGCTGCCGCGCCGTAGGCGAGGCCCGCCAGCAGGGCCGCGGTCTGCAGCGCCGAGCCGGCGAAGACCGCCGCGTCCGACGGGGCGGCGAGCTGCTCGCGGAGTTCCGGCGCGACGATCCCGCCGATGGCGATCATGACTGTCGCGGCGAAGGCCACCACCGGCGCCCAGCGGGTGCGCACCGCGTAGAGGCCGGCCGCGGCGAGGAGGATGAAGAGGCCGGGCGGCACGGTGGGATAGTCGGCGCCGCCGGCTATCTGGATGGGGATACCGGCCGCGGCGATGAGCAGCGCGACGGTCGCGTACGGGCGGGGGTTCGTCATCGAAGTCATGGCAGCAGCGTGCGCCAGGGACCCGGCCGGGCACGTCCCGTGCGGGAAGGCAGCGGGGCTACTCCCGGCGGCGTACGCGCTCGCTCTACGAGCGGCGTTCGGTCTCGGCTACCGTCTGAGCGCATGAGGCTGCACGGAGTCGGACGGCGGTACGGGGCGCGCTCGCCGTGGGTGCTGCGCGGGGTGGACTTGTCTCTGGCGGGCGGGACGCTGGTGCGCTTCGAGGGCGCCAACGGCAGCGGCAAGACCACGCTGCTGCGCGTCCTCGCCGGCCTCGACGCCCCCAGCGCGGGCCGGGTCACCGGGCGGCCGCGCACCGCGTACGTGCCGGAACGCTTCTCCGGCGAACTCCCCTTCACCGCCGAGGGCTACCTCGTCCACATCGGCCGCATCCACGGCCTGCGCGGGCGGGTGGCGAAGGCGCGGGCGGGGGCCTGGCTGGAGCGCTTCGGGGCGGCGGCCCACGCCCGTACGCCGATGACTGAGCTCTCCAAGGGCAGCTGCCAGAAGGTCGCGGTGGCCCAGGCGCTGCTGGCGGAGCCGGAGCTGCTGGTGCTCGATGAGGCGTGGACGGGGCTTGACCAGGACGCGCGGGGGGAGCTGGACCGGGCGGTGAGGGAGCGGGTGGCCGCGGGCGGGACGGTGGCGTTCGTCGACCATGATCCGCGGCGGCTGGCGGGGGATGCGAGTGCGGTGTACTGGGTGTCGGGC
>NZ_JAAKZV010000002.1 GCF_011044975.1 Streptomyces coryli | reverse complement strand
CCCACCCCAAACCGTTTTGCCTGCCACCCCCCCGAGTGCGGTATGGTTCTCGTGCACGAACGGCCGGGGGAAACCCCAGGTCGGACGGGCACCGGGACGTGGCGCAGTTTGGTAGCGCACTTGACTGGGGGTCAAGGGGTCGTGGGTTCAAATCCCGCCGTCCCGACACGGTGACCAGCGGCTTTGCCCACAGGGGCAGAGCCGCTGATCTCGTTTTGGGGTCGAGTGGTCGCCAGGTGGTCGCATTCGCTGCGCCTCTGGGGCATCAGGCGGCGCGCAGGCCTCCGGGGTTCGGTCCGGCTTGGTCCAGGGCGTGACCGAGTGTGGTGACGGCGTCCCGGGCGGCGTGCTTGAGCAGGTGCCCGTAGATATTCACCGTGGTGGCCAGGGTGGAGTGCCGCAGCGTCTTGGACACCACCGCGAGCGGCACTCCGGAGCTGAGCATGATGGTGGCGGCGGTGTGCCGCAGGTCGTGCACCCCGATCCGAGGCACGCCGGCCTCTTCGGCACGGCGCCGCAGCTGCTCCAGCACATACTGCGGCCGCAGCGGAGCACCGTCGGAGGCAGCGAACACCAGTCCCTCGAGCGGGGCTCCGGGCGGGAGCGCCGACATCTGCAGAGCGGCCTGTCGGTGCAGGGCGCGCGCCACCCGCGGAGCCAAGGCCACCCAGTTCCGGCTGGCCTTGGTCTTGGGCGGACCGAGGTGCAGGGCGTTGTTGTCGATGGCGGTGAGAGTCCAGCGCACGAACAGCACCCGCTCGGCCAGGTACACGTCCGCCCAGTGCAGGCCGAGCGCCTCGCCGCGCCGCAGCCCGGTGCCCAGCAGCACCTCGAACAGATCGGTGAACCGGTCGCCATAGTGAGCGTGATTGTGGACCAGGAACGCCGCGGACTGCTCGGGGCTCCAGCACAGCCGCTCCGGCGGCACCGGCCGGGGCATGAGCGAGTGCGCGGCGGGGTTGTGGGCGAGGAGCCGGATACGTACTGCGTGGCCGAGGGCGCTGGAAAGGGCGGCGGTGCACCGGTAGACGGTGGTGCGGCCCCGACCGGCCGCCAACTGGGCGTCGGTGAAGGCGGAGATGTGCCGCGGGCGCAGCTGTGTCAGGCGGAGCCGGCCGAAGGCGGGGATCAGGTCACGGTGCACATACTGCCGGTAGTGGCGGTAGGTGGTGGGCTTGAGCTGCTGCTCCTTCAGATGCAGCCACTCCAGCAAGTAGGCGTCGACGCGCAGGCGAGGGTCATCGTCGATACCGGTGCGTTCGGCCTCCAGCAGCCGGGCGAGCATCTCCACGGCTCGAGTCCGGCTGGGAAAGCCGCTTCGCCGCCGGGTACGGCGGCGGCCGTCCGCAGACGGCAGATCCACGGCGTAGGCCCAGCTTCCGTGCCGACCGGGTTCGTTGAGTTTCGGGCAGCGGGCACCGAGCTGCCTGCCGCCCGTGGTGCGGCAGCCGCAGCGCCGGTAGACGCGGCCACGCTCAGGAAGAGCGATCACAACAGTCACCTCCACTCGGTGGTGCATCTGGATGCGTCCACCGTGGCAGGGCGGCGCCCCGGCGCAACAGCTGGCGGATCATGGCGTAGGGGATGCGACCACACCGCGACCACATCACACTCGGGAAACTAGTCGACCTGCACCGACACCCACATAGGCATTCAAGTGGCATCGGATCATGTCGGCGCGGTCAGGAGCGCTTGGTAATGCGCGCGAGCTGCGAACCGGACGAGTCGGAACCTGGCCAGACACGGTGGTGTCACCCAAGCCTGCGGCAGTCCCAGGACCGGTGGACCAGCCGCGGGTACGACATCCCGCCCCGCTCCCGTGCCGAACTCATCCTGGAGCTGCGGGAACGAGCCGGGGGGAGCTATACATGCTCACTCCAGGTGAACTGCTCTGCTGGGCCAAGGAACTGCTCGAACTGAACGCGGACGAGGATTCGGTCCGCGACCTGGAGCAATTGGGCGAGACATCGACCGACGACCAACCCAAGGAAGGCACTTGGACAGCGGAGTCGCTGGCAGCGTTCATGGACGTGCTGATGGTGCGCAACCCCTCCCTAGTTAAAGCGATCGTTGCAGCTGCAGCGAACGGTGGGTTTGTGGCCCGGGAGACGGTGTACGAGCTCGCCGGCTATGACGAGACTCGCAAACTCCGCGGCTTCACCCAGCCGATCGGCACCTGTCCAGGGATCTGCAGTTGACCGGACAGGTGACGGGCAGGGAGCCGTTCTGCTCACCACCGTCTACGGCCACGACACCGACCCTTTCTGGGCCAAGGGGTTCCGCATTCCCAACCCGGTGATTCCCTTGTTCCAGGACAGTACGAAGAGAGCGACCTGTGGCAATCCGGCGGCAGTGGAGAGACTGGGAGCTAGCACTCCCCCGATCCTGTCGTCCCTGAGCCTTCAACCTTACGCCTCCCGCATCGCCGAACTCGTGCGCCAACTGAACCGAGAGCCCGAGGCCGGCAACGTCGCGGTGCTGCAGATCGTCCGCTACTTCCGCCGGCCGGCAAGCTCAGACAGGAACGCCGCCGCCAGGCCGAACCTCTTCGGCTGGCGCCTGGACCGCGAGATGCTGAACTTCCTTGCCGACACCGGCACGGTCCTGGATGTCGACGAATACGACATGACCTCAGGCGCAGCGTCCGCAAGCTGAGCAAGCCTCCCTGGGGCCACTCGAGGCCGGAACTGGGGCCAGATCGAACCGTTAAGGCCACTCGACACCCGCAGGGGTTCCCGGTCCCATGCTGCTGCGGTAGAAGCGAGGCACAGCGTATGCCTGGAAGGTGGGGTCGTTGTTCCAGGGTTGGTGGCGGCACGCAGCTGCGTGGGGGACGCTGGCGCTGTGCGGTGCGCTCGGAGTGGGTAGTGCACTGATCGCGGCCGTGTGGTTGCCCCGGGTATGGGCTGTGCCGGTTGGGGGTGCGGTCAGCGCATGCACAGTGTTTGTCGGCAGCCGGACGCAGGCATGGCTCGAGCGCTCGGCAATCCAGCGCGGGCAGGTGGCCAAAGCAGTCTCCGTATCCGGTGCACGTAGTCTTCTGCCGCGGGTGGCAGACGTGAGCGACGCTATCCGGCTGGGTGTGCATCCGGCGCGCAGCGACCAAGGGGATCAGGCGTCACCGAATGGCGGCCGCCTTCCCGCTTACGTGCCCCGCGAGATCGACGATGCGTTGCGGACGGCTGTGGCTCACGAGGTGTTCGTGCTGATCGTAGGAGAGTCCACGGCAGGCAAGTCGCGATCTGCTTTTGAAGCGATGCGGGCTGTTCTTCCTTCGCATCGTCTGGCGGTGCCCGTGGATCGTAGCGCCGTAATTCCGCTTGTTGAGTACGTATCCCGTCTCACGGAGCCGGCAGTGCTGTGGCTGGATGATCTCGAGTGCTTTCTAGGCCTGGACGGCCTCAGCCCACAGCTGCTGAGCGAGCTGACGGCCCGTCCGGAGGTGATACGGGTCGCCACGATCCGCTCCTCCCAATACCAGCGCTTCACGGCCCGCCGCGAACCTGCTGGTGACGAGCAGGAGCGGACGGCATGGCGGGCGAGTCGCGATGTGCTGCAGCGGGCACACATCTGCAGTCTCGACAGGATCTGGTCGCCTCAGGAGCTGGAAGCCGCGTCCTCATTCGCAGAAGATCCCCGCATCGCCCGGGCGCTACGCCACACCCATGCCTTCGGACTGGCCGAGATGCTCGCCGCCGGCCCGGAACTTCTCGAGGACTGGCAGGCGGCGTGGGAAGCCGGTACCCATCCACGTGCGGCGGCCCTGGTGGCCGCGGCCGTGGACTGTCGCCGCATAGGCCTGGACGAGCCAGCTTCCCGGGAGCTGCTGGAGGAGCTTCACCATCACTATCTGGCGGCACGGGGTGGACACGCGCTTCGGCCGGAGTCGCTGGAGGAAGCTTGGCACTGGGCACTGCAGCCGGTACATGGCGCCAGCAGCCTGCTACTACCGTCGGGGACGGGAGCGCACAGCGCACGGTTCATCGCCTTCGACTACCTCGTCGACCAGCCCCACCAAGCCACTATCCCTGCCGAGACATGGGACATCGTCTTCCAGCACGCCAGTACCAATCAAATACCCCGGATTGCCGGGAAGGCCCAATGGCATCAGCGCAGGGCGTTCCACCAAGCATTCGACGCCGGGCTCCTCGAGAGCGTCTTCCTCCGCGCTTCCGCTCTGGCCGACCGGCATCGCTACGCGGAAGCCATCGCCCTCTTGTCACGCGAGCTTGAGCGTCAGGGGGATGATGCCGGTGGTGATCCTTTGGAGTATAACCGATCGCTTCGTCACAACATCGCCTTCTACACCATGCTCATGGGGCAACCCGGCGACGCAGAAGCGGCTTTCCGGGCCCTCCTCGCCGAGTACGAGGCGCTACTTCCCGCTGGGGACGAGGGACTGCACGTCATCCGGCATAACCTCGCCTCCTGCGCCCGCCGCCGAGGCGACCTAGCCGACGCCCTCGACCAGTTCCGTGCGTTGCTGGCAGATCGGGAGGTGCACCTGGGTCCTACTGCGATGAACACACTCGACACCCGTCGCGTCATCGCATGCATCGTCGCGGCGATGGGGGATCTAGACGAAGCCGTACGCCAAGCACGTGAGGTCCTCGAGTTGGAGGAAGCCCACTTGGGACCGGACCACATCAACACCCTTGAGACACGCTGCTGCATCGCCGATTTTCTGGCCCGCACTGGCGACCACACCGCAGCGCTGGAGGCGCTGGACGCCTGCCTGCCAGATCTCGTGCGCACCAACGGCCGCGAACACCCCGTCGTCCTCGACGCCAAGTGGCAGCGCGCCACGAGCCTGTGGGAGAACGGCCAACGGGCAGAGGCGCAAGGCGAGTTCGCGCAGGTCCTTGCCATACGCGACCGTCGATACGGCCCTGACGACCCCACCACCCGGCAAGCCCGCACCGAACTGACACTGCTGCGCTCACGCCAGCAGCCCTAGCGACAGCCGGACAAGCCTGTCGGTGTGGAGTCTGTGAAAGCGGCTCGGTTGCCGACACGCCAGGAGGGGCGGAGCCACATCGAAGGGAACCCCGTGGCCGGGTCCGGTCGGCTCCACGGCCTTAGCCACCTCCCTTGGCGTGAGCCTCGAAGATCATGGGGCCGATCGGGGCACTTGCGGGTAGCGGTGAAGCCTGCCCGATCGCCGGTCAGCTCATGGCCCCAAGATCACTCACGCCAGGCAGGCCACCGGCCAAACCCGCTCCACCGACCTAGCGGTAACCCATCTGACAACATGAGCAACCTGCAACACCTCATCCAATTCTAGAGGGACGAATCCTTGCAAGAGGCAATATTTGGGTTAGTTGGGGTCATTCTGGGTCTCGGTGGCAGTACCTGGACAACGCTTTGGACCAATCGACAACACCGACGAGATCTCGAAGAAGGACGACTAGAAGCTCGACAAGAAGAGGCAAGTCGCGAGATCAGACAAGCTTTGATCTCCATCCATCACTTGAAAGGCGAACTATCGAGCAGCGAAGCCAGCGCCAGCCATGACGAGCTGGTGCGCCACATCCACACGATCGATACCCACGTGCTCATGCTTACGTCTGCGGAGCTACGCGCTCGACTAGATGCTGCGACCCTGATCATGTGGCACTGGAGGCTCCTCAGGGACAGACCTGGACACCCTGTCTGGCACGCAGTGAGCGACGCAAGTGGGTGTATGGGCGCCTACCTTCGCGGAGAAGATCTACCCGACAAACCAGAAATCGTGCAACTCCTACATCAGGACGCTAGGGAACTTGAGCAGCCAACTGAGGATCAGCCCAACGAGCTAGAGGCATAGCTCAATGCCAAAGTCCCTGAGGATCTGGGTTACTAAGCGCGATCTTCTAGTCCAACCACCCTATCCGAATAGGCGGCCTGGCAGCGCACTCACCCCATGGCAGTTCCAGCCCAAAGTCTCTCCGCGCCGGCCGCGCGTGAAGACCCTTTCGAGTATGGGCCAGTCCCGGACTTTTTGTTCTCGTTCAAGCAACTCGCAGTCTGTCGTCGTTCCGCGCAGTTGTACGAGCGCGACGGCTCGCTGATCGACCGGGGTGGCGACGGGCATTTGTGGCAGGCCTCCGACTCGTCGAACTATTGCGATCAATGCACCGCCAAGTATGTAGGGCCGCACTGACATAAGCCGCGTGCACCTCAGCGGACTTCCGCGCGCCGGAGGGGCACGGACCGCTTGAGTTGCTATTCATCAGGTGCCGCGAACGGCTGCGCTGGGCACCGCTTCTTCAACCGCTGCCGCCGGGCCTACAAGCACCGCACACGAGGAACACCCTGAACATCCCCGATGACGTCGGCCGCGGCTTCGCCGACACATGGTGCGGCCGGCTGACCCTCGACACGCACTACAGCTCAACTGCACTGAGGTGGAAGTCCTCGCCGTGCTACCGCACTCTCGACGCCGAGCCGGCCGCAGAGGAATGGATCGACGCACACTCCTATGGGCGGCGAGCCGGACGACGATCACCACAGCGCCCCGGGCACCGACACGGAATGGCTCGCCCGGGACGCGTTCCATTGGATTCCGGGCGCCATCGAAGCACCAGTCCCGAGAGGGCGTGACGCCCTGGCGAACCCAAAGGCGGACGCAGCATCACCGTGGCCGCCAACTCGGCGGCCGCGAAGTGGCGACGCGTCCGGTTCCGCTGCAGCCGCGAGCCGGCCGACGCGGTCCAGGAGATCTCTGGGCCGACAGCGGAGCGCGTGCGCCGCATAGTCGACGAGCGGTAGCGTCTACTCGCGCAGCAACCAGGTTGCGTCCCGGAGTCTTGATCACAGAGGTCGCTGTTGGGGTGTCGTCCGGAGAGCACTTCTGAAGAATCTGGTGACTGAGCCTGGCATGCCCTGGCATGCTTTGAGCCCAAACGTGGGTGGAGAATGTGCAAGTGATGCGAGACAGCTGGTGAAACGTCGTGTCGGCCCCGATGGGATGCACCTCTTCGACCGCCGCACCGGCCTGAACGTACTCTTCGACGAGGCCGATGTCCCCGAGGAGCAGTGGGCTCGAGCCCCACGGCAAGTATCGATTGCCCTGACCAACGCCTGCGACCTTGCGTGCCCGTTCTGCTACGCGCCCAAAACCGCCGCTGTGCTGGACGCCGCTCGTCTGTGCGCCTGGATCGATGAGCTGGACGCGGAGGGTTGCCTCGGTGTCGGTTTCGGAGGCGGAGAACCCACCCTGTACCGCCGCCTTCCGCAGGTTTGTCGTCACGTCGCTGAGCGCACCGACCTCGCGGTGACCATGACGACGCATGCGCACCGTTTCACACCCCAGTTGATCGAAGCACTGGCCGGAACGGTCAACTTCGTCCGCGTCAGCGTTGACGGCGTCGGCACCACCTACGAGAAGCTGCGCAACCGATCCTTCGCCGTTCTCGTGCAGCGACTCGCGCAAATCGGGGAGGCCTTCCGGTTCGGGATCAACTGTGTCGTCAACGACTCCACGCTGGCCGACCTGGATAGGGTCGCCGACCTGGCTGCCTCCACTGGCGCAGCGGAACTGCTGCTGCTTGCCGAGCGACCCGGGCGTGGGCACCCTGGCAGCAGTAGACCGCACGTCACCGCCGCTCTGCACCAGTGGATCGCCAGTTACCACGGGCCTGTGGCACTCACCATCGGTGAGGGCGACACCGGTTCATTGCTGACTGCCCAGCCGCTGCCGGGCGAGATGGAACTGCGCGCGTATGCACACATCGACGCCGCGGGGACGCTCCGGCGGACCTCCTACCACGCGGCGGGTGAACCGGTTGACGACCGCGGCATCATCGCCGCGCTCAGCCGCCTGCAACAGAAAGGTGTCGCATGAAGATCTGGTACGGATTCGGCACCGAGCACTCCACGAACCTCGTCATGATCGGCCGGTTCAAGGATGCCGCTACAACCGAACGAGCCCACGCCCTCATCAAAGAGATCACGACGGTATTGCAAGCGGAGGAAGAGGCCGGCCGCCTCACCGTCGGCGAGCCGAAGGACCGCTACAGCGACGAGGTCCTGAAACTGCTCACTGACCTCAACATCTACAGCGTCGGGTCACGCGAACTCGAGCAGTTCCTGTACGACCTCACCGTGCGCCGCGACGGCAACTCCATCGTGGTGACCACCGATGAGATCGATGTCCAGGCGCTGCTGAAAGTCCTCCTCCACAAGGGGGCCCGCATCGAGGTGTACTCCGCACACAACTACCCCGGCACTGGGCACGGCCGGGGCGAGTGAGGGTGAACGAGCCGATGACTTCGCTGGATTGGGCCAAGTTCACCGCGTTGCCCGGCAGCCCCCGGGACAACTTCGAGCTGTTGTGCCGGGGCGTTGTCGCCCACGCATACGCCCGCTACGGCCGCTTCATCACCCAGGCCCAGCAGCCTGGAGTCGAGTTTCACCTCGACATCCACCAGCCCGGATGCCCGCTCGGCGAACCCGGCCGCTGCTTCGGATGGCAGACCAAATGGTGGGACATCCAGTCAGGCCGCGCCATCGGTACCAGCCGCCGCAACGACGTTGAGGACTCCCTAGAGAAAACCGAGAAGCACTTTCCGGGTATCACCGACTTCGTGCTGTGGACCCGACACCCCCTCACCGCCGGCGACCAGACATGGTTCTACGGCCTGTCCACCCGGATGAAGCTGCATCTGTCCACGGAGGTCGATCTTGGCCATCTACTAGTCGGCGATGCTGCGATGCTGCGGGAGGCCTACTTCGGCTCACTCGTCCTGACCCCGGAGCGTCTTGCCGAACAGCATGCGCGGGCCGCCGCCGAAGCCGGCGAACGTTGGATCCCCGAGGTGCATCAGGCGTCGGCTGCCGAGCACCGGCTTCGGCGGATGCTCGCCGAACCCGATGCGTGGGATGACCTGAGCGACACCAACCGCAACATCGCCCGCTTCGAAGCAGCACTCGGCGACGCGGCCACGGCGCTACCGGCCCCACTGGCTGAGCAGACCGCGGCGATCGTCGCCGCGGGACGCGACGTCGTCGAACTTCTGCAAGAGGCGCACCAGCAGATCAGCAACAGCCAGCCTTCCCCACTGCTGGGCGCCACAGACCGCACCGTGCCTCAGGTTCCTGGCACGCAGCCAGCCGTGCTCCGGCGGCTGCGTGCCCTGCGGCACGCAGCCGCCTTGCCGCTGACCAATCTGATCGCGCACATCCGCGACGCCGTCACCCTCGCCCTCCACGTCACCGGTCACCTGTCGACCCGGCTCGCGGTGGTCACCGGTGATGCCGGATTCGGCAAGACACAATTGTCCGCGACGCTCACCGCGCCCACATCGGCACGCCCCGCCGGTGTCCTGCTCTACGGCAGGCGCCTGAGCGCCCGTCAGACCCTCGACCATCTCGCTGGCCAAGTCACGGCAGCGGGTAAACCCCTGGTCTCCTTCGAGGAGCTTCTTGCCGCAGTCGACGCGGCCGCACAGCGCGCCGGATGCCGCCTGCCTATCGTCATCGACGGCCTGAACGAGGCCGAAACCCCCACTCTGTGGCCGCCGTTGCTGCGCAGTTTGCAGGTGACCCTCAGACGGTACCCGTCCGTACTCGTGGTATGCACGGTCCGCGAGGCGTTTCTCAACGACACGATCCCCGCCGATGTGAACGACATCCTCGAGCTCGACGGATTCGATGAAGACCTCGACGAGGCCATCGCCCGCTACTTCTCCCACTACAAGATCGAACCGGGCGGCGCCGACCTGCCGCGCGAACTCCTCGGCCACCCGCTGACACTGAAGATCTTCTGCACCGTGGCCAACCGCGACCGCAGTCACCCCGTCAGCGCCGCAGGTCTGCCTAGCTCCCTGACCGGCATCTTCAGTGAATACCTCACCTCCGCCGCCCGCCGCGTCTACGAACTCATCCCGTCCATCCACCCGAACGACGTCAATCAGGCACTCGATGCTCTCGGAAATGCCCTGTGGGACGATCAGGTACGCGATCTTCCCGACGCTCAGGCGAAGCAGCTGTGCCTGGACACCCACCGCCGCTGGCAGGAGAGCCTTCTCCCCGCGCTCGAACACGAAGAGGTTCTCCTTCGCCACCCCGACGGCATTGGCGGAGCGACCTGGTCGTTCGTCTATGATCTGATGGCCGGACATGTCATCGCCACCAGCCTCGTGCATGCTCATGGCAGGGGCATCGCCCAGCCTCTGAGCGAGGACGCCACCTTGGCACGCTTCACCGGAAGGTCAGACGAGCGGCACCCGCTCGCCACCGACATCTTCCAGGCCTTGGCAGGCGTCATGCCCCGAGCCGGTGCCGGGCAACTGTGGCAGGCCATCGCCGAACCCCTCCGCCTACCCGCTCTTCTGCACGCCGCCGGCCTCGAGGCAGCCCACCTCGACTCCGCCACGGTGGAGGCGCTCGCCAACCACAGCGACGATCTCCGCGGACGAGATGACATCTTCCATCGGCTCTACAGCACCCGCGCAGCCTCGGGGCACCCCCTCAATGCGTACTTCCTCCACCGGATCTTGCGGAGTCGGCCGGTCGCCGACCGCGATCTGCGATGGAGTGAGTGGCTGCGCACGCACCGCCGCTCCTTCCTCGCCGACGCGACCGCATTGGCCACACGCTGGCGCGAACATCCACACCGCACAGAGGCCGACCGGTTGCGCGCGCGATGGTTGATGTGGACGCTGACGAGTACCGACCGCGACCTTCGTGACGCCGCCACGGCGGCCCTGTACTGGTATGGCCGGTACGACATGAGTGGACTGTTCACCCTGACCTTGGAAGCGATCACCGTCAACGACGCCTACGTCGGAGAACGCATGGTCGCTGCCTCCTACGGCGTCGCGACGGCTAATCAGCTGCACAACCCGGTACTGGAGGCCGCCCTGCCCACCTACCTGGCAGGGCTGCTGAACGCGTTCACCGGAACCGACGCCACCCACCCCACCTTCCACGCGCTGACCCGTTATTACGTCTCCTCAACCTTCGACCTCGTCCGCCACCACTATCCCGCTACCGTCCCCTCCGAAGCCGAACTGCCCTTGAACTTCACCGTCGCACCGATGACGAGTCCGCTGCCCGACGGCGATCCACGCCGAGAGGAGGTTCGCCACACGATGCGTATGGACTTCGGCAATTACACCCTCGGGCGGCTGTTCCCGGACCGACGGAACTACGACGACTCCCACCCCGGGCACCAAGAGGCTACCGCCCTCGTCCTCGGCGTTGTCCACGCCTTGGGCTGGCGCCCGGACCTGTTCGACGAGGTGGAAGGCCAAATCACCTCAACAACCTCCCGGCAACGCCGCACGTCAGATGGCCGCACCGACCGGTATGGCAAGAAGTACGGCTGGATCGGCTTCCACACAGTGGCGGGCATTTTGGCCGACCGCGGCCAGCCACCCGAGCACCTCGAAGTAGACATCGACCCGACCTTCCCGCAGCCCCCGCGGCCTGCCGCGCTCCCGCTCGGCCCGTGGACGCCGCGGACACCAGCTGACGACCTCGAATGGCTGCGCCACGGAGTCGTCAACGTGCCGGACGGCTTCCTCGCACCGGGAACCCTTGACGGGGACGAAGGCCCGTGGCTGCTCGTGCACGCAGAGATCGACACCGAGGACGTGATCACCGGACGGGACACCTTCGGCCTGTTCAACACCGTCCTCGTCGACCAGGAGAACCTGACCGGAGTCCTGGATGCGTTCGACGCCTTGCCCCACCCGGGGCGAGACATGATCGACCTGCCCGCCGAGTACTACCTCTTTGCCGGTGAGATCCCATGGCACACCCGATTCGCTTCACCCGAGCCGGAACTGGAAATGACAGCAGAAGCGCTGTACAGCAGCACCCTGCGCTACGACAGACCCGACCTCCGCTTCGAGCGGCTGGCCCATCACTTCACCTGGGAATCCCATCACAGCAGCCAGAACCAGGCGACCGCCTACGTCCCCAGCCGACTATTCTCACAGGCCTTCGACCTGCGTGCCCTTCCGGCAGGCTTTGACCAATCCGAACCCTGCGGCGCACTGGCCGCGCGGTCCTTCGCAACCCCTTCCGGATACAAGGGCCAGATGCTGTATCTACGCACCGACCTCCTGCGACGGTATGCGGCCGGCCGTGCGATCGTTATTTTCTGCTGGGGAGAGCGGGCCATGAGAACCACCTGGCCCGAAAGACCATCCGGTGTTCTGCACGAGATCTACCAAGCTCATCAGAACATCTGGCGCCAAACGAAACAGCACTGACGAACTACTTCCTGATTGCTGCAGTCCTGCGCGAATAGCTCTGCGGTTTCTAGGCGCAACCGCTAGCGTAGCGCCCGCTCTCATTGCTCGTGCCGTCGCCCTGCATACCTCATGCCCAGGATATAGCCCCGAGACCGACCGGCGTCACTCCACCGACGAACAACACGAGTTAAAGATCAATGAGTATCTCCAAGCGCTGAACGCGTTCTTGGAGATCATCGCCCATGCCCTCTCCCCAGTCCGACCAGACACTGCAGCGACCATCGCCGAGACCTACTACGCAGCCGTCTGTACCGCACAAGCGATTCGGGGTTCGCGGTCCGCACCCAGAGCGGGGACCCAATAATTACGCGATGCCAGTCCCCCACCTGAGGGGCAGCGCCCCAACGTCCGGCCGTGCGCGTGATGTCCCAGTTCACCTCGGTCATCCACTCGCACGCCTCACTGTGCCCAAGAGCGAAGTCTCGTAGCCAAGGCCGGTCGACGTACTCATGGTGCGGGCCACGAAAGCCCTGGTTCAAGGCCAGCCACACCGCCGCCCACCCCACATACTCCAGGTCTTCCTCACCCGTCGTGACATCAACCGGCGCCCCGAGACCTCTGAGTAGATGCTCGATAACCATCGCATCGGAGCTGACATGACCGTCAGCATACGGATCCGTGAGCTTGAACGGGCGAAGATGCTCCGCACTCCCAAACATACACAGATCCACCCGCCGTCCTTCGGGGTCGAGGGGCTGAGCGTGCATCAGTACCATCTTGTCCGTCGTACGCGTACCCACGATATGCGCGAAGTTCACCCGTCCCATGCCTTTGGCCCACCCTACAGGCGAGGGGCGTTCGAACGACGTCTCAGCCTCGTCACCAAGCTCCTTCTCGATTCGCGCAGCCAGCGCCGCCCGATTCAGCGACGTCCGCTTCCTCGGGTCGAACTGCATATTCGCCAACTTGAGATCTACTCCGCCCGAGACTCGTACGTCCCCCCGTTCGGGTTCGATGCTGTTGTTGTCGGCGAACTCCTGTGCCCGCCCGTTCGACCAATAGTAGTACTTCGTCGCCACGCCCACCCCTAGTGAAGATTCAAGATCGGTAGAACCTAAGCGCCAGTTGCTGGAGACTCGTTCCGCTTCGGGCCACTGCCGGCCCCGGTCAGCTAGTAGCTCACATCTCTCTACTTCCTACAACACTTGGACTGATTCCGACGCCAGTATCCAGCGTCGACTAAACGGCACGTTCGCCGCTCGTGCGCACGGTAACCGCAACGCCCGCAGGCACAACCACAGCTACGTCACCGCTGTCTAGGACCGTAAGAATGACCCCCAATCACAGCGCGGCGGGCAGGGCCACAAGAAGTATCGACATCGATTGGGGGCATCACCATGGAGTAGTTCGTCAACCGACCCGGTCTTGACAGGAACGGCTTCTCCGCGCCGCCACGGGTGCGGCGCCGGCGCACCAATCCAGTGCGTCAGGTCGACGGCAGGCATACCGTTAAAGACCACGCGCTTGCGTCCTCGGGCGTCGACTGTGAACCAATACGGATCATCGAAGTCGATTTCATAGGCGGAGATGATATTTCCATACGCGCAGCCGACCACGTATGCGATCTCATCCGGGTGGTAGAAGCTGTACCGCGTCGTGGTCACGTTGGGTGGTCAACCAACCAGTCCCCCATCGTGGCCGCCTTGCGCTCCTCTTCGCTCTTCGCAGCAGCCGCGATCTTCGAGTTGACGTAGAGGATCTTGCTGCGAGCCTTCATGGGGCTGGTCGGCCCCGGGTCGGGGTCCAGGCCCAGTCCGCACGATCCGGGTGCCGTTCCGCGTCTGCCGGCTCCACGTACCCACCGAGCAGCGGGCAGCCAACTCCGCCCACGCCCGCATCCGTACCCGTGGTGAGCAGGCCAGGGCCAGCATCTGCTACGGAAGCCGCGGTGCAGCCCCCCGCACCGCCGCGCTCGACCAGACTGCCCTCACTCTCCATCTGACCTACTGAAACTGAGGGTGGAATGGCCTCCTCGTCGTGTCGCTTATCGGGAGTAACCGCAGCGCGACGAACGTGCTGGTGACGGTCAGGTACGCGAGACGAAGATGCACGAGTGCTCATCCTGCCGCACCGCGGGTGACGCTCCTGAGCTACGTGGACGACATTCTCGGCAGGCGCAGATCGGATGCGCGGATAACGACGGTGAGCGGGCCGCATGCTGCTGACCGGGTGGTCTCACCGGTCATGGGGGGCGCCACGTGGAGCCGGCAAGGCTGGTCGTGGACGCCAGCGATCCCCGCTCGATGCTGGTGATCGAGGGGGAGGCCGGGATTGGGAAATCCCGGCTGGCCGGGCGTCGGGTGCTCACCGGGTGCCGGGCGGCGGATTCGTGAGCCGCTGTGAGTGACGGCGAGGTAGACGCAATGGAGCAGCATAAGAGATGGTCTTGACTCACCCGCCGCTGATTGCGGCAACGCGGCTTGGCCTGCGCGAATGAGGTTTTCGGCACCTGGATAGCTGCCGGCGCCGCCCCAGGCTACGCTGCGGCTGTGAGCCTTCCCGAGCCCTCCCCGGCGGACATCGACGCCGCCGAAGCCATCACCTCACGCCATGGCTGCACCGCGGCCGCGCAGACCGACGGGGCGGCGGAAGTGGCCGCGGCACTGGGGGTGCTGCGCTGGATGGACACTGGCGAAGACGTCCCGGACACCGTGGTGCTGGCCGCCCATGATCTCCTCTACGCGAGTGCGGCACGCCATCACGACGGCGGATGCATGTGCCGGCTGGCCGAGGTGCTTGTCGGCCGGGGAGTAGTGCCCGAGCCGTGGGATTACGAAGGCCGGTGGTGGCTGTGGTGGCCCAAGAGCGGCCGCGGCCCATGCCGTGACTGCGGGAAGAAGCGTTCACTCACCCGCTATTCGGCGCGCTTCGGCAAGGACTACCGCTACCTGTGTGCACGCTGCCGTGCCGTGGAGCGGGAGCAAGACGCCCAGCAAGCGGCTCAGTCGTGGACGCTCCTCAGTGAGTCTTCCCAGGCAATCGATCACGGAGATCACGACCGGTTACCGTCTCCGGCCGGCACGGCGGCGCCGACCGGGCCGTTGGAAGCCGCACCGGCGAATCGCCCCAACAGCCCCACAGATGGGGAGTGGGGCGGCTACGTTGAACGACTGCACGAACTGCTGGCGCCGCTGGAGTGGGCAGGCTTCAAACTGCCGGAAGAGTGGGACAGCGACTTCGATCCCCGAGTGGGCGCCTTGCTCTTCTCGGAACTCTGGCGCGGCAACGGGTGCCTGGTGGCCGAGTACTGGCCACATGAGGCCGCGCTGGAGCTGCAGCCGTTCGACGATGTCACAGGGGACTGGCCCGACTCCTTCTCTCTCCTGGACGATGCCATCAAACTGGCCGTGCGGGCACCAGGTCAGGAAGCGGTGACAGCAGTCGCTCGCGCCGCGGGTGAAGCGGGACTCCTGGATGCCACGCATGTCCGTGTCGCCGACTCCGCTCCTGAGGAGGCCAAGCAGGAGTTCGCCTTCGGGCGCATCCGCCGGATATTCGAGCCGGCCGCCGACTTCCGGCAGCTGCCATTGACCGAGCTTTTACGGGAAGTCAGCGATAGCGAGTGGCTGAGCGCGTATCTGGACTGGGTGGTTGGGATCGCGGGCCGGGACGTCGCGCCCGACATCGTGCCGGACGCTGCTGCGCTCGGTGTTGCCGCCTGGTGCTGGCGCAACAACACCGCGGTGGAGGAGCATCACCTGGCCACCGACGTGCTGATGGCACGCGTCAACATCGCCGTCACCCGCATCACCCAGGAGCACGTCTGCCTAGCGGAGGGCATCAACTGGGACGCCATCCGCTCGGCGTTGACGGACCCGCAGTGGTCCCTCCCCGACGGCACCCCGATCCACTCACTCTTCGGACCCGGCTGGAGCGAAGTGGCCTCCACGGTCACCGACGAACTCACCCGCTGGCAGCAGATCGAATACGAGGTCCTAGGTCCGGTGACCACTCTGATCCTAATGACCATCGGCGGCTCCACCAGCTACACCGACTCCTGGTGGGGGCAGGGTCGCTGGCGCAGCATCTGCCGGCGCGTCATCGAGGACGCGACCGCCGGCGGAGCCGCACTGCCAAAGCCGTACGACGACCGCGGCTCAGCGGCCCTCCTGACCGATCTGGAGAATCCCGACCGGCTCCCGAATCAGGTTCTCGATTGGCTCATCGACATACCGGAGACAGACGCCGACGGGCCGCGTGGCCTTCGCATGCACCCGGCCACCAGGCCGCAGCTGCGATACTGGGATCCCTTCTGGCTCAACGAACACCACCCCTGAGTCTTCCGTCCTGGCTTGTGCGCCCCTTCCTCAAGCCGCCCCATGCCGCTTCATCGGCGACAGCCGCCACGCGGCGCATCAGCCGGATCATCACCGGTAAGCGGGACTCCTTTACTCGGCTGAGTACGCTGGTGTCCGACCTTGAGGAATGGGCCGTAGTACGCCGCTCAGCCACTTGAATGCTGGGGGTCAAGGGGTCGTGGGTTCAAATCCCGCCGTCCCGACTCGGACGGATGTCCAGAGTTGCAGGTCAAAGGCCGTTTCCGCATCGCGGAGACGGCCTTTTCGGTGTCCGGGGCACGCTTCTCGGGAGCGGAGTGGGAGCGCCCACGCTCCCACGCGTGGAACAGCGTCAACGGCGCCCGTTCGTCCGTCCCCCACACCGGTCGATGTTGGCGGCGGTTGCCGTCCGCAGCCAGCCGTCGTCAGGCGATCAGCTCGGGTATCTGCCCAGTCAGTGCTGTGAGCAGCCAATCGTGCGCGCTGCCGGGGGTTGGCGGCGGGCGCCCGTCTATCGGACCGATCACCTCGGCCGTAAGCTCCCAATACCGGTCGATCTGCGGATCCTGCGCCAGCTGGCCGGCGAGCCGGCGGCGAAAGTCCACGCCGTCGTAGGTGCCGGATGCGGCGGCGTATGCAGCGACGAAACAGTCCAGTGCCTCTCCTGAATGGGGGGACCGCTCGCGGCGTAGTTGTACCGCCGCCAAGGCGTATGCCTCGCCCAGGCCGTCGTACAACACCGCTGGGCGGAAGTCCGGGGAGGCGCGGTGGGCCGCTGGCTGCCCACGAGGGGCCGTGCTGGTGCATGGGCGGGTCACGTAGGCGTGGAGCCGCGCGAATGCCAGCACCTGCGCGGGAGTGGGGTTGTCCGGTGGTTCCGGCACGGTCTGTTCCATGAAAGCCGCGATCGCGCGCGCGGGCATCCGCGGCGGCAGCCAGCGGCGCCAGAACCGCACCAGCGAGTCCGTGTTGGGGGCGCTGGTCACTGCGCCGAGTAGCAGCAGCCGATCGGCGCGCTCCTGCGGCGAGGATTCCTGGATCATTCGTAGGGCCGCTTCGCGCCAGCGCAGGGTCACCAGCCGGGTGCCGAGTTCGCGCAGCTGCTGGTCGACGACGTCCTCCAGTGCCTGGCCTGCCCCGGCGTCCTCATCGAGGATGCGCCGCACCTGCGGAAGGGGCAGGTCCAGTGCGCGTAACGAGCGGATCAGACGCAGCCGGCCCAGCGCGTCCCGGCCGTAGCGGCGGTGGCCTCCGGAACTGCGGGAGGCCTCCGGCAACAGGCCGCGCTCGGAATAGAAGCGGACCGTCTTGACGGTGACGCCGACGCGCCCGGCGAGCTCGCCGATGCCCCACAAACCGTCGTCGTGCCCTGGCACCACTTGAACCTCCCTCAGGGGGAGTTCCTACCGTATCGGCGTACGCCACAAACGAACGGGAGAGGACCATGACAGCAATACTCCTGGTGCCGACTTCACTGGCGGGCCCATGAGTGACGAGCGTCCCGTACACCTGCGGCCATTCCTGCTGGACACCCCGGACCTGCCGCGCGAGCGGATCGGACACGTCGACCTCTACGTTCCCGCGAAGCACGGACCGCACCCGGCGGTGGTATTCGTACATGGCGGTCCGGTGCCCGCCAACGCCCGGCCCACCCCCCGGGACTGGCCGACCTTGATCGGGCACGCGCGGTTCGCCGCCCAGCACGGAGCGGTGGGGGCGACCCTTAACCATCGGCTGCACGATGCCGGCGACTATCCCCGAGCCGCGCAGGACATCCTGGCCGCGGTGGAACTCGTCAGGGCCGATCCGCGTGTCGACCGGGACCGCATCGCGCTGTGGTTCTTCTCCGGTGGCGGCCTGCTGATCGCGGACTGGCTACGTCGGCCACCGTTCTGGCTCCGCTGCCTGGCTGCGAGCTACCCGCTCCTCGCCCCGTTGCCGGACTGGGGACTCGGCGGCAGCCGCTTCCACCCGGTGAACGCGGTGCGCGAAGCCGGCGGCCTCCCGATCGTCGTGCTCCGCGTGGGACTCGAAGCACCCGAAATCGCCGAGACAGTCGCCGAGTTCATGGCCGCCGCGGAGGACTGCGGAGCCGCAATCGAGGTGATAGACGTGCCGCAGGGACACCACGGCTTCGAGACCGCTGACCCGACCGACACCTCGCGCGAGGCGATCCGCGACGCGATGCGTTGCGTCCTGGCCCATCTGATCGGCACCGACTCCGAGAGGAACTCCGGCATGACGATGAAGATTGACTCCGTGATCGCACGGCAGCGCGTCGACGACCTGGAAGCGGCGATCCCCTTCTACGAGCGCCTGACGGGGCAGCAGGCCGCACGCTTCGCATACGCGGGAGTGCAACTCGCCGGCGTCGGCCCCTTCCTCCTGATCAGCGGCCCCGACGAGGCGGTGCAACAAGCCGCCCGAGTGAATGCCACGGTGGCGACCGCGGATCTGACCGCCGTAATCGAGGAAGCGGTCGCGGCCGGCGCCACCATGGTGATGCCGCCACAGCCCACCCCGAACGGCCTCCGCGCGATACTGCGCCATCCCCACGGAGGCGTGTACGAATACGTCGGCCCCTGAGCCGCCCTCGCCAACGGCTGGCCGATAGCCACCGGCCCGATCGAGGGCGCCCGCAGGCCTAGTCAACCGGACCGTTGCGGACGAGTATTTCGCCGTCTCGGAGAAGGTCGAGGCCCTATACGACACCCCATGGCAGCTGCCGGCCGACGCCGAAGGCTCGGAGATGGCCAAGCTTCGCCGGGAAGTGCACCGCCGGATGCTCGGCAACGGCTACTGCGCTCGCCCCGTCGAGACGGACTGCCACTTCGAGTCGATCTGCGAGTCCTGCACGTTCTTCGTCACCACGATCGAGTTCCGGCCCACCCTCGAACGCCAGCGAGACGACGCGGCGGCCAAAGGACAGGTCGCCCGCGAGCAGATCTTCGCCGGACTCCTCAGCCGACTCGACGGCGAAGCATCCTGACCTCCTCCTGCCGAGGGCTGATCTCGATCAGCTCGATGGCTGAGGCAAAAGTTGGATCACGCCCACCGAGGTGTCCTCGATGGGTGAGGCATGGACGGCGCGGACCATCCAGCTACCGGGCGGCAGGGCGACGGGGGCCTGCTCCGGCATGCCTGCGCCGTTCGGGTACCCGACGCTGACCTCGGCTCCTGCGGTCACGGAGTCCATGAGAACCGCTGGGCCATCTGTCTGCCAAATGCCGCACTCCTCCCACATGGCGGTGGAATCGGCGAGCACCGCCCGGGCCGCGGCGAGCAGGTCGTCCTCGCTGTTGGCGCCCAGCCAGCGAACGAAGGCCCGGTGCTCCGGCAGATAGAAGCTGCTGGCCGGCTCGTCCGCCAGGACAAGCCCCTGGGCACCATCCGCGCCGACGGCGATCACGCCGGCCAGACCCTCCACCTCGCACGCGCGGTCGTAGTCGTCCAGATCGTCATCGCTGCCGACGACCATCCCCGACTGGGTGCAACCATGCCACTGGCTCAGCGCGGAAACCGGCACTGCGATCAGCGGGCCGCCCATGGACTCGACCCAGGTGCGGGAAGGCTCGGCCGAGGCGGCCGCAGTGGAGGAGAACGTCGTCACGACGCCAGTATCCTCGGGGCCTCTGACAGCAAGCGGTCAGGCCGCCCAGCAGCAGCATCTCTTGACACCAAGACCCGCAAATTAGAGGGGTGCCGATCGGCAAGGTCCGCTACGACAATCTGCGCTCGGCGGTCTCGAGGGTGCTGGGCTTCCGGGATCGCCGCGAGGCCGAGCGATGGGTGGCCTTCCGCTCGCACTACGGCCTGGAGGCTTTCTACTGCCAGCCCGGCAAGGAGGGCGCGCACGAGAAGGGCGGAGTGGAGGGCGAGGTGGGCCGCTTCCGCCGCAACCATCTCGTCCCGGTGCCGGAAGTGGGCTCGCTGTCCGAGCTGAACAGCATGATCGACTTATGGGATGAGCAGGACGAGGAGCGGCGGATCGGGAGCCGCCCGCACACCGTCGGGCAGTCCTTCGCGCTGGAGCGCTCGCTGCTGCGGCCACTGCCGGATGAACCCTTTGAGACCGGCCGGGTCTTCAATCCCCGCGTTGATCGATACGGGCAGATCACCGTCCGGCAGGCCCACTATTCAGTGCCGGTCCGGCTGATCGGCCGTCCGGTCCGGGTGCTGCTGCACGCCTCGGAGCTGGTGATCTACGAGGGGCTCAAAGAGGTCGCCCGACATGAGCGGCTCACCCGCCGCGGCCAGTCCCGCTTGGAACTGGACCACTATCTGGAGGCACTGGTGCGCAAGCCCGGTGCCCTACCGGGCGCCACCGCACTGGAACAAGCCCGCGCCGTCGGGAAGTTCACTCCGGTTCACGACGCCTGGTGGTCCGCGGTCCGCCGGGCCCACGGCGACGCGACCGGCACCCGCGAGCTGATCACCGTGCTCCTGCTGCACCGCACCATGACCCACGATCATGTGGTCGCCGGCATCGCGGCCGCTTTGCAGGCCGGCGCGCTGACCGCGGACACCGTCGCGGTCGAGGACCGCAAGGCCGCGCAGGGCGACACCGCGCCAGCCCTCACCCGGGCCACCACCCTGCCGGCGGCCCCACCACAGGTCACCTCGCTCACCCAGCGCCGGCTGACCGCGCTGCCGGTCGACACCCGCCCGCCACCTTCGGTCGCCGCCTACGACGCCTTACTTAAGCACCACCATCCCGCCACCCAGGGAGAGCTGCCATGACCGTCACCCAACCCCGTGGTCTGACCGAGCAGGCCGCCGACGCCGCCGTCGACGCCGCCTGCCGGGTGCTGCGGCTGCCGACCATCCGATCCCAGTTTCCCGCGGCCGCCGATGCCGCCGAACGTGAGCAGATGACCTACCGCGGCTTCCTCGTCGAGTTGCTGATGGCCGAGTGCGAAGACCGCGACCGGCGTCGTTCGGAACGGCGCCTGAAGGCGGCCGGATTCGAGGCCAACCCGCACGTCACCCCGGCTATCGTGCATGCTCTGGCCACCTGCGAGTGGATCCGCAAAGGGTAGCCGCTCTGCCTGATCGGCGACTCCGGCACCGGCAAGTCCCACCTGCTGATCGCGCTGGGCACCGAGGCGGCGATCGCCGGCTTCAAGGTCCGCTACGTGCTCGCCGCCAAGCTCGTCAACGAGCTGGTCGAGGCTGCCGACGGCCGCCAGCTGACCAAGACCATCGCCCGCTACGGTCGCGTCGACCTGCTCTGCATCGACGAACTGGGCTACATGGAACTCGACCGCCGCGGCGCCGAGCTGTTGTTCCAGGTTCTGACGGAGAGGGAGGAGAAGAACAGCGTCGCCATCGCCTCAAACGAGAGCTTCAGCAAAGCGCACATGTTCCGGCGAACTCGTGCGAGGTACTGCCGAAACTTCACGGGTTCATCGGACGGGCGTCGCTGGAGGTGTTGCGGTAGTCGAGGTACTCGCTGCAGACGACACCCTGGTTGACCCAGCGCTCGGGATGCGCCCCAAGCTCACGTTCCGCCAAGCTGATGGCTTCCTCCGGGTCGGCAGCCGTGGTGATCGCTTTTCCCCATGTCTCGTCGTCTGGGTCGAGGGGTGGAAACTCGGTGATGTCCAGGAAGGTGTCGCTGCCGACATCTTCGACATCGCTGAGATAGACGGTGAAACCGGTCCGGCCCGGACTGATTGCGATCCACCGGAGACCGTGTTGGCCGCCTTGTTCGATCGCCCCCAAGAACTGCTCGATCTGCATCCCGCGGCGGAGTGCTCCGAGAGCGAAGGGCGGCGTGAGGTGACGCACTTGTTCAACTCCGTTCTTGCTGGTCATGCAGGCGGCTGGGATCGATGTTGTCGGCAAGATAGATCAGGGCTGCCTGGGGGTCCATGCCGAAGGCCGCGGCGACGAGTTTGGGGTCCATGGTGTTCACCAGGTCGACGAGGCGAGTGCTGCGGATCATCCGGGGTGGATAGCCGCAGTCGTCCAGTACGTGTGAGAGATAAGCGATCGAGGCCGGGCTTCGCCCGGCCTTTGTTCCTTTGGTGACCATGACGTGCGGGTTGTCGGTCGGCCATGCCTCGCGATGGGCCAGAGACCGCTGCAACACCGTCCAGGATGCGGGGTCCAGGGGAACGGGGTGAGGTCGCTTGCCGAGCCGAACGGTTTGGGCGAGCCGGTCCACGTCGTCGAGTTGCAACAACCGGACCTCTGGCACTGGAGGCGCCGTGCAACAGGGCGAGCATTCCCACTAGGGCCTCGTGGGGATGCACCTGCTCGTCGGTGGTCCAGCGGCGGAACATCGCACGCTGCTGGGCAAGGTCGAGGGTCTGGCCACGGAAGGCGTTCGTCCCCTTGGCGACCAGGCCGCGTGTCGGGTCGACGAGCACGAGCCTCTGGGCCCGGGCGAAACGGAAGAACTGCCGCAGCACGGTCAGCCGCCGCTTGCGAGCCTTGGGCAAGATCGTCAGGAAGGCTTCGATGTCGTGCACGTCGACGAGGAGCCAGTCGTTCTTGCTCCGCTCGTTGAGCAGGAAGAGGGCCAGGTCCCGCATGGTCGCCAGGGCGGTTTCTAGGGTGTGATTGCTGCGGGGCCGGGTGCCGGCCCGCCGGGCCCGCTCCTGAGCTCGCATCCGGGAGATGTCAAAGGCCGCGACTGCCTGCCGCAGGGGCTCGGGGACCGCCTCGACGCGGCGCCGGCGCCGGCCTGCGGCGAGTCGTTCGGCCTGGTCGGTGGGCAGTGCCAGACCGCGGATGGTGAAAAAGTCCTCCAGCGCACGGGCGAAAGAGCCCATCGATCGTCCCGGTCGGCGGGCTCGCTCCAGCAGGGCCTGGGGCGAATTGGAGTGGTCGTCCTCCAGGAGCCGTCCCAGGTCGGTGACGAAGCCGCAGGCTCGGGCGACGCAGTGGTGGGCGGCGACCTGCGCGACGAAGTCGTCGAGCCAGACGGGTGGGTCGACAAGTCGTTCCTGCAGGTGTTCCCCGCAGACGAAGGGACGGCCGGGGTGCTTTTGCCAGCAGGCCGAGCACAGCCCCAGTCCGGAATGCCTGCGCATCTGCCCGCACTCGCGGCAGATCCGTGGCGGCTTCTTCTGCGGTCGGGGCCGGGAACAGTGACCGCACCAGCCGGTCGTCTCACGCAGATAGCCCGGCTTACCGCAGCGCGGACACGGCCGCTGGATCGCGCGTCGGTCGCCTTTGCGGCGGCAGTCACGGCAGAGCTGACTCTGTGGTGATCGCACCGGATGTCCGCACTTCTCGCAGGCGCGCGAGCAGATCACGCACCGGCCGGTGGCCTCCTGCAGGACCCGCTCGCGGCCGCAGGCCGGGCAGGTGTTCTTGGCCTGCTGTTCCTCACGACGGCGCCAGCACAAGCAGCACAGTTCGCGGTCGAGATATCCGACCGGGGCTCCGCAGGTGACGCAGTCACGTTGCTTCTTACCCACCGCCGCCTCCGTGTCACAGCGGCGGCATCGACCGGCCCCGGCCGGAGGCGGCCCGCGGGAGGTCGGCCACCGGGCGAGGGGGTGCGATCGGCCGCTCAACGGGGGTGGTGTCGACCTCGATCAAGTCATTGGGGGTGCAGTCCAGTGCGGTGCACAACGCCGCCAGGGTGGTCATCTTCACCTGGGCGGGTTCCTTGGTGAACAGCGCGGACACCGATGCTGAGGACAACTCCAGGCCAGCCTTCTCCGCCAGGAGTCGGCGCAATTCCGTGCCGGTCCACACCTCTCGCTGGGCGGCGGCCATCCGCAGCCGCCATTGGATCTTCATGCCGTGGTGTCCTTCCCGCTCAGCTCGGCCAGGGTCCCGGCGACCGCCCGCTGATAGGCGTCTTCGATGAAGGTCGCCGAGGGCCGGACATAACGCATGGTCTAACTGACCGTCCAGTGACCGAGCATCTGCTGGATCGCCACGAGATCGACGCCGCGTTCATAGTTGTGGGTCGCGCACGCTCGCCGCAGGGCATGCGGGCTGAACCGCTCGTTCGTTGGCTGGCCTTCGAGTTCCATCAAATAGCGGAGCCGATTGCGGATAGTCCCGCGATGCAGAGGGCCGCCGGACTCGTCGGCGAACAACACGGGAGAGTCAGGGAACTTGGGCCGCACATCGTCCAGGAACCACCGCAGCACCAGATCGAGCCCGTCGAGCATGGGCACCCACCGCGGCCGGGGCCCGGAAGTATGGGCGCCCTTGCCGAAACGCACGTGGAGCTTGCCGAACGGGCCGCGGACAAAGTGCAGGTCGGGCTTCTCCAGCAGCGAGGCTTCCTCCGAGCGGAGCCCGGCGTGATACAGCGTCCGGAACATCGCATAGTCCCTCGCTGCGGGTCCGTACTTCCTCGCGGTCGCGATCCGCTGCTTCATAAAGGCGAAGAACTCCTCCACCCGCTCCGGCGTCGGAGGCGGCAGCAGGGCCGGGGAGTCGTCGCCGACGTGTCGGGAGGCATTGAAATCATCGATCGGGCAGACGAGCCGGACACCGAAGGCAGCCTCGATCTCGGCAGCCTTGCGGGCCTGCAGAAACCGATGGAACCCTTTGAAGATCTGCACATACTCGCGTCGGGTCGAGGTCTTGCGGCCCTGCACCGCGAGGTCACCCACCACCCGGTCGACATCCTCCGGAGTGACCTCCCACGCCGGCCGGCCCAGAGCCTTCAGCGTCCGCTCCAGCAGCCCGATGTCGTTGTCGATGGTCACCGGACTAAAGCCGCGAACTCGCCAGGAGGCGACGAACGCGTCGACGCACGCAGCCTGGAACTGCCACGGGTCCGTGACCAACGGCTCCTGCGGGACGGCTCCGCCCGCGATGACCTGCAGTCTCGCCTCGGCCACGGCACACCTTCCTCGCACCTGAACGGTCAAGGTGGCACCTTCAAAATTGCGGCATCACCACGAGAACCAACGAGGACCGTTTGAGAGGGATACGGCCAGGTGGCAGCGGCAACTCTTGTGAGGGAACAAGTGCCAGCCCCAGATGGCTGGACCAAGACCTTCACCGATCCCCGGCTCTGCGCCGCCATCGTCGACCGCCTCACCTTCGGCAGCAACATCATCGAGACCGGGAGCGATTCCTACCGACTCGCCCAGACCCGCAGCCAGCAGACCGCTGACAGTGGCTGACCCGGCAGATCTGGCCGGTCACTGCACTCGCGCGGCCGCTTCTGCGGGGGTGTCGTAATAGCCCGGTCGGGCCAGCAGCACCGAGTTGAAGTAGTAGCCCTGCTCTTCCTCCGGCTCATCATCGGCAGCGAACGGCCGCCAGAAACTCAGCAGCAGATCCGGCGCGATGAACGAAGCAGGATCGTCGGGATCCGGCTCGATCGTGGCGACGTTCGACATCCGGCGCACGACCTCCGCCGCCGGCAACCCGAACACGTCGACGCCGCGGAAGTGCACGTGGTCCGTTGCCGCTGACGGGCGGCCGAGCTCGACGGCCTTCAGCCGGCCCTGCATACAGTGGATGCTGATCATGAGTCCGCTCGGCCGGAAGATGTGCTGTCCCGGTTGATCCGATGCAGAGATCGACGCCACGTCACGCAGTCCCAGAATGGCGGCATCCGCATCGTCACGAGGCATGCCGATGATCAGCGGGCCGATGCCGGTGGGCGGCTCAAGAACGAACTCCATCCCGGCATGATCTCAGCATCTCATCCGGGAGTTACGGCCGCCCCAGGTGGGGCCAACTCTCGTTCCCGATCAAGCGCCCAGAACCCGCGAAGTGGGGCCAGAACCCGCTCCTCGGCGGAGCCGAGTCCCGTTCCCAGAGCCAGGCATTGGGTACGGGGCGGATCCGGATGTCTATGCCCTCGCCTGCCTCGTCGGTGCCGGTCCTGTAGACCCACGTGCAGGGCTTTGAGCCCACGCCCAAGGAGATACCGCTCCTACTGCACCTGTGCGTGCCGTCGCCGTGCATGCCGCACGTCATGAGCGGGCACGCGAGCGCGATCGACGCCCCTTGACAGCAGAAATGCGCTGGATCACACCAGCCCTTGAGCGCACCTGTTCTTCGATCGTGAACCCCGCGGAGACGAGGACCGGGCACGGCCGGCGCGTCTGGTGATCGGCAGCCATCCGCACCGCCGCCTTCTCCAGCAATCGCTGCAAAAGCCGGACGGGCAGGTGATGGCTGGCGACGTGGCCCAGAAGCAGCAGCCTGCCCCCAGGCCGAAGGACTCGGTGCGTCTCCCCCACCGCAGCCCGGTCGTCGGGGATGGCGTTCAGCCCCAGGGTGCAGACGTCGGTGTCGAAGCAGGCGTCGTCGAACGGGAGCGCCTGTCCGTCGGCCTCCCCGAGATCCGCCGTCAGGCCCTGCTGCCGCGCCCGCCCGTGGGTGTCTATGCGCGAGGCACTGGATCGTCCTGCGCCGTTCGTCGCTGTGTCGAACTACGGGACAGGCGGTGATCCGAAGGCGCGTGGCCGTCGCTTGAGCAGCGAGCCGACATGCACCGTCACCGGCAAGGTCTCCCGACTCCGGCTCGAGGACGAGACAGGCGACGTGATCGGTCGCCTGTCAACTGCGGAGGCAGGTCGCCTGCAGTACTTCCCCGTCGACTATCCATGGTCTGGCCGCGACATCGCGCAGCAGATCGGCAGCACCATGCCACCGCTGCCGGCTGCTCATGTCCTGGCCGCAGCGCTCGGGAGGACCGTGCCGGACGGCGGTTACGCCAACACCTGGATCTCCGCGCCCGGCCACGCGAGAGCAACGCCGGCTCGAAGATTCAGTGAGATCGCTCAGCCTTAGCCGCACCGGGGACGCGCGGGGCCGAGAGGCACCTCGTGACGGCCGTCTCGACGTCGGGCCTGAAGCTCGTGCCGACCCAGGCCGTCTAGGCCGCCACCACCACCTCCGTCTCGCCCGGTTACGTACGCACCGAACTCGTCGACTCCATGGACATGCCGCCGGAGGTACGCGAGCAGGTCCAGCGCAACATGACCGACCTCGGCATCGATCCGGACGCCGTGGCCCGGACCATCGCGGTCGCCATTGAGCAGCCGCGGGGCGTCGAGATCGGCGAGATCGTCGTCCGCCCCCCGGCAAGGCTGAGCCCCATCACCCATCGTGGGTGATGGGTCGGCCCTCTGACCTGTTTAGAGTCCGGGTCGCAGGAGCAGGAGGGGGTCACGGCCAGGTCGCCGGCTCCCTCGCCTCGAGGGAGGGAAATGGTGTGCCATGAGTGATCTGCGTAATGCGCGAATGGCCGGCGACGAGACGATCGAGACCCCCTTCGGCTCACTCGAGCTGGAGCACACCTTCCCGAACGACGAGTCATCCGCAGTGCTATTCGATCAATTCGACTTGCAGCGCGCCGCCCAGGCGTACTTATGGGCGCTGCCCCTCGTCGGGTTCGCCACCTGGCGCGATCGTGCAATGGAGACGTTCGGGGCGAAGGATGTCGGCGACTTCGTGGTGTACGACTCGCTGCGCGAGAAGCGCGGCATTGTGACCGCGAATCTCACCACCCCGTACATCATCAACTTCACCAACCTCAGCGACGGCCCGGTCCTGATCGACTACCCGGCAGGCCCGACAGCGGGCGGGGTGCTGGACTTCTGGCAGCGCCCGGTCGTGGACCTCGGCCTGACCGGCCCGGACCAGGGCGAGGGCGGCGGCTACGTCGTACTCGGCCCCGGCCACGACGCCGCCCCCTTCGCGGACTCCGGCAGGTTCGTGGCGCATGCGCAGACGGCGAATGTCTTTATCGCCTTCCGCGTCCTGACCCAGGACCCGTCGCTGATGGCCGCGGCCAAGGCGGGCCTGAAGGTCTCGCGCGCCGGCTCCGATCCCGTGCCGGTGCAGTTCATCGAGGGCGTCGACCGCGAGTGGAGTGCCACCCCCGACCGCGGCCTGCGGTTCTGGGAGGTGCTGGCGGCCGTGCTGGATGAGGAGCCGGTCCGCGAGGTCGACAAAGGATTCATGGCGATGCTCGAACCTCTCGGCATCGCCAAGGGCCGGACTTTCGAGCCCGACGAGCGGCAGCGCCGCATCCTGGCCGAAGCCGCCGCGCTCGGAGAGCTGTACGTCCGCAATCTCCAGGTCAACCCCCGCTACACCACCCCGTACTGGCCGGCCACGCACTGGTACAAGCTGATCGACTTCGAGCTCGAGCAGGAGACCGACACCATCCTGCAGCTCGACCAGCGGGCCACCTTGTTCTACGAGGCCGTCACCACCACCAAGGGCATGGCCCACCCCACCCCCGGTGCCGGCCAGGCCTACCTGACCGCCAAACGCGACAGCGCCGGCCGCCTGCTGCGCGCCGACCGCAGCTACCGCCTCCACGTATCCGCGCCCGTGCCCGTCGCGCAGTTCTGGTCGCTCAGTCTCTACAGCGAGAACACCCGCCGCCCCTACGACAACGGCGGAACCGACATCCGCAGCGTCAGCCTCGACAGCCGCGACGAGCAACTGCAGTTCAACGAGGACGGCAGCATCGACCTCTACATCGGGCCGACCGCCCCCGACGGCGCCCGTACCAACTGGATGCAGACCGTCGCCGAGGACGGCTGGTTCGTCTACTTCCGCCTCTACGCGCCCAGCCAGCCGTTCTTCGACAAGTCCTGGGCGCTGCCCGACTTCCACCCGCTGTGAGCGCGATCAGTCCGCCACCGTGGCGTCGAGGATGCCGTAGCGGCCCGTAAGGCCCGCGGCCTCGGTTCTGTTGGTGGCGTGGATCTTGCGGAGTAGCGCTGAGATCATCCGCTTGGCGGTGCGATCCGAGGCCAGCATGCGCTGGGCGAAGTCGCTGTATCCACGCCCCGCGCAAGGAGGGCCCAAAGCTGCAGCTCCTGGGCGGAGAGCTTGTCCAGGAGCTCGCCCGGGAGACTTGCGTGCCGTGGCCAACAAGGCGTCGACCATGTCGCGTTCGAGCACGCAGAGACCGCTGGCGATGGTGAGCAGAGGCGCGACGAGAACGGCCGGGTCGGATGACTTGGTGAGGAAGCCGTGAGCGCCAGCCATCAGGGCCTGTTGACCGAGTTCGAGGTCATCGGTGCCGGTGAGGACGATCACCCTGGTCCCTGGTCGACCCGGCTGGGGGTTGAGGGTCGTCGGTTCAAATCCCGCCGTCCCGACACGGTGACCAGCGGCTTTGCCCATAAGGCGGGGGTCTCGTTGTGGAGTACACGTGATGGCGCCGTGACGGCGGCACTTCCGCCATCAATCACGCAGCGTGCGCACCCGCCGCACGGTCGGATTCTTTGAGGGCGCGCTCGAACGCGGTGACCGGGTCTGCGAGCGGCGGCGGGCTCAGGCGGCCAGCAGATGTGACGGCGGGCAGGGGCCGGTCGAGTCGCGGACGACGAGCTCCGCCGAGAGCTGGATATGCATGCCGGGGGCTCCTCACCGTTGCGGTCGCGCCCGTCTGCGACAAGGGCCGCCGCACGGTCGTCATCGCGGGCGAGACGACCTCGGTCGCCTCCGCGATGCTTGGCGAGGGTCTGCCGTACGGACCGGAAGCGGTCACGAACCACTGGGACGCCATGCCCTGGGCAGGGTCGACTATCTCCAGCGCTGTTGCAGCCGCCCGATCGGCGTCGCCCTTGCCGAGTTCTACGTTGGTGAGCGCCGAGGCTCATCAGTGCCCCGGCGAACTGCACCTCGACGAGGCCGGACTGCGCGTATCGCGTTTCGGCAGGCTCCTCGTCCCGGTGAATCCTGCCGGCATGCAGCGGTTCTCCCGCTCCCATACCGGGCCCACGGCCGCTGCACCTTGCTAATCTCGCCCCGCCGCGGTCCGGTCAACCGAACACCGCGTCGTGGAAGGCGATTTCCGCTTCCAGCATGCCGGTGAACCAGCGGGTCAGCCGCTCCTGGGGGATGTCGTCCGGGAGGGCGTCGACCTCCGCCGCAAGCGCCCGTACCCCGTCCCGGAATGCCTGGTCGGCGTGGAGCGCCACCCAGGCACTCATTGCGCCGTCGGGGACGGTGCCGCGTTCGTGTGCCCGGGTGCACCAGGTGAGGTAGAGGCTCTCCGCCGCGAACAGCATGGTCATCACCGCCGGGTAGCCGCCCTCCCGCGCCGCGTCGAGCGCGTACCGCGACAGCACCTCGGCCCGTCGGGCGGCGCCCGGCCGGGCGGGGACGGGCCAGGCGGCGCGGGCGGCGCGGAAGTAGTCCGCCTGGGTGGTGGTCAGCGCGTGGACGGCACGGGCGTTGCGCTCCAGCGCCGTCCGGTCCGGGGCTCCCCACACGGCCAGTCCGTGCAGCCGGGTGGCCGTCTCCACGAACGCAGCCTCGATCTCCAGGTAGTCGGCGTAGTCGGCGTCGCTGATCGTGCCGGCCGTGACCTCGGTGACGAAGCGCATGCGCAGTGCTTGTTCCATGACCGGGGCGGTGGCTCCAAGGAGCCGCTCGGACCGGCTCACCGGGAGAGCCATTCGACGAGGCCGCCGAAGACCCGGGCGTAGCCGTCCCACCGCTCACAGAACGCTGGGGGCGCCCAGTGCGGGGAGCAGTCGGAGGTGAACACCGCCGACCGCCCCGCGCCGTACACGGCCACCGCCACCAGGGGGTCGCCGGCCAAGGTGGCCAGGACCTCGGTGCCCGGACGTGGCCGGACGCGGTTGTAGCCGAGCAGCGGTGGCCATTCGCCGGTCACCCCGCCGAGGGCGGGATGGCCTGCGTCGACAGCCGACGGGCGGCCGCCCGCCGGGAGTTCGACGCGGTCGTCCTCGGGCAGCAGCTCGACCGGCAGCACCTCGTGCAGCGCAGTGTTGCGGTAGGCGGCCTTGCCCTCGAAACCGGTGAAGGAGAGATAGCCGCCGACCATCAGCAGCCCGCCGCCGTCGCCGACCCATCCGCGCAGTGCCTCGATCCGGTCGGCCCCCGGTGTGCCCCGCTCGAACACCTCGGGAGAGAGCTGGAGGGAGTTCGCCCCGATGTCGGAGAGGACGACGACGTCGTAGCGGGCGAGCGCCTCGGCGTCGCCCGGGAACTGCCCGGGTACCAGATGCGCGGGCAGGTGCGTGACCTCGTGCCCGCGGCCCTCCAGCGCGCGGCGCAACGGCTCGACTCCGGTCACATAGGCGCTGGTGGTGAACGAGTCGACCCCCTTGATGTGTGTGGACTGGGAGATCCAGCTCTCACCGGCGATCAGGACGCGGCTCACAGGGTGCTCCTTCGTAACGGGAAGTAAGTGGAAAGGTGGGGCGTGGTCAGGGCGCGGCGGCGTGCTCGAACAGCCGGGCCGGATTGGTGTGCAGCAGCTCCATGGCGGGCTGCCGGGCCACGCCCTCTTCGACGAGGCGTGGGAGAAACAGCTCGGGTACGTAGCGGAAGCCGTTGCCGCCGTAGGCGGTGAGCATGCTCTTGAGGAACACATCGTGGCTGAGCAGCAGCCGGTCGCCGTGTCCGCGGGCGATGAGCCCGGCGATGGCGCGCGCGGTTTCGTGGGGTGCCGGGGACTGCCCCTCGCCGGGGTAGCGGAACGGCATGCCGACCATGTCGAATTCGAGCCAGACGCCGCGGTCGGCCACCGACCGCTGATAGTCCGGGTCGGCGTGCGAGGGGTCCATATGGCACAGCACCACGGCGGCCGGCGCCACCCCGTACTCGCCCAGTACCAGGTCGAGGACCTCATGGGCGCGGCGCTGCCAGCCGGGCAGATGGACGTACAGAGGGACACCGGTGTCGCGCTGGGCGCGCGCGGCGGCGCGCAGCGCGGTGTGCTCGCCCTCGGTGAACCGCGGGGAGACGCCGATCTCGCCGATGACGCCCGGCCGGATCCCGGTGGACTCGGCTCCCTCGGCGAACTCGGCCAGCAGTGCGACGGCAAGCGGGCGCTCGTCCGCCGGTGACAGCGGCCGGGGATGATACGGCTCCAGGTACCAGCCGCTGCCCATAACCACCCGTACGCCGGTGTCCTCGGAGAACGCGCGCAGCGCCGCCGGGTCGCGGCCCGGTCCGGCCGGGGTGACGTCGACGATCGTGCCGCCCCCGGCGGCGGCGAACGCGCGCAGATCGGCCAGCATCGCTTCGGCGTCGTCGAGCACACAGTGGTCGAGGCAGGCATAGGGCCAGTCGCGCAGCAGCCAGGCCAGTTCGGGTGTGGTGCGGGCGTCGCGCAGATGACCGAGCCGGGGGTCGGGCGGAGTGGTGACGGCTTTGCGGACGTCGTTGCCCAGATGCTCATGGGTGAGGGTGAGGCCGAGCCCGGTGGTGGGAACGGGCCCGGTCACCGTGGTCACGGTGCGGGGGGAAGGGCCGCTCATGAGCGGCCCGTCCAATGGGCGAACAGGTCGGCCATCGCCCGGCCGCGCAGGTTGAACCAGATCGCGGCGAGCAGCACGAGTCCGGTGACGATGGGGGTGAGGAACGGGCTCACACCCAGCAGGTTGAGGCCGTTGGCGATGACTCCGGTGATGAGGGCGCCGATGACGGTGCCGAGCACGGTGCCCCGGCCGCCGAACAGATTGGTGCCACCGAGCACGACCGCGGCGATCACGGTGAGTTCGAAGCCCTGTCCGGAGTTGGCGGAGCCGGAGCCGAGCCTGGCCGCGGTGAGCAGCCCGGCGAGACCGGCGGCCACGCCGGTCAGCATCAAGGTGATCATCTTGATCCGGGCGGTGTTCACCCCCGCCCGTCGTACCGACTCCTCCTGGGAGCCGATGCCGTTGACGTGGGTGCCGAACGGCAGTTTCGACAGCAGGACCGCTCCGACGGCGACCGTGGCCAGGGCGATCCAGGCCAGTGCGGACAGCCCGAGGAAGGAGGCGTCGCCGAGCTTGGCGACGAAGAGCCGGGCGTCGACGGGGACGGAGAACCCCTTGGTCCACAGCTGTGCCAGACCGCGGACGACCGACATGGTGGCGAGGGTGACGATGAACGGGGGGATCTTCTGATACGCCGACAGCCATCCGTTGACGGCGCCCCAGAAGAGCCCGGCGAGCAGCGCCACGACGATCACCACGGAGGAGTCCCAGCCGGATTGCAGCATCTCGGCGGTGCAGGTGGCGGTGAACGCGAGGATCGAGCCCACGGACAGATCGATCTGCCCGGTACTGATCACGAAGGTCATGGCAACCGCCACGATCAGGGTGATCGCCACCTGGGTGGCCAGGTTGGCCAGATTGGTGAAGGTCAGGAAGTTGGGGGCGGCGATGCCGAAGCCGAGGAAGAGCGCGACCGCCACGCCGAGCATGGCCAGGGTGGCCTTGTTGGCGCGCTGCCAGCGGCCCGGCGGCCGGCCCAGTACGGCGGTGGTGCGTATCGCGGTGTCGGCGCTCATCTCAGGCCACCTCCTGGGTGCCGGGCCCGCCGTTCGTGGCGCCGGATCGGGTGATCATGGCGACGAGCCGTTCGATGTCGAGATCGGAGATCGAGGCGTCCTCGACGCTGCGGCCCTCGTACATCACGGTGATCCGGTCGCAGACCTCGAACAGGTCCTGCAGCCGGTGGGTGATCAGGATGACGCCGACGCCCTGGGCGGCGACGTCGCGGATCATCTTGAGCACCTGCCGGACCTCGGCGACGGCGAGGGCGGCGGTGGGTTCGTCCAGGATCAGTACGCGCGGGCGGAACGACACCGCACGGGCGATCGCCACGGCCTGCCGCTGTCCTCCGGACAGCTCGCCGATCTCCTGGTAGGTGGATTTCACCCGGACGTGCAGTTCAGAGAGGGTTTCGGCCGCTTGGGCATGCATCGTCGCGCGGTCGATGAAGGGGCCTTTGCGTGGTTCACGGCCGAGGAACAGGTTGCTGGCCACATCGAGGGTGTCGCACAGGGCGAGGTCCTGGTAGACGATGCCGACCCGCTCGCGCCGGGCGTCGGCGGGGCTGGTGAAGCGGACGTCACGGCCGTCGATGGAGATCTGCCCGCTGTCGTGCTGGACCGCTCCGGCCAGGACCTTCATCAGGGTCGACTTCCCGGCGCCGTTGTCGCCGACCAGGCCGAGCACCTCGCCTGGGGCCAGGGTCAGGTCGACGCCGCGCAGCGAGCGGACGGCGCCGAATGATTTGGTGATTCCTCGCAGGGAGACCAGCGCGCTCTCGCCCATCACTTCTCCAGGTAGTAGAGGTAGTTCTTGACGTTGTCCGGGGTCACCAGCTGGGTGGGAACGGGCACGTTCTTGCGGGCGGTGCGGCCGCAGGCCAGGTCGATCGCGGAGTTCATGGCCTCGTAGCCGAACCGGAAGGTGTTCTGCTGCAGCACGCCGGTGATCCAGCCGGCCCGCAGTCCGTCGACGGCCTGGCTGGACAGGTCCCATCCGACGACCTTGACGTTCTTGGTGCGGTTCTGGCCGACCACGGCGGCGGACAGGCCGATCAGGGCGGGTTCACCGGTGGCGTAGGCGTACTTCAGGTCGGGGTCGCGGGTGAGCAGGTTCTCGGCGGCGGTCTGGGCGTTCTCCTGGATGTTGCGGCCGTCGACCACGTTCTGGATCTTCATGCCCTTGGCGGTGACGGCGTCGGTGAAACCTTTCTGCCGCTCGTTCTGGATGGTGCTGCTGAGCGCGCCGACGATGCCGATCCCACCGCGGTTGCCGGCCGTCTTCAGCAGGGCCTCGCCGATCCGCCGGCCGCCCTCCGCGTTGCCGACGCCGACCTGCACCGAAACCGCGGGGTCGTCGACGGTGGCGTCCACGGCGACGACCGGCACGCCCGCCGCCTTGGCCCGGCGGATGGCGGGCCTGATGCCCTCGGTGTCGACCGCGTCCACGATGATGGCGTCGTAGTGGTTGGCCACCAGGTCGTCGATGGCGTTGGCCTGCGTGGCGGAGTCGTCGTTGCCGTTGACGATCTGGGTCTTCACCCCGGCCTTGCGGGCCACGGTCCGGGCGCCGGTGTTGATCTGGTTGAAGAACAGCGCCTGGAGGTTGATGGGCACGATACCGATCTTCGGAGCGTGGCCGCGGACGGTACAGGAGCGGGCGACCTCCGCAGGCGGCGGCGGGCCCTGCTCGGCGCTCTTCTTCTCGGCCGCCATCTCGCGGCGGGCCTGGGTGTCGCAGCCGACGGTCGTCAGCAGCAGGCTCAGCGCGACCACGGCCGTCACTTTCTGGCGCATCTGCTCTCCTTGTCTTACCTGGTGCGGGTCGGCTCCGGGGTTTCGGGAGTGGGGTGGTCCGAGAGCCAGGAGTCGATGTCCCGGCGACCGGGCAGCCCGTCACGGGCACCACGCCGGGTACAGGACAGTCCGGCGGCGACGGCGGCGAAGCGCGCCGCCTCCAACGGGGTCCGGCCCCGGTCGAGTTCGGCGCAGTATGCGCCGGTGAAGCAGTCTCCGGCCCCCGTGGCGTCGACCGTGTCCACCTCGATCGCCGGACCGTGGTGGCGTTCACCGGCCGGGGTCAGCAGGGTCCAGCCGCGCGAACCGTCGGTCACGATCAGATGGACGTCCAGGTCGGCGGCGACCCGGACCAGGTCCGGATCTCCGCCCAGCAGCGCGACGGCCAGTGGCCGGCCGACGACGGCGTGATCGGCCGCGGAGAGCGCGGTGCGCATCGCCTCCGCCCGGTCGCAGCCGTCGAGGTCCACCACCAGGCCCGGTCCCGGCCTCCCGGGCGGGGCGTCGGCGGCTGCCTCGGCCAGTACGTCGGCGGCCTCGGGAAAGCGGTAGCCGTCGAGGTAGAGCCAGTTGGCCCCGGCCGCGCGCGCGGCCCGTACCGTACGGCTGATGTGCCCGGCGTCCAGCTCGTCGTCCTGGCTGATGACGGCCCGTTCGCCGTCCGGGGTGAGCAGCACGACGGCGGTGGTGAGGGTGCCGGTGCGAGCGGTCCAGTCGGTACGGACCCCGTCGGCGGCGAGCGCGGCGAGGAACGCCGTGCTCTGCGGCTCCGGTCCGACCACACCGGCGAACCACGCGTCGGCCCCCGCGCGGGCTGCGGCCACCGAGGCGTTGGCGGCCATCCCACCGTGGCCCCGGCGGACGGCGGTCGCCTGCACGCGGCCACCGGGAGCGGGAAGCGCCGGCACACCGACGGTCAGGTCGATGTTGGCGTACCCGCAGAAGACGATCACGGGAGCACCACTCCGGCCTTGGCCGCCGCGGTGGTCAGCTCGCGGACCTTGGCCCGGTCGACCCGGCCCCACCAGCGGCCGTTGTCCTTCACCGAGGACGCGACGATCACCCCGTCGCAAGCCGGCAGCAGACCGCCGATGTTGTCCGCGGTGATACCGGAGCCGATCACCACCGGCAGAGTGGTGTGGGCGGATATGCCCTCGACCTCCTCCAGCGATGCGGCGTCACCGGTCCGCGAGCCGGTAGCGATCAGCACATCGGCACCGAAGAACTCGGCGTCCTCGGTCTGTTCGGCCAGCGTGCGGTCGGCGACGATGGCGTGCGAACCGTGCTTGACGTGCACATCGGCGAAGACCTTGACCGGGCCGGCACCGATCCGGCTGCGGTAGCGGGTGGCGTGTGCCGACTGGCCCTCGATGATGCCCTCGTTGGCGACATAGGCATTGGCCCACTGGTTGACCCGTACGAATCCGGCGCCGCCGCACCAGGCGGAGGCCGTGGAGCACTCGGCGGCGTTGGACAGCACGCTGACCCCGAGCCCGCCGCCGGCTCCCGCCAGCACGGCGTGCCGCACCCGGTCGGTCACCACGGCCATCGCCGCCGAGGTCTCATAACCGTGTTCGCCCGGTTTGAGGAACGGGATGTCCCAGTGGTTCTCCACGATCAGCCCGTGGCAGCCGCCCTCCAGATAGGCCCGCGCCTCCTCGACCGCGAAGGCGCAGATCTCGTCCAGCGGGACGCCCTTGTAGTGCGGGCTGCCGGGCAGCGGCGGCAGGTGCACCACACCGATGACGACCTGCGGAGTTCCGAACAGCTCCTTGATCGCGTTCGGTCGGGGCGGGAAGACCCCAAGGCCGCTTGTACTCCCGGACGTCGTCATCGGGCCACCTTTACGCAATCGATTACAGTTGAACTGCGGAGGACCGTAGGCAAGGGTCAGCAGCCGTGTCAAGGCTCTATGCTGATGAAACACGTCAGGTCACATCGGTATTTGAGCCAGGTGACCGCCATGTTTCCGGGCAGGAAGGCAATCGATTGCAGCGGGTCACGATCGCTCAGGTCGCCGAGCGGGCCGGTGTCTCCACCGCCACCGTGTCGCGGGTGCTCTCCGGGCGGGGCCAGTTCTCGGCCGCGGTCGAACGCAAGGTCCGCCGCGCCGCCGACGACCTGGGCTATCAGGTCAATGTCATCGCCAGGTCGCTGCGCAACAGCCGCACCGACACCGTGGGGATGGTCGTGCCCAGCATCACCAACCCGTTCTTCACCTCCCTGGTAGAGAGCGTGGAACACGCCCTGGGGAAGGAGGGCAAGGAGCTGTTCCTGTGCGACGCGCGCTCCGACCCGCGGATCGAGGCGCGCCGGCTGGCCTCGCTCGCCGCGCGCAACGTCGACGGCATCATCGTCAGCCCGAGCCATGGCGTCGACAGCCGGCCCGCCGTACAGCAGACCGCGGAGCAGCTGCCGCTCGTCCAGCTCGACCGATTCGTCGACGGCACCACCACCGACTGGGTCGGCGTCGACGACGTCGCGGCGATGCGGCAGGTCATGGACCACCTCCACGACGGCGGGGCGCGGTCCGCGGCCTACATCGGCTCGCTGATGACCCACTCCTCCACTGAGCAGCGGTTCGCCGGGTTCCGGCGGCGTGCCGAGGAGCTGAACATCGAGGTGAAACCGCACGAGGTGCTACTCGGGGACTACAGCGTCGAGTGGGGCGAGGAGGCCGTGGCCCGGCTGATCGCGGAGGGCGGCCTTCCGGACGCGCTCGTATGCGCCGATGACCTCATCGCGCTCGGGGCCACCCGCGCCTGCCGGGCCCACGGTTTCTCGGTGCCCCGGCAGGTGCAGGTGACCGGATACGACGACATCGAGTTCTCCCGGCTGGCCGAACCGGCCCTGACCACAGTCCATCAGCCCCGCGACCGGATCGCCGCGGAGGCGGTGCGGCTGCTGGCCGCGGCGAGCCTGGCCAAGGATGCCGAGCGCGGTCCGCACGCGCATATCGCACTCGTGCCGACCCTGGTGGTGCGCGACAGCACCCGGGCCGCACCAGCGCCCCAGCACCGCATATGACGACGACTCACCACACCCCCGGGAGCACCCCGATGAACGCGCGGACGCCTGGCGCGGTGCGACGGACCTCGCGCGGCGGCTGGTGCGGATCGACACCCGGGGCGGCCGGGAGGCACCGGTCGCCACCGCACTGGTAGCGGACCGGCTGGACGGGATCTTCACCTTCGGCGAGGTGTGAACCCGGGGTCCCTCCGGGTTCACTCGACTCCTTTACTCGGCTGAGTACGCTGGTTGCCGACCTCGAGGAAGGACCGGAGCACGCCGCTCAGGGGCACCTGAGCTGGAGGTCAAGGGGTCGTGGGTTCAAATCCCGCCGTCCCGACATTCCGAAGGGTCTTCGCAGGTCAACACCTGTGAGGGCCCTTCTGTCGTTCTCCGGTCGATCGCTCCGAGGTCGAGCACGCCGCTCGTGGACCCCTGGCCTCGACCTCATCGCCCCGGGCGTCTCGTCCCTCCCGCGCCCGCGGCCGGACCCGGTCGCGGTCGGCACGGCTCAGACGGTGACGGACGCGCAGGTCTCGGTGTACGGAGGCGTGGCCCGCAAGCGCTAGGGCGGCCCGCCGAATCGCTCACTGGGGCGGAGGAGTCGGCTTCTGCTCGTCATCGCAGTCGCGCTTGCGTCGTGCAAAGGTCATGTCTCGTGGATTCGGTCCATGTACCCCCGGCCGCTGCCGCTCTACGTTGGCGCGATGCCGATCTCGCGTACAGAGCCGGGTCATGCCGCACGCGACGCCCGATTCCGGCGGTCGCTGTCCTCCCTCGCCGCCCACGACCGAAGACGCTTCCTGCTCGCGATGGGCGGTGGCGCCGCCGGGCTGGCGTTCGCGCTGCAGCTGCCGGCCACTGCGGCCTTTGCCGCTGACCGTGGCCGCGCCGCCTTCGACTATCCCTTCCGGATGGGGGTCGCCTCCGGGGATCCCACCACCGACTCCGTGGTGCTGTGGACCCGCCTCGCGCCGGAGCCGCTCGCCCCGCTGGCCGGGATGGTCCCCGGGCTCGCGGTCGAGGTGAAGTGGCAGGTGGCGACCGACGAGGGCTTCCGGCGCGTGGTCGCGTCCGGGAGCGAGGAGGCGGTGGCGGAGTACGCGTACTCCGTGCACGCCGACGTCCGGGGGCTGCGGCCGGGTACCGCCTACTGGTACCGGTTCTCCGCCGGCGGGCACCTCAGCGAACCGGCCCGTACCCGCACGGCGCCGGCCGCCGGGACGATGCCGGCGATGCGTTACGCCTTCGCCTCCTGCATGAACTACCGGGCCGGCTACTTCCAGACGATGGCCGATATCGGTGCGCACGAACTGGACATGGTCTTCTTCCTCGGCGACTACCTCTACGAGTACCCGGTCCAACAGATCAACCCGGGACGGCAGATACCCGCAGGGCTTCCGGCGGAGCTGGCCGTCGAGACCACCACCCTCGACCAGTACCGGCTGCGCTACGCGCTCTACAACAGCCAGCCCGAGGTGATCGCCGCGCACCGGCACGTGCCCTGGGCGGTGATGTGGGACGACCACGAGGTGTGGGACGACTACCAGGCCACTACCGAGGCGCAGTTGCTGCGCCAGGCCGCCGCGTACCGGGCCTTCTGGGAGCACATGCCGCTGCGGCTGCCGCAGCGGCCCAGCGGACCCGACGCCCGGCTGTACCGGCGGCTGCGCTGGGGCGGCCTCGCGCAGTTCGACATGGCCGACGCCCGGCAGTACCGGTCGGCCGCACTCACCCCGAACACCATCCCGGACTCCCCCGCCCGCCGCGACCCGGCCCGCAGCATCCTCGGGGACGCGCAGGAGCGGTGGCTCCGCGACGGGCTCACCGCCACCCCGGCCCGCTGGAACATCGTCCCGCAGGGCGTCCTGATGGCCCTCACCAACACCGCCAGCTCCACGACCGCGGCGCCCACCTATTCCGCGCACAACTGGGACGGCTACCGGGCCTCCCAGCAGCGCCTCTTCGACGCCGTACGGGCCGCCCGCACCGGCGGGGACCTGAAGAACTTCGTCGTCCTCACCGGCGATGTGCACTGCGGCTACGTCTCCGAGCTGCCGTCGGACCTGGACGTGCCGGAGTCCGCCCCGCTCGGCGTCGAATTCACCAGCCTGTCCATCACCAGCGCCCAGGACTTCAACCCGGCGGCGAACGAGGCCCGGCAGGTCCGCAGACGGGTCAACCCGCAGATGAAGTGGGCCGATCTGCACTGCGGTTACGTGATCACCGACCTGACCGCCGACCGTATGAAGGTCTACTACAAGGGCGTGGACAAGGTGACCAGTCCCGACGACCCGGTCTACACGCTGAAGAAGTTCGCCGTCGAGAACGGTGACCCGCACATTCACTCGGCCTGACGGCCGGCGGGGGCGGGGGCGGGGGCGCGCCGCGCCCGCTCCCGCCACGCCCGCGGCGACATGCCCAGCACCGCCTTGAACTGGCGGCTGAAGAGGAAGACGTCCGTGTACCCGAACCGCCCCGCGACCGCGCCGACGCTGGTCCGGTCCGCCTCGTCCAGCATCCGCGCCGCCGCGTGGATCCGGCGGCGCAGCAGCCAGCTGCGCGCCGAGAGCCGGTACGCCGCCCTGAACCGCCGCCGGAACTCGGCCTCGGACAGTCCGGCCGCCACCGCGAGCTCGCGCACCGACGGCCGTGCGGCCGGGTGGGCGTCGGCGTACGCCTCGAGTGCCGCGCGCTGCCGGGCCGTCAGCGGCGCCGGCCGGCCGGGTACGGTCCCGGCCGCCGCGGGCTCCCGGTCCGCGCCGCGCAGCAGCGTCGCCAGCGCGGCGACCAGCAGCGACCGGGAACGCAGCAGCGCCAGCGGCGCCCGGGTGTCCAGGTCGCGGACCAGCGCGTCGAGCAGCGGGCGCAGCTCCCAGGCGTTCTCGGCGAGCAGGAACGGGTGCGCCTGGCGCGGGCAGTCCGCGGCGGCCAAGGCTTCAACAGTTGCAGCACAGAAGCCGATCCGGTAGGCCGCGGGCGCCGTGGCCCCCGCCGACGTCGCGGCGCGCAGCGTGCAGTCGGTGCCCGGCGGCACCCACAGCGCCCGGCCGGGGCTGAGCAGCACCGGCAGGCCGGCCACCTCCCCGGTCAGGGAACCCGCCACGACCAGGCACAGCAGGTGCGCCGACTCCCCGGCCGGGCGCCACAGCGGCCCGGCCGGGGCGAGGCGGCCGTACGTGCACGGGCCGCCCGCCCCGCCGAGCGGGTCGTGGACGGCCCGTAACAGGCCCTCCAGCCAACGCTGTTCCGCAGCGAAAGGGTCAGCCATCGTCGGCGACGCCAACGGCTCAGCGGGCCGGGGGCTCGGTCATGCGGTTCAGGCCCATCGCGTCGCTGCCGCTGACCAGCACACAGGCGTGCCCGGGGAACAGCGGCGCGGAGTCCTGGTCCAGGATGCTGACCTGGGGCAGCGTGTAGCGGGCCGAGAAGCCCAGGCGGCGGCGGGTGGAGTGGTTCGGCGCCGAGCGGTGCAGCATGCGCTCGTTGAAGATGAAGAACTCGCCGGGCGCCAGCTCCATGTCCACGGCCTTGTCCGCCTCCACCAGCGCCGGGTCCGCCTCCTCGGCGAAGGACATGCCGGGGCGGGACGGCAGGTGCGGGATGACCGTGCGGTGCGAGCCGGGGATGAGCTGGACGCAGGAGTTCTCGGTGGTGACGTGGTCGACGGCCATCCAGATGGACACGTTCAGCGGCGGCTCGATGGGCCAGAAGTTGACGTCCTGGTGCCAGGGCAGCTCCAGCGCGCCCGGCTCCTTGTTGAAGAAGTACGTGGTCCACAGCACGATGTCGTCTCCGAGGAGGCCGCGCAGCCTGCCGAGCACTGCGGGGCGGGTCGCCAGGTCGTGGACCAGGTGGCGGTCGAGATGGCGCGCCTGCAGCGGATTGCCGGGGTTGGGGCCAGGGGCGGGCAGCACCTCCAGATCGATGCGCTCGCGCAGCTCCGCCATCTCGGCGGGCGTGCAGGCGGCGTACGGACCGAGGTAGCCGGACCGGTGGAAGCGGCCCACTTCATCGCGGGTGAGCGCCGGGGCGCCGGTCTCCGGGGCGTTGGTCTCCATGGACAGCAACCGTCCCAGTCGGCACCGTTGTGAGCCATGGCCACGCCCGGCTAACCTTTGCACCCAATCGGTGCTGCGGCAGGGGTGGCATGGATCGGCAGCAGCAGGCGGCCTGGCTCGAACGGCTGGCGCAGGGAGCCGACTTCGGCTTGTTCGCATACGAGCCCGTGGTGCGTCCGTGGTCGGTGGTCTTTCCCCGCGGACTGCCGGAGCACTTGGTCTATCTCGTGGTCACCGGATCCTGCGAGGGCACGGCGGGCGAGGAGCGGATCCGGCTCGATCCCGGCTCCCTGATGTGGCTGCGCCCCGGGGTGCCCTTCGACCTGCGGGCCGCGGACCCGCGGCAGCCGATCACCGTGTACCGGTTCCGGCTCAACCGGCTGCAGGATGAGGCCGCGACCGGCCCGGGCGATCCGGATGCCGTGCTCGTACTGCCGGACGCCTGGGAGCTGCGGGCCACCTTCGACATGCTGATCGCCGAGCTCGCCGCCAGCGCCCCGTACCGCGACCAGCGGCTGCCCGCCCTGCTGCTGGTCCTCTTCACGGGAATCTTCCGGCTGGCGGGCGAACAGCGCGGCAGCGGCCGGCGGATGGACATCGCGCAGCGCCGGCTGCTGGAGCAGTACGCGGACCGGCGGATCACCCGGCGGGTGCGGCCCGAGGAGCTGGCCCGGGTGGTGGGTCTTTCGCCGGAGTACTTCACCCGGCGCTTCCGGCAGACCTTCGGGGTGCCTCCCAAGGTGTGGCTGGTGCGCCGCCGGATCCATCAGGCGGCGCTGCGGCTGGACGAGGTGCCGGACTCGATCGCGGAGGTGGCGGCGGAGTTCGGGTATCCGGACGTCTTCCTCTTCAGCCGGCAGTTCAAGGCCGTGATGGGGATGTCGCCGCGCCGCTACCGGGCCCGCCAGTAAACCCATCGGGCCGCTTCCCGCCGCTGATGGACGGTTGAGTGCAAAGAAAACCCGACCTCGGGCATGTTCCGCTCCCGGTCACGGTGCGATTGTGACCCAAGCCCGCGGGACGGCGGGGGACGGATCGCCACAGAAGGGTTGATCTTATGCACTCCCACACCTGGCCGAGCCGACGCGGCGTGCTGACCGGCCTAGCCGCCACCGCCGCGGGCACCGCGCTGTCCGCCTGCGGACCCAAGACCCCGGGCGGCGGCACGACCCTGAACATGTGGGGCGGCGTACCGCCGGAGAACGGCCCCAACGACGTCATCGCGGCCTTCGAGAAGAAGCACCCGAAGCTGAAGGTGAAGTACCACCGCTACGTCAACGACCCGCAGGGCAACGTCAAGCTGGACACCGCGCTGCAGGGCGGCGCCCCGATCGACGTGTACTTCTCGTACGGGCTGCAATACCTCGCCCAGCGGGTGAAGTCGGGCCTCGCCGCGGACCTCACCGACCGGGTGCAGAAGGACCAGGCCTTCACCTCGCTGGCCGACCCGGAGCGCTCGGAGGCGGTGTGGTTCGACGGGAAGCTGCACAGCCTGGTGTGCGCGCGCGACCCGCACCTCGTCTTCGTCAACCAGGATCTGCTGGCCGAGGCCGGGGTCACCATCCCGGAGAAGTGGACCATCGACGACTTCACCAAGGCGGCGGAGGCGATCGCCGGCAAGAACCGCTACGGGATGCTCTTCTACCCGGACACCCCGCGGATCACCCTGGGCGCCGACAACTACTACGCCAGAGGCGGCCGGAAGTCCCGCTTCGCCGACCCGGCCTACCGGGAGTACGGCCGGGCCTGGCGGGACGCGCTGGACAAGAAGATCGCCTTCCCGTACGAGGAGGTGGTGGCGCAGAAGCTGGACGTCTACCAGCACACCCCATTTCTGCAGGGCAAGGTCGGCCTGTGGATCGCCAGCACCTTCAACACCCGCTACATCAGCGACACCAAGGAGTTCCCCCGCGACTTCAAGGTCTCCGCCCTGCCGATGCCGCGGGTGCCTGGCGAGAAGTACTGGAATCCGGGATTCATCGGCAACGACATCTGCATCAACCCCAAGACCCGTCACAAGGAAGCCGCCTGGGACCTGGCGCGCTTCTGGATGATCCCGGACGGCTCCGTTCCGATGATCAAGGGCGGCCGGGTGCCGTACCTGCTCGACGGCATCGACGACGAGACGATCATGAAGGAACTGCTCGGCAAGGACCGGGAGAAGGTCTACGACGTCGAGTCGGTGCGCCGGGTGCTGCTGGACAAGGACACCCGGATACCCGTCGACACCGTCGCGACCGGCTACGCGGGCGTGTACAAGGCGTTCATGGAGAGCCGCGCCAAGATGCTGCTCGGCGAGACGTCGGTGGACGACTGGGTGACCACCCTGAAGAAGCGCGCCGACCAGGCCATCGCGAAGGACAGCTGATGGCTGCGGCACCGGCGCCCGCCACGGCCGCGGCGCGGCGGCGGGATGCACCCGCGCCCCGCGCCGGCCGACCGGGCCGTCCCCGGCGCGCCCGCCACACCGACGGCACGGCCGGCTGGTGGTTCATCGCCCCGAACCTGGTCGGAATGCTGCTCTTCACGCTGATCCCGGTGGTGGCGGCGGTACTGATCGCCTTCACCGACTGGGACGTGGTCTCCGGGCTCGGCGGCGTGCGGTTCACCGGCCTGGCCAACTTCACCGAGCTGCTGAGCGACGACCGCTTCTGGCACAGCTTCAAGCTCACCGGCATCTACACCGGCGTCAGCGTCCCGCTCAGCGTGCTGTTCGGCCTCGGCCTCGCCATCGCCCTCAACCGGCCGGTGCCCGGCCGGGCGGCGCTGCGCACCATCTTCTTCCTCCCCTACATCGTCAACCAGGTCGCCATCGGCATGACCTGGCTGCTCCTGCTCAACCCCTCCTCCGGCATGGTCAACGAGGTGCTGCGGTCGGTGGGGATCGACGACCCGCCGGCCTGGTTCGCCTCCTCGGACTGGGCCCTGCCCGCCTTCATGATCATGGCGGTGTGGGGCGGGGTGGGCTACGCCGCGGTGATCTACCTGGCCGCGCTGCAGGACCTGCCCACCGACCTGTACGAGGCGGCGGCCATCGACGGGGCCGGGCCGTGGCGGCGGTTCACCACCATCACCTGGCCGGCGCTGGTGCCGACAACCACCTTCGTCTTCGTCACCCTGGTCATCAGCGTCTCGCAGAGCTTCGGCCTGGTCGTGCTGATCACGCAGGGCGGCCCCGGCGACTCGACGAGGGTGCTGCCGGCGTTCATCTACCAGAGCGGCTTCGAGTACTACCGGTTCGGCTACGCCTCGGCCGCCGGGCTGCTGACCTTTGTGTGCGTGCTCGTGCTCACCCTCTCGTTCTGGCGCTTTCAAAAGGGCCGCGCTCTCTACGACGACTGAAGGAAAGAGGGCCGTATCCCATGACCTCGCTGACGACGACCTCCGCGCTGCGCCGGTTCGGCTGGGCGGTGCTGCTCTGGTCCCTGGCGCTGCTGTTCCTGGCGCCGTTCGCGTGGATGATCTCCACCTCGCTCAAACGGAACATCGACGTCTTCGACCTGCCGATCCAGTGGATCCCGGACACCTTCCAGTGGTCGAACTACGCCGAGGTGTGGACCGGCGAGCACTCCATCGCCCGCTACTTCCTCAACTCCGTGGTCGTCGCGGCCGCCCGGGTGTTCGGCGAGCTGCTCACCGCGTCCATGGCCGGCTATGCGTTCGCGCGGCTGAGCTTCCGCGGCCGCGACAAAGTCTTCCTGCTCTATCTGGCGACCGCGCTGATCCCGTTCCAGCTGCTGCTGGTGCCGCGGTTCATGTACTTCCAGCAGCTGGGCATCTACGACACCCTGCTGGCGCTGATCCTGCCGGGGATGTTCACGGTCATCGGGACCTTCCTGATGCGCCAGTACTTCACCGGCCTGCCCCCGGAGCTCCGCGAGGCGGCCCGGATCGACGGGGCGAGCGAGTGGCGGATCTACTGGAACGTCTATCTGCCGCTCGCCCGGCCGGTGCTGGCGGCGCTGGGCATCCTGGCCTTCGTGTGGTCCTGGAACGACTACGAGAGCCCGCTGGTGCTGCTGACCACCGACTCCAACTACACCATCCCCATCGGCCTGACGAACTTCGCGGACGAGAGCGGCGGGCTCTCCGCCGGCCTGGCGATGGCCGGTTCGGTGTCGTCCCTGGTCCCGGTCATCCTGCTCTTCCTGCTGCTGCAGAAGCGCTTCATCCAGGCGCTCACCAGGGCCGGCCTCAAGTGACGCCGCCGGCGCTGCAGTGCGTGCCCGGGGTGTGCACCTCGTGGGCCACCCGCAGATGCTCGGCCTCGGCCACGGCCTCGCCGGCCGGCCGTAGTTGGTCGCCCGCCCGCCAGGCGAACGGGGTCACGTCCGGGTGCGCCCGGTGGTGCCGGGCCAGCGCGGGTGGCAGCAGCCGCATCCGGCGGCGGACCCAGTCCAGATCCCACGGGCCTTCGGCGAGGATCTGCTCAGCCGGCCGGAACTCGAAGTAGAGCGTGCGGCGCAGCGCGTTGCCGCGCACCGGAGGGGAGCCGTGGACGAGCATCACATCGTGCAGCAGCACATCCCCGGGCGCCAGCTCCACCTCGACGACGCCGGACGGCTCCCAGCCGTGCGCGTCGGTGAGCGCGCAGATGTCAGCGGGCCCGCGCTGGGAGCCGGGCAGCACGCGCAGGGCGCCGGCGCCGGCGCGGGAGGGGTCGAGGTAGACGCCGCAGTTGAAGATGCGGTGCGCGCGCGGGTGCACGGCGTCCTGGTGCCAGGCGATCGGGGCGCCGTCGCCGCGGTCCTTGAAGACCAGCGACTCGTACGTCGGCACGAAGTCGGGTCCGGCCAGGCTCTCGGCAATGCCCAGCAGCGCCGGGGAACCGAGCAGTTCGAGGGAGGCCGGGTCGCCCTTGGCATGGAGGTAGTCGACGCGGAAGAGCGCCCGCCCTGCGGGCCGGTCGGCGAACTCGTAGTCGGGCTCGCCGTCCCGGCCGCGGCCGGCGGCGATCCAGCCGTCGGCGGCGGCCTGCAGGCGGGCGAGCAGGGAGGGCGGGATGCGGTCGCGGAGGACGAGGTAGCCGTCGCGGTCGAAGGCCGCGATCTGCTCATCGGTGAGGTGTCCTGGCTGCACGGGGGTCATGCTTCGACGCTACGAAGCCGGGCCCGGGTGCGGCATCCGTCATCGTCGCCACTGCTTCGCGGATCCTCGGGTGCCGGTGCGCATGCCGCCCGTTGAGCGCGGCGTGCTCGCCGCCGGCCGGCACGGGCTGCGCTGCTGGCACGGCGCCCCGAAGCTGATGGCCCGCGCGCACCGGCACGACGACATCGAGCTCAACTTCGCCGCCGGCGGCTTCCTCACGTACCTCTTCGGCGGCACCCACGTCACCGTGCCCGACGGCGGCATGGCGGCCTTCTGGGGGATCACGCCGCACCAGCTGACGGCGGCCTCGCCGGGGACCTCCCTGCACTGGCTGACGCTGCCGCTCGGCACCTGCCTGCGCTGGCGGCTGCCCGCCGCCGCCCGCGCCCGGCTGCTCGGCGGCCGTCCGCTGATCGCGCCGGCGCCCTCGATCCCGGGCGGGCAACTCGCGCGGTGGGAGGACGACCTGGCCGCGGGCCACCCCGAGCCGCGGGCGATCGCGCTGCTGGAGATCGAGGCCTGCGTGCGCCGGCTGGCATACGAAGGCCTGCCGGCCGCCACCGACACCGCCGACGCAGCCGCTGGCACCGGGGCTTCCGACGCCGGCGCTTCCGATGCTGACGCCGACGGTGCCCGTGCCGGCCCTGCCGCCGCCCGCATGGCGGCCTACCTCGCCACCCACTGCCATGAGCCGGTCCGGGTGGCGGACGCCGCCGCCTCGGTCCACCTGCACCCCCACCACGCGATGGCGGTGTTCCGCGCGGCCACCGGCACCACCGTCCTGGAATACCTCACCCAATGCCGGGTGGCCGAAGCACAGCGGCTGCTGCTGACCACGGACCGCACCATCGCGGCCATCGCGGCAGACGCCGGATTCGGCTCGCTCAGCAGCTGCTACGCCGCCTTCCGCCGGGTGTGCGGCCGCAGCCCGGGGGCGTACCGGCACACCAGGCAGGACGGCAGGCAGGACGGCTGAGCGCCACGGTTGAGTGCATGAAGTCGCCGCTGACGACCATGGCCGCGCAAAGGCGGCGGCTGCGAGCGTGGATGCATGCGCGAAGAGACCGTACGGACCGACCTCACCGTCGTCGGCGGCGGCCTCGCCGGAGTATGCGCCGCCATCGCCGCGGCCCGGCTGGGCCGCAGCGTCGCCCTGGTCACCAACCGCCCCGTCCTCGGCGGCAATTCCTCCAGCGAGGTCCGGGTCTGGGTGTGCGGCGCCACCGGCCACGGCACCCAGCGCTACGCCCGGGAGACGGGCATCATGGGCGAGCTGTTCGTGGAGAACCAATACCGCAACCCGGAGGGCAACCCGTACTACTGGGACCTGGTGGTCCTGGACGCCGTCCTGGCCGAACCCGGAATCCAGCTCTTCCTCAACACCGACGTACGCGAGGTCGACGCCTCAGGACCCGAGGAGGACCGCCGCATCGAAGCCGTCACCGGCTGGATGATGGGCTCCGAGCGACGCATCCGCTTCACCTCCACGGCCTTCGCCGACTGCACCGGCGACGGCCTGATCGGCTTCCTCGCCGGCGCGGCCTACCGCATCGGCCGCGAGGCCCGCGCCGAATACGGCGAGCCCTGGGCGCCGGAGACCGCCGACGCCATCACCCTCGGCTCCACGCTGCTCTTCTACACCCGGGACACCGGCCGCCCGGAACGCTTCGTCCCACCGTCCTTCGCCAAGGACATCGAGGCGACCTCCATCCCCGAGCGGCGCATCATCAAATCCGGGGACAACGGCTGCGCGTACTGGTGGATCGAGTTCGGCGGCGAACTCGACACCGTGCACGACAACGAGCGCATCCGCGACGAACTGTGGGCCGTCATCTACGGCATCTGGGACTACATCAAGAACTCCGGCGCCTTCGACGCTCAGACGATGACGCTGGAGTGGGTCGGCGCCGTACCCGGCAAACGCGAATACCGGCGCTTCACCGGCGACTACACCCTCACCCAGTCCGACATCCTCGACCAGACCCCCTTCCCCGACCGCGTCGCCTTCGGCGGCTGGTCCATCGACCTGCACCCACCGGGCGGCGTCTACGCGACGGAGTCCGGCTCCAAGCACTGGCACCCGGACGGCAACTACCACATCCCCCTGCGCTGCCTGTACTCGACGAACGTCGGCAACCTGTGGCTGGCCGGCCGCGACATCAGCGCCAGCCACGTCGCCTTCGGCTCCACCCGCGTGATGGCCACCTGCGCAGTCACCGGCGAGGCGGCGGGCAGCGCCGCGGCACTGGCGCTGCGGCACGGAGTGTCCCCGCGCGAGCTGGCCCGCGACCACGTCACCGAGCTGCAGCAGACCATGCTGCGCCAGGACGCCGCCCTTCTCGGCGTCCGCAACGACGACCCGGCCGACTTGGCCCGGCAGGCGGACATCACCGCCTCGGGGACACTGACCGAGCTCGCGGCCGATGCATCGGGCACGGACCGGCTGCCCCTGGATGAGGACCGGGCGCTGCTCGTCCCCGTGGACCCGGAGCTGACGACCCTCGACGTGCTGCTGGACGCCGACACGGCCACCGAGCTGACCGCGCAGTGCTACGCCACCGGAAAGCCGCAGAACTACCTCCCGGCGGAACTGGTCGCGACCACCCGCGTACAACTTGCCCCAGGCACAAAGCAATGGATCCGCCTGCAGCTGCCCTGGCGCCCACCGGAGCCGCAGAACGCCTTCGTGATCCTGCGCCGGGCCGCCGGAGTATCCCTGCACGCCGCCGCGACGCCGCCGGAACCCGGGGTACTGGCCTTCCGCCGCACACCACAGCCGACGGAGCGCGAATACGACCAGCCAGTGGTGGAATGGCGCCCGGACCAGAACCGCCAGGGATGGTGCTTCCGACTGGCACCGAACACCCGGGCCTACGCACCGGAACGGGCAGTCGGCGGCTACGCCCGCCCATACGGCGGCCCCCAACTATGGGCCTCGGCGGAACTCGGCGACGAGCCACAGTGGCTACAGCTGCACTGGCCGAAGCCGGTGACACCCACGCGAGTGGAGCTGATCTTCGACGACGACGTCCAGGAAGACCTGATCAACCTCCACCACCACCGCACGCCGTACGACCATCCACCCGCACTCGTCCGCGACTTCCGGATAGAAGCAGCAGACGACCAGGGCGACTGGCAGGCACTGGCATGGCGCACGAACAACCGCCGCCGACGCCGGATCGTGAACCTCCCGCCCGACGTACGAACCGACCGCCTGCGCCTCATCATCGACTCGACCCACGGCAGCCCACGCGCACACGTCTTCTCACTACGCGTCTACGGCTGACACCGGCGCGCTCGCGGGATACCGCCGAGCTTCGTCGACCTGCAGAAGGCTGCTTTGGGCGCTGTGCTCCCCACGGACGCGGGGCGAGCCGTTCCGGTTGCCCCCCACCATGCTCGACGTCGGCATGCGCGTGGTGTGCCGCCATCACATACGCCGTCGGCAGCCGCCGGTCGAAACCGCTCAGCCCCACCTGGCCCGGCCACCTGACGGACTGGGACGCTCGCCCCATGTCCCGCACCCCTACGCATGGACATGCTCACCTGGCGGCTCGCGCAGCGATCAATACGTCCACTGAGTCTCAGACCCAACGCCCAAATGCCTCTCGTCGCCCCGCGTCCACAGATAGATTCACCATCCGTGCGGTACTTCAACCAGGACATCATCGCCGTGGCCGACGAACTGGCGGAGGCGTACGCAGAGATCTTCACCGCCCCTCCCTGGCAGCAGCGGATTCCGTGCCGTCCTCGCCTTGTCGGACCATGGCGCGATCGACGGGTTCGCCACCGGGTGGACCACCCTTGCGCCGTTCCGCACCGACCGCGCTTACGCCAAGGTGACTCGCCGTCTCGGCGCCGACCGGGTGAGCGAGTTGCTGGTCGGCGCCTTCGAGATCGACGAGTTGGGGGTACGGCGGCACGCCCGTGGGGCCGGCCTGGGACGGCGTCTGCTGTCCGCTCTCGCCGACGCGGCACCGGACGGGCGAGCCTGGTTGCTGGCCTGGGGCGAGGCACAGGACACCCTCGCGTTCTACCGCCGCATGGCCTGGGAGGAGCCTGAGTCCCTGCCCGGCAACGAGACCGACATCGTGGTGTTCCTGGCGCCGAAGTGACCGGACAATCGGCCCGGGTCCAGCCTGCTCAGTCCGTCAGCAGGCCCTGCCCTGCCCAGGACTCGAACCTGCGACTGGATGGTCAGGCGGTGCTGAACCAAGACACCGCCAGAGAGGCAGCAATGGAACAAGGCACCCGCGGCGAGCTCATCAGTCGGCTGGCCGAGACGATCAGCTCCGTCACGATCGCGCACCCGCTGCGGGTCGCCATCGACGGGCCGCCCGCCTCCGGCAAGACCACGCTGGCCGACGAGCTCGCGGTCGTCCTGCGCGCGCAGGGCCGCGGGGTAATCCGCGCGACCATCGACGACTTCCTCTTTCCTCGTGCACAGCGCTACCGACGCGGCCGGTACTCGGCCGAAGGCTGTTATTTCGATGCCCATGACCGCGCCGCGCTGTGCGGGGTTCTGCTCGATCCGCTGGGCCCAGGCGGAGACCGAAGGTTCCAAACCGCGGTCTACGACAGTGACACCGACACCCCATCGTCCCCGCCTGCCATGACGGCCGCCGCAGACGCCGTGCTGCTCTTCGACGGCGTCTTCCTCCTGCGTCCAGAACTGATCGACCGGTGGGACCTGCGCATCTTCGTTTCCGTCCCCTTCGAGCAGACGGTAGATCGCGCCCAGAACCGAGCCACCACGCTGGCCGGATCCACCACCGACACCGCCGAAATCGAACGGTCCTGGCGCAACCGCTATATCCCCTCCCAGCGGCTCTACTTCGCCACAGCCCGCCCAACCGACCACACTCGTCGATACACAGGATTTGACGATTGCTCACGCAGCCGGGGCTCGGATACAGCCTCAGCGGGTTGCGGCCGGTCGTGGGCTCATCCCGGCGAAGAGGGCGCCGAAGACGTCGTTGACGTACTCGCGGGTGATCGGCTCCTGGGTGATCAGGAACTGGAAGTACAGCGGGCCGGAGCAGATCGCCATCGCCAGGTCGAGATCGAAGTCAGGTGACAGATGGCCCTCTTCCTGGGCCGCTTTCAGTCGCTTGACGAGCTTGCCGGCCATCGGGGTGATGAACCGCTCCTTGAACTCGGCGGCGACCCGGGGGTCATGCTGGGCCTCGGCGATCAGCGCCTGGACCAACGGGCCCACGGGAGGCCTCGCCAGCAGCTCGACGGCCGCATACGCCTGCTCGCGCAGATCGGCGAGAACGTCGTCGGTGTACGAGAAGTCCAGATCGGGATCGTCCAGTGACAGCAGGGAGTCCAGGAGGAGAGCCCCCTTGGACGACCAGCGGCGATAGATGGTGTGCTTGCCGACGCCGGCACGGTTCGCGATCGCCTCAATGCTCAGCTTGGCGTAGCCGATCTCCTGACCCAACTCCACCGTGGTCCGCATGATGGCCTCGGTGCGATCGGCGCCTCTGCGGCGCGGCGTGCTCGTCATGCACCCCAGCCTATCGGTACGGCACGTGCCGTATTGACATGCCCGCTCGATTCGGGCATCGTCCTGACCCGCAGAACGGCACGGCACGTGCCGTACCTCTCGATCTGACGGGCCACCCGCAGCTCAGATCGCCGCCGTAAGGTAGCGCCGCTACTCGGTGACACCGTATAGTGGTACTCGGTATCACGCAGTACTGAGAGGGAGGACTCGCGATGGACGGCCTTACGGAGATGCTGAAAGGCACGCTCGAGGGGTGTGTGCTCGAGGTCATCGGCCGCGAGGAGACCTACGGGTACGCCATCACCCGTCAGCTGAACGAGCTCGGCTTCACCGAGGTCAATGAGGGGACGGTGTACACCATCTTGCTGCGGCTGGAGCGCAACGGGCTCGTCCGGATGACGAAGCGGCCATCCGGGGTCGGTCCGCCGCGCAAGTTCTACGCGCTCAACGACGCCGGGCGCGAGGAGCTCGCGAAGTTCTGGACGAAATGGCAGTACGTCTCATCACGTATCGACAAGCTCAAGGAGGGCGGGAGATGAATTTCTGGGAGAAGGTCACAGGCAGCGATCTCACCAGGGAATACAAGGCGTTCGAGGATCGGGCGGCAGCCCTGCCGGACGACCACCGGGCGGCGTGGGAACAGATCAAGGTTCTCCTCCTGCCCCATGGGGACTTCACCGGCCGCAACCTGATGCCGATCCTTGACGGCGCCCTGGGGCTGCTCGAGGAAACAGCGGCGGAAGGGCAGAGCGCCCAGGATGTGCTCGGCGACGACATCCCGGGCTTTTGCGCGGCGCTGGCCGGCGGAGAAGGGGCTCGAACCTATCGCGACCGGTGGCGCGAACAGTTGAACAGGAATGTCGCAAAGAAACTGAGCCGGCTGGAGGGCTGACGTGAGCATCCAAGACATCATCGAGGGCAAGAAGCAGTGGCGGGCGCACATGGCTCGAGTCAAGGCGCTCCCGCCGGACTACCAGATCGTTTACAAGGAAATGCAGAAGTATCTGTTCAAGGTCGGGCCGGTCGACCTGCCCGACGGGCCCCTGCTCCCCGGGATCGTCGACTTCTTCGAGGAGGGCGTCGCCGCGGGCAAGGGGGTCTTGGAGGTCACCGGCACGGACGTCGCCGCATTCTGCGACGACCTGATCAAGGACTCGCGCACCTACGCGGACGCCTATCAGGAGTCCATCGGCAAGGAGTCCGGCACGGCCGAGAAGTAACACCCCGGTCGCCTCACAGGCTCCGCGGCGGGCCGCTTGACACCCATTCCCTGGACCACGCGACTGACGCGTCATCACGGACCGTCCCTCACTCCGAGGTCCGAACAGCCTCCACCCCTCTGCTTCTTCAGCCTCCGAAAGGAAGCCGCCATGCCTTCTTCTGTCATGCGCACGTCCAGGCAGGGCGACCATCGCCCGTCGCCGACCGCCGTATCCGCCGTATCCGCCGTAGGGCTGCGCAAGTCGTACGGCGAAAAGCTCGTCCTCGACGGCATCGATCTGCACATCCCGGCGGGGTCTGTGTTCGCGCTGCTCGGCCCGAACGGTGCCGGCAAGACCACCGCCGTGAAGATCCTTTCCACCCTCATCACCGCCGACGGCGGGCAGGCACAGGTCGCGGGTCACGATGTCGCCACCGCCCCCGACGGGGTACGGGCCGCGATCGGCGTCACCGGGCAGTTCTCCGCCGTCGACGGCCTGATCACCGGCGAGGAGAACATGCTGCTCATGGCGGACCTGCACCACCTGTCCAAGAGCGAGGGAAGGCGGGTCGCCGCCGAGCTCCTGGAGCGCTTCGATCTCACCCACGCAGCGAAGAAGCCCGCCGCCACCTACTCCGGCGGCATGAAGCGCCGCCTCGACATCGCGATGACGCTGGTCGGCGACCCGCGCATCATCTTCCTCGACGAGCCGACCACCGGTCTCGACCCGCGGTCCCGCCACAACATGTGGGGCATCATCCGCGGCCTCGTCTCCGACGGCGTGACCGTCTTCCTCACCACGCAGTACCTGGAGGAGGCCGACGAGCTCGCCGACCGTATCGCCGTCCTCAACGACGGCAGGATTGCCGCCGAAGGCACCGCCGAGGAGCTCAAGCGGCTCATCCCCGGCGGTCATATCCGCCTCCGCTTCACGGACCCAGCCTCGTACCAGTCGGCCGCCGACACCCTGCGCGAGGTCACCCGCGACGACGAGGCGCTGACTCTCCAACTCCCCAGCGACGGCAGCCAGCGCGAGCTCCGCTCCATCCTCGACCGGCTCGACTCCGCCGGCATCGAAGCGGATGAACTGACCGTCCACACCCCCGATCTCGACGACGTGTTCTTCGCCCTCACCGGCCCGGCCGACGTCCCCAACCAGCCCAAGGAGACGGTCCGATGAGCTCCCTCTCTCTCGCCGTGCGCGACTCCAACACGATGCTGCGGCGCAATCTCCTGCACGCGTGGCGCTACCCGTCCGGGACGCTGAACCTGCTGCTCACGCCGATCATGATGCTGCTGCTCTTCGTCTACATCTTCGGCGACGTGATGAGCGCCGGCATCGGTGGCAGCGGCGCGGACCGCTCGGAATACATCGCTTACATCGTCCCGGGCCTGCTGCTGATGACCGTCGGCAGCACGGTGATCGGCGCCGCCGTGTCGGTCTGCACCGATATGACCGAAGGCGTCATGGCGCGCTTTCGCACCATGGCGATCTACCGGGGCTCGCTGCTCGTCGGCCACGTCGTCGGCGGCGTGCTGCAATGCGTGATGAGCGTGGTCCTCGTCGGCGCCGTCGGCGTGGCGATGGGCTTCCGGTCGACAGACGCCACGGCGCTGGAGTGGCTCGCGGCGTTCGGGTTGATCGCGCTGTTCGCCCTGGCGCTCACCTGGATCGCGGTCGGCATGGGTGCGGCCAGTCCGAACCCCGAGGCGGCCGGCAACATGGCCATGCCGCTGATCCTGCTGCCGCTCATCTCCAGCGCCTTCATCCCGGCTGAGACGATGCCGGGCTGGTTCCAGCCGATCGCCGAGTACCAGCCCTTCACCCCGGCTATTGAGACCCTGCGCGGACTCCTCCTGGGCACCGAGATCGGCAACCACGGCTGGATCGCCCTCGCCTGGTGCGTCGGCCTGTCCGTGCTCGGCTACCGCTGGTCGATGGCGCTGTTCAACCGCGACCCGAAGTAGCTTCGCGATGTCGCGATGAGTTCGGTCACCCCGATCAGTCTGTACGTGTGCCGAACGGTCCGATGACCTCACGACAACCCGCAACCTCTACTTTCGGAGAGAAGCTGATGTCCGACACCACCTGCCACATGTCGATCTCGCTGGACGGCTTCGTCGCCGGACCCGAGCAGAGCAGAGACGATCCGCTGGGTAAGCGCGGCAAAGAACTGCACGGCTGGCATATCGGCGATCCGCGCGCGACCGAAGCCAACAAGACGGCCAACAGCTGGCTGATGCGACCGCGTGGCGCCTACGTCATGGGCCGGAACATGTTCGGGCCGATCCGAGGCGAGTGGGACGAGCCGTGGGACGGATGGTGGGGCCCCGAGCCCCCGTACCACGCCCCGGTCTTCGTGCTCACTCGCTACGCCCACGAACCGATCAAGATGGAGGGAGGGACCACCTTCCACTTCGTCACCGAAGGCTTCGACGCCGCTTACGCGCAGGCGCTCGAAGCCGCCGACGGCAAGGGTGTGGACATCGCCGGTGGCGCTTCGACGGTTCGACAGGCACTCAACGCCGGCGTGATCGATGAACTCACCCTCGATATCGCACCCGTCCTGCTCGGCAGCGGCGAGCGCATCTTCGACGGCGTCGAGACCTTCGATTTCGAGCCCGTCGAGGTGCTCCACTCACCGCTGACCACCCATATCCGCTACCGCAAGCGCGACGCCGGCTGAGCAACCACTGGGCCTTCGCTCGCTTGATTGCGGACCTCCCAACGAACCGTCGGCTTCTTGAGTAACCAAGGACGGCGACCTCCGCGGTCGCCGTCCTTTTGATGCGCACCGACAGGAAAGGCGGGGCGTGACGTCGAGTCACCTGTCGGATCATCGTCGACCACCAGTACACGATGCATGGCAACAGCCTGCCACCTAGCGGCTACTACTCGAAGCGGTAGCCCATTCCCGTTCCTGCTTTCGTGATCAGTTCTCCGCGGTGCTGAAACCGCGCTGAAAGCGCGTTGTATGGGGCCGCCTGCAAGCTCTGCGGCATGACGACAACGCCCCCCACCGAGCACGCCATCGCAGCCGCCGGGCTGCACAAGGCCTACGGAGACAAGAAGGTCCTCGACGGGATCGACATCACCGTCCCGACCGGCACGATCTTCTCGCTCCTCGGCCCCAACGGCGCCGGCAAGACCACCGCAGTGAAGATCCTCTCCACCCTCATCTCCGCCGACGCCGGCTCCGGCACCATCCGCATCGGCGGCCACGACATCGCCACCCACCCCCAGGCGGTACGGGCCGCGATCGGCGTCACCGGCCAATTCTCCGCCGTCGACGGCCTCATCACCGGCGAAGAGAACATGCTCCTCATGGCCGATCTGCATCACCTCTCCAAGGCCGAAGGCAAGCGCACCGCAGCCGAGCTCCTCGAGCGCTTCGACCTCACCGACGCCGCCACGAAGCCCGCGCAGACCTACTCCGGCGGCATGAAGCGCCGCCTCGACATCGCCATGACCCTGGTCGGCAACCCGGGCATCATCTTCCTCGACGAGCCCACCACCGGCCTCGACCCCCGCGCCCGCCACAACATGTGGGGCATCATCCGCGAACTGGTCTCCGACGGCACCACCGTCTTCCTCACCACCCAGTACCTCGAGGAAGCCGACGAACTCGCCGACCGCATCGCCGTACTCAACGACGGAAAGATCGCCGCCGAAGGCACCGCCGACGAGCTCAAGCGCCTCATCCCCGGCGGGCATGTGCGGCTGCGCTTCACCGACCCGGTCGCGTACCAGTCCGCCACCTCCACGGTGCGCGAGGCGACCCGCGACGACGACTCCCTCACCTTGCAGATCCCCTCGGACGGCAGCCAGCGCGAGCTGCGCTCCATCCTCGACTGGCTGGACTCCGCCGGCATCGAGGCCGACGAGCTGACCGTCCACACCCCCGACCTCGACGACGTCTTCTTCGCCCTCACCGGCAGCACCGACGTCCCCAACCAGCGCCAGGAGAACGTCCGATGAGCTCGATCTCTCTCGCCGTCCGCGACTCCCACACCATGCTGCGGCGCAACCTGCTCCACGCCCGCCGCTACCCGTCGCTGACGCTGAACCTGCTGTTCACCCCGATCATGCTGCTCCTGCTGTTCGTCTACGTCTTCGGCGAGGCGTTCAGCACCGGCCTCGGCGGTGGAGCCGACCGCTCCGACTACATCGCCTACGTCGTCCCCGGCATCCTGCTCATGACCATCGGCTCCACCGTCGTCGGCACCGCGGTCTCCATCTGCAACGACATGACCGAGGGCATCATCGCCCGCTTCCGCACCATGTCCATCCACCGCGGCTCGGTGCTCATCGGCCACGTCGTCGGCAGCGTCCTGCAGTCCATCATGAGCATCGCCCTCGTCGGCGCCATCGGCGTGGCCATCGGCTTCCGCTCCACCGACGCCAGTCCCGCCGAGTGGCTGGCCGCCTTCGGGCTCCTCGTCCTCTTCACCACCGCCCTCACCTGGATCGCGGTCGGGATGGGGCTGAGCAGCCCGAACGCCGAGGCGGCCGGTAACAGCGCGATGCCGCTGGTGCTGCTGCCGATGATCTCCAGCGCCTTCGTGCCGGTCGACGCGATGCCGGGCTGGTTCCAGCCGATCGCCGAGTACCAGCCCTTCAGCCCGGCGATCGAGACCCTCCGCGGTCTGCTGCTGGGCACCGAGATCGGGAACAACGGCTGGATCACGCTCGCCTGGGTGATCGCGCTGTCCGCACTCGGCTACCGCTGGTCGAAGTCGCTGTTCAACCGCGACCCGAAGTAACCGAGATGAGCCCGCGGGCCACCTCCCGCAACTCATCCCGCCCCAGGGCGGCGAACCCCGACACCGCGTCGGAGTACGCCGCCCCGTCGGCATTCCCGAACCGCCTCCCGCGCCACCGGCGAGATCGATGCCCGCGATCGCGGATGAGCGCCTGGAACTTCAAGGACGACAGCAGCCCGCACGACGAGGCCTTGGCCAGGATTGCGCAGGACGCCGGCAATGGCAGCGAGGACCTGTTGGGCACCCAACCGGCAGGAATGACCGACACGATGCGCACCCGCATTTGCACCGATCGCCGGGACGATTACCTGAACAACGACGCCGCGATCAAGCAGCTGCCGTTCAAGAAGCTCGAAGCGTTCGAGAAGGCCAGCGCGGGCGAGAAGGAACGCCGCGCATAGCCGTTCCCACCTGATCGCATCACCACGCCACGGCTACAGGGGGTCGCGGACTGCCGCATCTGCTCGATACCGTCGCTGCCCTCTGGATCACAAGGGGGCGTTATGCACGCGGGCGCCGCCGAGGTGCGCGAAATCGGCTGGATCGCTCGGTGCCCCCTCATCGTCGCGGGAGCGAGACGGCCGTCGGGCCCTAGCGGGTCAGGTAGCCCACCAGCCAGGAGCCGAGCTCGTTGGTGATCAGTGGGCCGCCCGGATTCGGGGCGCCGGCCTTGGCGGAGTCGAACGGGCCCTTTTCCGCGTCGAGACTCAGTTCGCTCTTGAATTCGCCGCTGACCATTCCCAGCTTCCTCGGTAACACCGGCCAATCGCCGACCTCGCTCAGCGCGTTGGTTTCCTCCGGGGTGGGCGCCGTTTCGTTGTACGAGAAGAGATACGCACTTCGGTGTTCCGTTGACTCGCGCTCCATCTTGGCGAGGGCGTAACGGGTTGCCAGGGCGCCCCTGCCCACACCGCCTGCAGCCAACACATCGCCGGCGTCGAGCTGCTCCACCAGGGCCCGCCGGATGCACTCCCGAACCGTTTGCGCCAGCTCGGTGAGGGGGGCATCGCCATGCCGGTAGCCGAGCAGGATCACATCATTACCCCGCTCCCGCAGCGCAGCGAGCAGCGAGCAGCGAGTAATCGGTGTGATCGAGGCCGGCTTCAAACGCGGCCCAGTCCGTCGGACCGAATCCTCCCGGGCTGGCCAGAATGACCGGCCGCCTGATGCGGCCGTCGCTCGCGAGCAGTACCCGTGCCTTTCCGGTGCTCAAATACCCTTGGTGGCGGCGGGCCAGCCTCCTGTGGCGCGGCTACTTGGCGTCTTCGAAGGTCCAGCCGTCGGCCTCATCGAAACCGGGCGAGAGGACGAGCTTGGGCGGGCTCAGCTTTGGGTCGTATCCCATCGTCAGCAGCTTGCTGGAATCCACGGTCACCGTGCGAACGCCTCCGCAGCCCCGTCAAGGCTCAGATACCGGTTGGAGTCGGCGTGGCGGAAGGTGCAGTTGCCCCCGGAAGCCACCTTCGCCTCAAACCTGAGGATGTGGTTCGGCTCGAATTCGAGGACGAGGCCCCCGTCTCCGGCAAGAGATGAACAGCGCGCCCCTGAGGCTCAGGTGATCGCATGCTCCGGCCGCGGATGCAGCCGCTACAGGCCGGAGCCTGCTCGCGAGGCCAGCAACGCGCCATGGGCCGGCCGGGGCCAGGACAAGAGCGGCTGTGACTGAGCACGCCAGTTGGCGCAAGTGAGCGTTGTAAGCGCCAGCGCCCTGGCGGGTTTGAATCGGGGCGTTCACCTGTGTGAGGGACACGGGTCCGGTCATCTCGCTCCGGTCTCGGACCGTGGTGGATCGGCGGTGACCTGGACTCTGCGGGATGCGGGATGTGACGGCGCGGTGGTGGGCTTGGCCGGATGGCGTGCATGGACACGAGCAATCGCTTGTCGACCTGCGGCACAGACCACTTGGCTTAAGGGCCCGAGCGATCCGGAGCTTTGCAGCACGCGAGCTACGGGCCGAGCAGAGGGGGGGCAGAGGCTGATGCGGTCAACTCGGCGGATAACGATGGTGGTGGCGGCGGTCGGGATGCTGATGGCGGGTACTACTTGCGCCGGGGGCCGCGGCAGCGGAACCGGCCGCCAGGGCACCCGCGGCCCGGCCGGCGGCGGATGTGACCGAGCCCCCGCACGAGATGTGCGCCCGGATTCCGGGCGGCAATGCCACCTTTGAGGTCCCCTACGGCGGCCTGTTCATCCACTGCCGACTCGGCACCACTACTGCGCCTGCGCGTCCGCCCCAGGAGAAGCAATGCGCCGCCGCCAACCCGCCGCTGATCTACGAGGAAGACCCGCGGGGAGCGCCGTTCGAGGGCGAGTGTGTCTGGCCCTGGGAGAGCTCCCGGCGGCCGCTGGATACGCCGGAGGCGGACATTGCCGTCACGCTGAGCGCGCCCCGGGGCATCGCCGTGGGCGGCCGGATCACCTACACCGTGACCGGGCGGCACAACGGCGGCGCCGCCACCCCGTGGGCGGAGCACTCCGTGGCGCTGCCGGCCAACGTCGCGTTCGTCTCCGGCAAGGGCTGCACCTTCCACGAACAGACGAGCACTCCGCTCGGCAAGCGCGCCCGCTGGGTGGCCTGCCGCACGGACCTGACCAGTGGCGCTGGTACCGCGACGTTCACCGTCCAGTACGCCCTCACCAGCGTCGGCAATGTCGTCCTCACCGCCGAGCGGTACCGCTACGAACGCTGGGACACCAGCGAAGCCAACAACACCTCCCGCAAGATCTGCACCGTCCTCACCGGCCTCATCCTGACCTGCTGACACCGCACAGCGACGAACCACTGGACTGAGCGGCCGACAGCCGGCAAAGGCATCGAGTCCCTACAACGGCTGGGTGCGTACGAAGAGGCAGAACGGGTGGCCCGCCGGGTCGTACAGGACGCGTACACCAGCCTGGGGCTGGAAGTCTGTCGCCGTCGCGCCCAGGGCAAGAGCCTGCTCGACAGCTGATGACAGATCGTTCACCTCGATGTCCAGATGCATCATCATCTGCTGCTCGGACTGTGTGGAAGGCCACCGCGGGCGGGTGAAGAGTGGCTCTGTCTGGAACGACAGCCCGGGACTGCCATCGGGTGGAGCGATCTCCACCCAGCCGGGCTCCTCCTTCCGTATCGGCCATCCGAGCAAGCCCTGATAGAACTGCGCCAACTCGTGGGCGTCCGGTGCATCAAGAGTGGTCGCGGCCAGCGTGAAACGCGGTTGCGGCTTCATGCGGTGCTGCTGCCCCGTTTCGCTGCTGCAAGTCCGGCCATCTCTCTCCCGGCCGTTCCTCGACACCTGCGAGGAGTCGGCATTCCTGTCAGGGTTTGGCGAATTCGTCGCAGACGTTCTCCAGCCCGAAACACTTGCGGGCATCGACGTGGTGCGGCTCGCAGGCCTCACAAATGTTACGAAAGCCACACAGGTGCGGGTAATGGCGTGAAGGCGTTGGGGTTACTCACCAGGCAGTGGATGCAGTGGACGGACCCGCAGCATTGAGAGAGTGGAGTAATTCCATGGCCCCCGTAGACGCCGAGACCGAGTCGCAGGCCCATACGCGGCACCCGACGCTGGTGCGTGCGGCCGAGCGGCGTAAGAATCCTCCGCTGCGGCCTGCTGACATCACGATCACCGACGAGGCGGCGGTGAAGCGGGCGGTCAAGGCCGCCTCTCTCGGTAATGCCATGGAATGGTTCGACTTCGGAATTTACAGCTATCTCGCCGTCACGATCGGTCACGTCTTCTTCCCGTCCGGGAGTGACACGGCGCAGCTGCTGTCGTCGTTCGCGACCTTCGCCGTGGCCTTCCTGGTGCGCCCGCTCGGCGGCATGGTCTTCGGGCCCATGGGCGACAAGGTCGGCCGCAAGAAGGTGCTGGCCGTCACCATGATCATGATGGCGATCGGCACCTTCGCCATCGGCCTGGTCCCCTCGTACGCCACCATCGGCTTCTGGGCGCCCGTCCTGCTGATCCTGTTCCGCCTCATCCAGGGCTTCTCCACCGGCGGCGAGTACGGTGGCGCGTCCACCTTCATCGCCGAGTACGCCCCCGACAAGCGCCGCGGCTTCTTCGGCAGCTTTCTCGAGTTCGGCACCCTGGCCGGGTATGTCGGCGCAGCGGGCCTGGTCACCGCACTGACGGCGACGCTGGGCAGCGACACCATGCAGGACTGGGGCTGGCGGGTACCGTTCCTGGTCGCCGGGCCCCTCGGCCTCGTCGGCCTGTACCTGCGACTGCGCCTGGACGAGAGCCCGGCTTTCCAGAAGCTCGCGGACTCCACGACCTACAAGGCCTCTGAAGGCGCCTCCGCTGTGGAGAGCAGCGCGAAGGGCGATCTGAAGCGGATCTTCTCGAAGCACCTCTCCCGGCTGATCGTGTGCATCTGCCTCGTCGGCGCGTACAACGTCGCCAACTACATGCTGCTGTCGTACATGCCGACCTACCTCTCCGACGAGATGCACTATTCGGAAAGCCACGGCCTGCTGCTGCTGATCGCCACCATGGTGGTGCTGATGCTGGTGATCAGCCAGGTCGGCCGGCTCTCCGACCGCTTCGGCCGCAAGCCGCTGCTCACCGCGGGCATGCTCGGCTTCCTGGCGCTGTCCGCCCCGGCGTTCCTGCTGGTGAAGCAAGGCAGCGTGGCCGCCGTCCTGGGCGGCATGCTGATGCTCGGCCTTTCGCTGGTGTGCCTGCTCGGCACGATGTCCTCCGCGCTGCCCGCGATCTTCCCCACGCAGGTGCGCTACGGCGGCCTGGCGGTCGGCTACAACCTCTCCGCCTCGCTCTTCGGCGGTACGACACCGCTCATCGTCACCGCACTGATCAGCGCCACCGGGACCGACATGCTGCCGGCGTATTACGCGATGGGCGCCGCACTGATCGGCCTGGTCACCATCGCCTTCATGAAGGAGACCGCGCAGCAGCCGCTGGAGGGCTCCCCGCCCTCCGTGGAGACCCCCCAGGAGGCCGCCGAACTCGTCGCAGCTCGGGCGTAGGACCCGAACACGGGTCGATCAGCTGGTGGCGGGCAGGACGGAATCGTCGGCGGGGCGCGAGCCCGGAAGGCGGTATTGGGCGGCGATGAGCGCGGCGTCGATGTCGCAGGTTCCGGTGGCGATGCACAGCGTGTAACGGACGTCTTCGAGCCGCCGCTGGGTCTCTGGGCTGCCGTCTCCAGCGTGCAACGTGGTGAGTGCCTCGTACTCGTCGAGCAGGCCGGTCAGGACGGCGGGGTGAGCCATCAGCATGGGTTGTTCCTCCCCTACGCAATCGGTGCAGACCGTAGGCGGGAAGCTGCGGCGTCACGCGCATCCGAGTGAGCGCGACAAGCTTTCCCGCGGTGTGCCTGTTCGCCCAAGCACGTAGTCCCGCGTGTGTCCCGCATCGCTGCGGCGCAAACACGATGGGCATGCCGCCGGGTGCTTCGCCCCGGCAAGGCAGAACGACTGGGCCGCCGCAGCGTGGCATCGACGCCACAGAGCGCCGAGTGCACCATGAGCAGGACCCCACCCGGCCGAAGCGCGCCGGGCGCCGCGTCACAGATCCGGTCGATGTGGAAGCCCCCGTCATGGCCGGCATTCCAGGCACGTGCCGCACCATGCCTGGGCAGCGAGGCGCCAGGGCCGGGGACGTAGGGCGGATTGCTGACGACGAGGTCGTAACGGTGTCCCCGCGCCCAGGCGCGCCGCCTGCAGGGCCAGCGCGCCACATCCGGCACCCAGGTCCAGTACCTCCGACCGGGAAACCATCTCCTCGCGGCCCAGCGCCTGAGACAGCAGCGCGGTGTCGTACTGAGGTGCGTGGACCCCCGGCGGCACCACAGGGTGCGAGGACAGCGCCGGCAGGAGTGGGAACGTGCGGGTTTCGGGCGGACGGCTGCATCCATCACTCCAGTCGGCAAGTGTCTTCCTTCTGAAGCGGGGTGCCCTGCAGCGAAGAGGTTTACCAGGGGTGCCGGCGGAGAACCGGAGGTCGAAGGCGTACGGGTCGGTCGGGTCCGTGGGGCGTCGGCTCCGACCCGGGTGACCACAGGCTCGTCGTCTCGCCCTCGCCTTCGCGGCGTTTCACGGCAGCGTCTATCCTCAACCCTGCTACGCCGTTGATCGGGGAAGAAACCGGGGAGTCGGACCAGTATGACGGGCACGAGCGGGGACGGACCCGGCGAGCGGGGCGACGTCGAAGTCGGGGGTATCAAGCCGCTCGCGGTGTCCGATCCGGCGCGCATCGGGCCGTATCTGCTGCTGGGGCGGCTCGGGTCCGGCGGCATGGGACGGGTCTTCCTCGCCCGGTCGGACAGCGGCCGGACCGTGGCCGTGAAGGTCGTACACGAAGAGCACGTCGCCGACGGGCACTTCAAGGAGCGCTTCCGGCGGGAGATCGAAGCGGCGCGAAGAGTGCCGGAGCGGTATACGACACCCGTGCTCGACGCGGGCCCCGATGACGAACCGCCGTGGGTCGCCACGGGATACGTCCCCGGCCTCTCGCTCGATCAGGTCGTACGCCGGCACGGTCCGCTGCCGACCGCTTCCGTACACGCCCTCGCCGAGGGCCTGTTGAGGGCGCTGGGAGACATTCACGGCGCCGGGATCGTGCACCGCGACCTGAAGCCGTCCAACGTGATGCTCACCGTGGACGGTGCGAAGGTCATCGACTTCGGGGTCGCGCGCGCCCTGGAGACGTCGGCCGAATCCTTCCTGACCAGTACGGGGATGGCCGTCGGCTCTCCCGGGTTCATGTCGCCCGAGCAGGTGCGCGGACAGCGCGCCGGGGCCAGGAGCGACGTGTTCACCCTCGGTGGCGTGCTGACGTATGCGGCGACCGCGCGGCTGCCGTTCGGGCAGGAGGCGAGCAATCAGCACGCGGTGATGTTCCAGATCGTTGAGGACGAGCCCGATCTGACCGGCATCGAGGACGCGGCGCTGCGGGAACTCATCGCCCGCTGTCTGGCCAAGGACGTCGAGGAGCGGCCGGATGTCGGCGAGCTGCTGGTCGGCTTTGGTGGAATGCCGTACCGCACATCCGGCGGCGACTGGCTGCCCGCCGGCGTCGTCTCGCACCTCGCGCGGCAGTCGGCGCGGCTGCTCGACGCCGAGGCGGTGCCGCTGCGGGAAGCGCCTGCCGACCCGGGGACCATCGGGCTGCGGGCGAGTCCGGTGGACTTGGCGACGGTGGGACTGCGGCGGCAGGAGGAGTTGGCCGGAGCGGCCGGCCACCTGTCGGCCTCGTCCGGCCCGTCCAATCCGTCCGACCCGTCCATCTCGTCTGTTGCGTCCGGCTCGGCCCTCGCCGGTGGGGAGTCCGCCGGGCAGCACGCGCCCCGTAGGCGTCGGCGCCGTGGCCTCGTCGCGCTGGCCATCGTCGCGGTCCTGGCGGCCGGTGGTGGCAGCGTCGCCCTGCTCCAGTCCTTCGGGAGCGACGGCTCGAACCACGCCACGGAGACGGCCGGCGGGGAGGGGGCCGGTGCTGACAGCGCCGGCCCGACGGGGCAGGGCGACGCTTCAGCCTCGAAGGAGGCCGAAGACAAGCGCGGCAAGGATACGGACCGCGAGCAGGGCAAGGGCGGGGCAGGTGAGCCGGACGCCACGGAGAGCGCAAGCCGCGGTGCCGGGGCGACAGGTGGTGCGGACGCCAGCAGTACACCGGGCGCGGGTGGCGACGGCGGCTCCGATTCCTCCGGCTCCGACAGCGAGGGCTCGTCGTCGGGCTCCGGTGACGAGCCGGGTGGCTCACCGCCGTCCGCGGTATCGGGCTTCACCTACAAGTACACAGCCGTCAGCGGATGTGTCGGTGTGTGCCCCGTGTCGCTCACTGTGCGCTGGTCGGCGGTCTCAGGAGCGACCAGCTACGACATCCACTACACGAACGACGGCGCCGCCTCCGGCAAGAAGGTCGACACGAGATACTCCACGGGGAGCACCAGTTACACGATCAAGGGCCCGGAGCCGACCGACAGGGTCTGCGTGACGGTGCGCGCGGTCAACCGCTACGGCGCTTCCGCCTGGGCGCCGACCAAATGCGAATCGGTGCCGTCCTGACGGGTGAGGCTCAGGATCCGTAGGGGTTCCGGTCGCCGGGCTGCTGCTGCTGAGGCGCGGGGTGCTGAGCGAACGGGTTTCCGGTGCTCTGCTGGGGCGCGGGCTGCTGTGCACCCTGCAGTTGGTACTGCTCGGCCTGCTCTTTGGTTATCTGGCTCGACGCCCCGCAGAACGTGCATTGCGTGAAGTGCTTCGTCGAGATGGGGACCAGTGGGATGAAGAACAGCGTGAACTTCGTGACCCGCTTGAGCAGGCTGTGTGCCGCCGGGTTCCCGCACATTCCGCACAGGAAGTTGATCATGGCGAGCTGGGCCACGGAGGTTCGGGTGCCAAAGATGAGCATTGTTCTGTCCGTTCCTTCGGTAATGACTGCCGGCCCAAGCGAACAGGTATCGCCGGCGGCTGGCCAGAGGCCCGGGGGCAACGTTACCGGTCCCGGATGAAGTGTTACCGATCAGCGCCGCGTCACCCGCGCACCGTGCGGCTCAGTAGGCGGTCGGCAGTGTCGGTGTCAGAAGGTGATCTCAATCCCGATTACGGTTCGGCTCCGGTCAGCTCGCATGCTGTGGCGGCCATGTACACCGCCTCGCCGGAGCCCGGCTCCTGCTGCGAGTTGAACACCACGATGCCGATCTGGGGCCGCACCCCGATGTTCCGGACCTGCGTCGCCTCGGGCGAGGAGATCCAGTAGAACGTCGAGTACCCATCGGCCACATAGAAGACGGGCGACACCCAGGGCTCGCCCTCCGAGTTCGCGGTCCCCAGCGTCATGAAGCGGTTGCCGTCGATGATTGCTCGCCCCGCGACCTCGAGGTCACCAGTGTCCATGGCGCAGACCGCACCTCTGATGTGCCGCCAAGCCGACTGGTCCGGCCGGCTGGGGGCCACCGGGTCGTGGGTTCACATCCCGCCGTTCCGACACGATGACCAGCGGCTCTACCCAAACGGGCAGAGCCGCTGACGTCGTTTTGGGGTCGGTGGTCGACGACGCCCTGGAAAGCCGCTTAAACGCCGTCGGAGCCTGCTCCGGGCAGCCTTCGCACGACGGTCAGCGTTACGTCACCGTTCCGGTAGGACACCCTGAAGATGTGGTGGCCCGCTTTCAGGGTCCGCCGTTCCGGCAGGGAATGGAAGTTGCCTCGGATCGAGTCGCCGCTCATGATCGTCAGTACGGTGCCCGGAGTGAGGGACGCGCGGACGTTCAGGGCGAGTTCGCCGTGCAGCACCAGGTCGCCTGCGGCCCGTAGGCTCGTGTAGTCGTGGTCGCCGGAGATGGTGATGGCAAGGCGACCCGCTCTGCCGATGGTCACGTCGCCGCCGGCCTTTAGGACGTTGCCGGGCGCGACCTCCGTGAGGGTGATGGACACCGCGGACGCCGCTTCCCGGGACGACAGGCCGGGCTGCAGCACACCGCGGTCGACGTCGATGCCGCCTGCCACGGAACCGGTGCCGCCGAGCGTGCCGCCCTTGACGTCGATCGAGCTTGCGTGGGAGCCGGTGATGGAAAGCTTGCCGCCTTCAACCGTCGTGCCGCCCTTGTACGTGTTGTCGCCCGTCATGATCAGCGTGCCGCGGCCTTGCTTGGTCAGAGAAGCCGTGTAGAGGTTGTTGTCGATGTTGTTCTGGATGTAGGCAGCGCGCGCGTCCATCCATTCCTTGCGCCACTTGACGGCGTCCTCGTGGGCTATCTTGTCGTACAACTCGGGGTGACCGTCGGTGATTTCTTGGATGTGCGGGTCAGCCAAGATGCCTTGAAGCATGAAGGCCTGTTCGCTGAGTGTGCCGTCCCGGTTCAGCACGTTGGGGCTGAATTCACCGGCGTAGGCGGTGCCTTGCTTCTTGTAGCCCGCCAGCCACTCCAGGTCTTCTCTTTCCCTTTCCTTGATCGCTATCTGGCTGATGTCGTTCGACCAGACGTCCAGGGGCGTCTTGTCCATGTTGTACGTCATGGGGCTCAGGAACTGGCCGGGGCCGTACATGCCCTTGGCCAGATCGGGTATCCCCCACCCCCAGCGTGCGTCCGGAAGACCGTCGGGAGCGGTCCAGGCGATGGATTCCCCGGAGGGGGAGGTTTGCCCGGTGCCGAGGAATCTATCGCCGTCGGACATCTTGTTGTTCGCCGTGGTGAGCATCAGCTCGCGCACCTGCTTGGCGTCCATGTTCGGATAGCGGGAGAGCAGGACCCCCATCACCGCTGTCGCCACGGGCGTTGCCGGTGACGTGCCGTTTGAGTTCGAATAGTTGGTGTCACCACCGCTGTTCGTGGTCCGAACGCTGTTTGAAGGGGTGGACACGGTCCACCATTTGGCGAGGCCCGCCTCGTTGTACCCGAACTGCTTGGTGTATTCCGGGTTGGCATCGGTGGGCGGCTGCACCCCGCCGACGGCTATCCACTGCTTCTCCGCCAAGGGATTGAAGAAGGGGTAGGCCGGGCGGTAGTAGGGATTACTCCAGTCGTTGTTGCCGGAAGACCTTACGTTGACGGTACCGCTTTCCTTTATGGCGTCCCAGATGGCCTCCATAAAGGATCGCCCTGGGTATTTCGGATTATACTGAATGCCGCCTTCTGAATAGCTCTTCTTGAAGAAGAAGTACTGGTACTCCAGGTCCTTCAGGTACTCGTTGGGGATAATGGTCGCCATTGCTGTGGGGCTGGCGCTGTCTTTGCCTCGCAGTTGGTAGGCGTTGGCGATGTTGCCGTTGACGCCAAGGTCGTTCCCCAGGCCGTCAAAGCGGGTTCTGTCGATGGTCTGGACGTACGAGCCCCAACTGCTGTTGATGACCTGGGCGCCTGCGTCGACCAGGGCCTTATTGGCTGTGTGCCAGAACACGTAGTCGTGGAAAGGACCGTGGGACTGGGTGTCGGAACCGCCGGTCTGGGCAACGTACATCTTCGAGCCGAAGGCGATGCCGTGCTGTTCTTTACCGTCACGTATGCCGGAGGTAACACCGAGCATGCCGGTACCGTGCCCGTAGTCGCTTTCTCTCGCCTGATCACCGGCCACCGTGAACCGCTGGCCCGCAGTAAACGGGTTCGCCGGTGTTGCCGCATTGCGATAGCCGAAGCCGGACGTGCCGTAGACACCCTCCGCTCTCACCGGGGCGATCCGACCGGTCTGAAATCCTTCGTGTGTGACCCTGTAGCCCGAATCCATCATGCCCAGCTTGACACCGCGCCCGCAGTAACCCAGGGCGTAGGCGGTGGACGCGTTTACTGCGGCGAGCTGCCATGGGGAATCGACGGCTGTGCCAGGATTAGCAGGGTTATGGCCGGTGTAGTAGCCGTATTCCGGTGTTTCCCAACTGGCTCTAGCGGCATCGAATTCCCCTGGTCTCGTGGCGACAAAGCCGGGGTCTCCCGGATACGAACACTGCGGGCAGCCTTGCGGGGACGCCGGCCCACTGCCCGTATAGTCAGAGGCCGATGTCGGGCCGGTCTTGGATGATGCCGAGGCGAACGCGGCCGGAAAAAGCGCAATGCCTGCCCCCGCAGCAAAGGTGCCGCCCAGTCGCTGCACGAACTGCCGCCGACTCGTCGGTCTCATGTTCATCTCCGGTTCCTTCCCGATGGGTCGATATCTGACAGACCGGGGCTGCCTGTTGCGTCCCGGTCCCATGCTCTACTCGCGCTGGTCATGACAAAACGAGGTGCCGTTCCGCCGCCTCTGCCAGGCGGCGGATGTCGACGGCTCCATTCGGATCAGCTGCACGGGTTCGCCCCGTCAGAACGGCGAACTGGAACTCTCCCACGCGTGGCCTCCGTCTATGATCGCCAAATTAGACTGCGGGAGAAGTGCCTCGTCAAGGGGGCAACGTCCGTCCACCAGAGGCGGTTTGAGCGACCGTCCAGATCGATGCACGTCACTGGAGCCGGCCCCGCCCTAGCTGCTTCGGTGCCATTGCCGGCGGGTCGGTTCGTCGGCGGGGAAGAAGGCTTCGACCCGGAGTTCCTGGGCGGTGACGTCTGTTGGGGTGCCGAGGGTGGAGATGACCGAGAAGAAGCTGAGCAGGGTGCCCGCCCATGCGAAGCGGACGTCCAGCACCGGGGCGGTGGGGGCGGACGGGGTCGGGGCTTCGGGAGCCGCCATGAGCGCCGCCACCTCGGGGCGGGTTCGCAGTCGGTCGACCAGTGCGGCGGTTTCGGTGTCGAGGATGCCTCCCACCGCTTCGCGGCGGGCTCGCTCCAGCAGGGCCGGGACGACCGAAGTCCAGTTGGCGACGTGATCGCGTACCGGGCCCGGCCCGATCATCAGCTGCAGAACGTTGGCCGGTGTCGGCATCGGGTCGGGTGCCAGCAGCCGGCCGAAGAGGCGCTGCGCGCCTTGGTTCGCCCGGAGGACGTCCCAGCGGCGGTCCATCACCACCGCGGGGAACGGCTCGTGCTGGGCGAGCATCGAGCTCAGCGCGGCCTCGACCCGGGCGAGTTCGGGGTCGTCGAGCGGGGCTCGGGCATAGAGCGGGGCGTAGCCCGCGGCGAGCAGGAGGCCGTTCCGGTCCCGTAGCGGGACGTCGAGGGCCCGGGCCAGCCGTATCACCATCTGGCGGCTGGGCTGGGCCCGCCCGGTCTCGACGAAGCTGACATAGCGAGGGGTGGTCATGGCCTCGGACGCCAGGTCGAGCTGGCTCATCCGCCGCGTCGCCCGCCACCAGCGCAGCAGGCCGCCGAACCCGCTCGGCGCATCCACCACCGCCGCGTGCTGCGTCATGTCGGCACTGTATGTCCGAGGGCTCGGGCCGGGCCCTTCCCTGGCAGGGAATCGTTTCGCTGTGCGGGCGGCCGGATGCTTGTCGGTGCCGGCAGTCCTGCCGGTCGTCGCCTGGAGGAATCCGCTATGAAGCTCCAGATTCACACCGCAGAATCGGCTCCCGAGGGCTCCAAGGCCCTCATGGAAGGCATCGCCGCCGATCTCGGCTTCGTTCCCAACCTCGCCGCCGCGGTCGCCGCGTCGCCCACCCTGCTCACCGCGTTCGACGCACTGCGCCGGGCGGTCGGCGCCGGCGGGCTGGAACCTGCCTACCGGGAGGTCGCCGGCCTGGCCACCGGGGTCGCGGCCGACAACGCCTACGGTGTCGCGTTCCACTCCACCGTGCTCAGCCGACTCGGCGTGGCCGACGCCGAGATCGAGCGGATGCGGTCGGGCCACACGCCGTCCGACCCGCACTACGCGGCCGTCTACCTGCTTGCTCAGGCGGTCGTCACCGAGCGGGGCAAGGTCGCCGACACCATCGTCGATCGGGCGACGGCGGCCGGACTCACTGCTGAGCAGATCCTGGAGGTCGTCACCGAGTGCGTGTTCGCCTCACTGGTCGGCATCGTCGACAACCTCGTCGGCCGGGTCGACCTCGATCCCTTCCTTCAGCCCCGGGCCTGGGCCGGGCGCTAATGCTGCAAATTGACCAGAGCCGTTCACCCCGGGGTAGGTTCGGCCGGATGAGACGCTTCGAGGGGTGCGGGGTGCTGGTCACCGGAGGCGCCCGGGGTATTGGTGCGGCTACTGCCGGGCGGCTGGCCCGCGAGGGTGGGCGGGTTCTGCTCGTTGATGTGGATGGGGCCGAGGCTGAGAAGACGGCGGCCGCGCTGCGGGATGCCGGGGCCGAAGTCTGGGGGTGGGAAGGGGATGTGGCTTCCCGCGCCTCGGTGGAAGCCGCGGTGGCGCAGACCGTGGAGCGCTTCACGCGCTTCGACGTCCTGGTCAACAGTGCCGCCTCGTGCAGTGCCGATACGCCGCACTTCGAGGAGGAGCCCGACGAGAACTGGGAGCGCGATCTCGATGTCACCCTCAGCGGCGCCTTCCGATGCGCCCGCGCGGCCATGCCTCATCTCGCCGCCTCGGGCCGCGGAGCCATCGTGAACATCGGCTCGGTCAATGGTGAGATCTCCTTCGGCAACCACGCGTACAGCGCCGCCAAGGCAGGCCTCGCCTCACTCACCCGCACCCTCGCCGACCACGCCGCCCCGCGCGGCGTCCGCGTCAACCTCATCGCCCCCGGCACCGTGCGTACTTCTGCCTGGACCGGCCGAGAAGAACAACTTGCCGACATGGCCCCCCACTATCCGCTGGGCCGTGTCGGTGAACCCGAGGACATCGCCGCGGCAGTGGCCTTCCTCGCCTCGCAGGACGCGTCGTGGATTACCGGGACGACGCTGCGGGTCGATGGCGGGATCCTCGCCACAAACTCGCTGTTCCGCGAACGGCCATAGTCCGACAGTGCCTACGTGTGGGTGACCTGGTCAGCGAGGAATGCCGGCCAGGTCGGCCATCAGGGCCATGTGGTGGTTGAAGTACTCGAGGCGTGCCTCGATCGTGTCGTTCAGGCGGCCGAAGACCTCGAAGCTGATCAGGCCGAACAGCTGGGTCCAGCCGGCGAAGACGCGGTCGAGTCGTTCCGCCGGCAAGTCGCCTGCGTACTGGTCGATCAGGCGGCGCAGGTCCGACCGGACGGGCTCGGGGAGCGGCGTCTGCGTCGGTTCCAAGCGCTCTCCGCCGTCGGTCACGATCCCGACGAGCAGCAGCACCACCGCCGTGGCCGGCCCCGTGGTCGCGCGCGGCGCGGCGTAACCGGGAACCGGATTGCCGTACAGCAGCCCGTATTCGGCGGGATGCGCGAGCGCCCATGTGCGCGTGGCACGGCAGGTCGCCAGCCACCGGCCGCGCAGGTCCTCGCGTGGCACGGCCGACTCGGCTTCGGTCGCCGCCGCGCCCAGTGCCTCGTACGCGTCCGTGATCAATGCCGTGAGCAGGGCATCACGGCTCGGGAAGTACCGGTACAGAGCCGAAGCGACGATGTCCATGTCTCTGGCGACGGCCCGCAGAGACAGGTTCGGCCCGTGCGCGGCGAGGTGCCGCCTGGCGACTTCCTTGATCTCGCGGATCATCTCCGAGCGGACCTGGGCACGCAGCGATGATGCAGACATAGCAGCAGTGTGGCACAGGTTCGAGAACACCCGACTAATAAGAGAACAGTGTTCTTGACGCCGTAACTGCGCGCTCTGTACGGTGTGTTGCACGAGAACAGTGTTCTCGCCCTGGATGAGGAGAGTGTCACTCATGTCCCTTCACATCATCGTCGGAGCCGGCCCGGTCGGCTCGGCCACCGCACAGTTACTCGCCGGCAGAGGCGAGCAGGTCCGCCTGCTCACGCGCAGCGGCGGCGGTCCGGAACTGCCAGGCATCGACCGCGTCGCGGCAGACGCCACCGACCCGGACGTTCTCGCCCGGCACGCCGAAGGCGCCGTCGCGCTCTACAGCTGCGGAGGCCCGGCCTATCACCGCTGGTCCACCGATTGGCCGCCACTCGGCGCGGCGCTGATACGTGCCGCCGAGGCCACCGGCACGGTGCTGGTCACCACCGGCAATCTGTACGGCTACGGTCAGGTCGATGGCCCGATGACCGAGCAACTGCCCATGCGCCCCAACTCCGTCAAGGGCGAGGTCAGGGCCAAGCTGTGGGCCGACGCGCTGGCCGCGCACGAGGCCAAGCGCATCCGCACGGCCGAGGTCCGCGGGTCCGACTACCTGGGCGCGGACACCAGCACGCCGTTCACCGTGATGGTGCTGCCCAAGGTGCTCGCCGGCCGACGCGCTTCCGTGCCCGCCGACCTGGACGCGGCGCACAGCTGGACCTACGTCGGCGACGTAGCCCGCACGCTGGTCGCCGTCGCCGCCGACGAAAGCGCGTGGGGCCGGCCCTGGCACGTACCCACGGCCCCTCCCCTGTCCATCCGCGCGCTCGCCGCCCGGGCCGCCGAACTGGCGGGTGCCCCAGGCGCCAAGGTGGCGGCCATGCCCGGCTTCGCGCTCAGGATCGCCGGTGCCTTCAACCCGGCCGCGCGGGAGATGCTGGAGGTTCAGTACCAGCTGCGGCAGCCATTCGTACTCGACTCCTCCGCCGCCACGGCCGCCTTCGGGATCGACCCGACACCGTCCGACGAGGCGCTGCGCGAGACCATCGACGCTCTGCGCGCGAAAGCTGCGCGCTAGGCGGGCGTTGACAATGGCGTGCATGCCGAGGTGGATTATTCAGGCGGAAGCCGTTGCCGGCCGGGAGATGGACGGCCTCATGTGGCAGTACTTCTCCGAGATGGCCCTCCGGGTGATGGGCCGGCCGGCCACGGAGGCCGAGCTGCGGTGGGCCATCGCCCGGGACCCGCACGATGATCTCGCCCCGCCGGGCGGCGTGTTCCTCGTCGCCCGCGGGACGGAAGGCGAATTCCTGGGCTGTGTTGGGGCGCGGCTGCTGGCCGCGACGCCGGGAACGGCGGAGCTCAAGCGGATGTTCGTACCCCCCGCAGGACGCGGTGCGGGGCTCGGCCGCGGCCTGCTGGCAGCGGCCGAGGCCGCGGCGCGCGACCTCGGAGCCACCAGATTGGTATGCGAGACCAACTCACAGCTCACCGAGGCTCGTTCCCTCTACGGCAGGTATGGATTTGCCGAGATACCGCCGTACGAGGGCCACGGCAGAGCAGACCACTGGTTCGCCAAGGAGCTCGGTGAGTAGCCGTCACATGTGCTGTCCAGGCGCCCTCCGCACGCCACCGCGCCAGACGCCGGCGATCGAGCTGGTCGCGGTGATGTCCGTAGTGGGGTCGCCGTGTACGAGGAGCAGGTCGGCGCGCAGGCCGGGGGCGATACGGCCGCGGTCGGTCAGGCCGAAGCGGCGGGCCGGGGCGCTGGTGGCCGCGGCGAGGGCTTCCTCGTTGCCGAAACCGGCGTCGGTCAGCAGCACGAGTTCGCGGTGCATGGCGGAGCCGTGCGCGGGGGTGGCCGGGGTGGCGTCCGTGCCGGCGAGCACACATGCGCCGGCGCGGCGCAGGGTCCTCGCCGCCCGGACGGCGTTCTCGGCGCCGAGGTCGACCGCCTCGAAGTAGGCCAGCGTGCTAGCCACAAAAACGCCCTGGGCGGCGATCCTCCTGGCCATGCGCTCGGCCTGCGGGCCGGTGTCGCAGAAGACGTGTGCCAGGCCGTCGATCCCCGCGTCCAGGGCGACTTCGATGTCCTGCAGGGTGATCGCGTGCGCGATGGTGCGCAGCCCGGCGGCCTTGCCCGCGTGGACCAGTGCGGCGACCGTGTCGGGCGAGAGCTTGGGCATGGGCGTCCCGGCCTGGACGCCGCCGTCGATGACGATCTTCAGGTAGTCGGAGCCCGCGGCCACCCGGTCGGCGACGAACCCCGCGGCCTCGCCGGGGTGGGCCACGGTGTCGAACTCGACCCCGGGCACCAGGTGACTGGGGTGCCCGCCGGGGGCGGTGGCGAGGACGCCCGCGCTGCGGAGGTCGGCGACGTCGTCCCGCTCGGCGGCCAGCTTTCGTTGTGCGGTCAGGGTCTCCGGCAGGCAGAACATGTCGAGTTCGGTGGTGACGCCGAAGCGCAGCGCCTGCGCGAGGCTCCCCTCATCGACGTGCGTGTGCCCGTCGATGAGGCCGGGCAGCAGGGTCTTCCCCGATCCGTCCACCACGACCTCGGCGTGGCCGCCGTGCAGCCCGCCGTGCAGCCCGGCGTGCAGCCCGGCGATGCGGTCGCCGTCGATCAGTACGCTGGCGCGTGGCGTGGTCCGCTCGCCGTCGAACAGGCGGACGTTGCGGATCACCGTGCGTCCGCGGCCCTTCTGGTGGTGCCGTCGGCCGTCGGCCGTGGCGGTCGGTCCCATCGCCGCCGCACCAAGTGCACCTGCCGCGGCCAAGCTGAAGTCACGCCGGGAAATCATTCCGTTCCCCTCTCTCCGGGGTTCTCGGTCGCTCTCGCGATCGTTGATGACGCGAACCAAGAGGGGAGTTGGGCCCGCGGGTGTGACATCGGGTGACGTGCATCACAGTTCCGCGCCGGGATGTCACACTCGGGCGGCCTCGTGCGCTCTCAGGTGTGATGAGCGATTCCACGGAGACCTTCCTCGACCACCGGGAGCTGCTGTTCTCGGTGATCTACAGCATGCTGGGCAGCGTCGCCGACACCGAAGAGGTGCTGCAGGAGACGTGGTTGTCGTGGGAGTCGAGACCGGGCGGTCCGGTCGAGAGTCCGCGCGCCTATCTCGTACGGATCGCGGCCAACCAGGCGCTCGCCCGCCGCGCCGCGATCAACCGGCGCAAGGAGACCTATGCCGGGCAGTGGTTGCCGGAGCTGCTCGTCGAGGAGAACAGCGACCCGGCCGTTCGCACCGAGTCGTATTCGATGGCGATGCTGGTGGTGCTGGAGACGCTGACACCGCTGGAACGGGCGGTCTTCGTCCTGCACGAGGTGTTCGGCTACGCGCACACCGAGATCGCCGAGATCCTCGACCGCCGCCCGGCCGCGATCCGCCAGCTGGCCCATCGGGCGCGCGAGCACGTGCACGCCAGGCGGCCGCGCTACCGGGCCGACCCGAAGGTGTGCAGGGAGGTGACGCAGCGGTTCCTGGACGCCGCGGTCGGCGGGGATCTCGAGGCGCTGCTACGGATCCTTGCGCCGGACGTGACCCTGTGGACGGACGGCGGCGGCAAAGGCCCGGCGTGGAGTCCGCATCCGGTGCACGGTCGCGAGCGGATCGCGAAGCTGTTCGCCGCGATCCACGGCCATCTGCCGGGGCGACTGGACATCCGTCACCGCCGCGCGGGCGGCGACTCCGCGGCCGTCCTGTTCCTCGACGACTCGCCACTCGCGGTCTTCGTCCTCGACCTCACGCCGGACGGCGGCCAGGTGAGCGAGATCTACTCGATCACCAACCCGGACAAGCTGCCACGGGCCGGCTGAGGCCATCGATCGCTGGTGGCAAGAAGGTGGATTGCAACAATGGTGGACGCCGCGCATTCTGCGAGGACGACACCTTCCGTAAAGCCGTCGTCGCCGGCCGCATAAGGTGCTCGGCCTCCAGCTGAATGATGGCCGTGCGGAGGTGCTGCGGCCCAACCCGCCGAGGCTTCCGGAGTCGTGGGCCGCCTCCGCGCCGTAGTGCCGGCCACCTAAGGCTTTCGGGTCCTTGCAGCCCGTACCGGCAAGGTCCTGAAAATCTTCGGTCTCCGTGGCTCCGAGATCTCCTGCCCGCCCGAGATCGCCCTGGGATGCCCGGAGATTGCGCAGGCCGTGAGCGAGCGCGCCCTGGCCGCCGAGCTCCGGCCCATGGTGGACAAGGACCTCTGAGCCCGGCGGCCATCGTACGGCTACTGGACGTAGTAGCCGTCCGCGTTGAGGAGCAGTGCGCCGTTCATCGGGTAGCGGGGGCCGCTGTCCCACCAGTGCCAGACCACCCGGTGGGAGCCGTCGGGGACGGTGAAGACGTCCATGCCGCCCGGACCGGTGTGGTTGCCCGGGAGTCCTCGGTACGGGCCGAGGCCGCCGGAGCCGGTGTAGCCGAAGTACGGGCGGTCGGTGCCGCGGAGGGGGCGGCAGCGGGATGACGGGAGCGGCGTACTGCCGCATTCGGCGATGCCGGTGGAGTAGCGGGCGCTGTCCCAGTTGTTGCCGGACCACATCAGGTACCAGGTGCCGTTGGCCCGTCGCCACATCGACGGGTTCTCGACGACGTGCGTGCCGCCGCTGGTTCCCCTGGTGTCCCAGGTGATGTCGGTGCTCAGGAACACGCTGCGGCGGGTGTCCCAGATGGCCCGGCCCTCGCTGTCGGTGCGGACGGTCGAGATGCCGGTCTCGGCGCCGCTCGCGATGGCGTCGTCCCGGTAGGTGACGTACAGGTTTCCGCCGCTGATGAAGGGGTTGGCGTCGAGGGCCCACCGGCCGGCGGGCGGGCAGGCCCAGCCGCCTGCGCTACGGAACGGGCCGTACGCGGAGGACGAGATCGCCCGGCCGATGCACTTCTGCCCGGAGCCCGCGCGGGACGCGGTGTAGAACATGAAGTAGCGGTCGCCGAGGCGGGTGACGCCGGGTGCCCAGATGGCGCCGCCCGGCTCGGCCCAGCTGCCGGGGCCGCCGGGCATCGCGTCGCCGGAGGCGCAGTTGGTGAAGCCGACGGAGTTGCCCGAGCCGTGCTTCAGGACCGGGACGTAGAGCTTTCCTGTCGGCGCGCCGGCGCAGCGCGCACCGCGGCCGGCGGCGACGGTGGTGCCGTAGGTGGCGAAGCCGCCGGTCCCCGTATGGACGGTGTCGGGGTCCGCCAGGGGGAAGGTCGAGGAGTGCATCGGCGTGACGCCGTCGTCGGCCGACGGCGTCGATGCCGTCTCGACCGCCGGCGCGGCGGCACCGCTGGTCACGAGCGAGCCGATCACCGCGACTGCGACTGCGGCGGCGAGCGCGGCGCGGCGCCCCAGGGAGGTTCGGCGTCTTATACGTCGTGGTCGTGGGCCCACGGGTCCTCCTCGAGAATGTCCGCGGCATTCGGCGCCACGGATCATCATTACAACGATGTATTCCCGCACACCCTAGAATGTTGTCAAGGTCATGGCAATGACGGAGACGGAGCATGAGCCCCGCCCGTCACGGCCTCAGCCGTACTGCGGAGCCGGGGGCTCGGCCGGGCCCAGCCAGGTCTTCAGCCACTCGTCGTAGCTCTGCTGCCAGGCGCTCTCGCCGGCCTTCTCCAGGGTGGCGTTGACCACCCGCAGCAGGTCGTCCGCGCCGTGCTTGACCGCGACGCCGTAAGAGTCCTTGCCGATCTGCGGGCCGACCAGCCGGGAGCCGTCCTCCTGGGCGGCCAGGCCCGCGGCGAGACCGCTGTCGGTCAGGACCGCGTCCACGCGGGAGAGCTGAAGCAGCATCAGGCAGTCCTGGGCGTTGGACCGGCCTCGCATCCAGGCGCCGTACTTCTCCTGGCCGTCGCCGCTCAGCAGCTCGTAGCCGGTGGAGCCGTAGGCGGTGCACACCGTCTTGCCCTTCAGGGTGCGGTTGAAGCCGGTGATGCCGGAGTTCTCGGGGACCAGCACGCGCTGGCCGGTCTCGAAGTAGGGGCTGGAGAAGTCCACGGCCGGTTCCTCCGGGGTGCCCTTGAGGGCCCGGCAGGTGATCGGCATGGCCTGCACCAGCACATCCACCTCGCCTTCCTCCAGGGCCTGTTGGCGGCGATCGACCGGGACCGTGCGGAACTCGACCGCTCCGCGGTCGCCGAGCAGGGCGTCGGCCAGCTGCTCGACCAGGTCGATGTCGAAGCCCTCCAGATCGCCCTTGGCGTTGCGGTGGCTCCACAGGTAGCTGTTCTGCGCCACCCCGGCGATCAGTTTGCCGCGGTCCTTGATCTTCTTGACGGCGGCTCCGTTACGGCTGCCGCTCTTCGGGTCCGGGCTCACCTTGGTGTCGCACTCTCCCCCGGCGGACGGTTGCTGCCGCGGGGCCTGTTCCGGCGGCCCCGCCGGTGCCTGCTCCGCGGACCGCGCTCCCGCCGTCGACGCCTGCTGCGATACGGCGCCGCTGATCGTGGGCACCGCCACCAGCGCGGCGGCGGCCAGCCAGACCGCGGCCCAGCCCCCGGCCACGCGGCGCCGGACGCGCGGCGATGCGGCGTCCCGTACCGAACCGCCGGACTCTGCGCCTGCGTTCCCCACTGCCGTCCCCTCCCTCGTCCTGCCGCGGCCCCCGGCGGTCACCGGTACTCCGACAGCCGCTTGCCGATGCCCAGGACCGCGCCCGCCGCGCCCAGCAGGCACAGCACCGCGCCGCCGACGGGCAGTCCGGTGAGTGCGCCGCGCCCGCTCTCGGCCTGCTCCTGGAACTGCTCCTGCTCGTGCTCCACCGCCGCGGCCAGCTTGCGGTCCATGGCGGCGAAGCTGCGCTCGGTGGTGTCCGTGACGGTCTCGCCGTCGGCCTTCCCGCCGATGGTGTGGGCCAGGGCGGCGTCGTAGTCGCCGCGGTCGTCCTGCTTCCGGGCCTGGTTGTGCAGCTGCTTCCAGTCCTTCAGCTCCGCCCAGGCGTCCGCCACCAGCTTCCGCCCGGCCTCGTCCTCGGCCTGTCCCTCGGAGCGCTGCATCAGCCGCTGGCCCTTGTCCTTGTCGTCCATCGCGCCCGCCCAGTAGTCGAACTCCTGGGAATAGGCGGCGCCCTCCCCGCGTGCCACCAGGGCCATGTTCTCGTTACCGCGGGCCTTCAGGCCGGCGATCCGGGACTGGGTCAGCAGCTGCACCGAGGCCGAGCCGTGGGCGTCGGAGTCCGCCAGCGAGGAGCGGGCCGTGGCATGGCCTGCCGTCAGCCAGACCAAGGAGGCCAGCACCGCCCCGGCCGCCGCCACCAGGCCCAGGTTGAGTATCCGGTTGGTGGCCACGTAGAGCCGGTAGGAGTAGAAGCCGATCACCGCCAGGACGAGCAGCCCGGCGCCGTAGGCCGCCCAGGGAGGCTCGGTGGCGTCGGCGCGGATCGCGGCCATCCGGCGGGTCTCCGCGTGGTACATGTCCTCGGCCGCCGGGAGCATGGTGGAGCGCATCTGCTCCGAGGCGTATCGCAGATAGGAATTGCCGACCGGCTTGTTCTCGCGGTTGGCGGAGCGTGCCGCTTCCACCAGGCCGGTGTAGCCGGGGAGTTCGTTGTTCAGGATGGTGATCTGCCGCTGCGCGGCGAAGGAATCCCCGGTACGGGCCGCCGCCTTGGCGAGCAGCCGGGAGGCGGTGCGGATATTCGCCTCATAGGCGACGCGGTCGGCGTGGGACTCCTTGCTGCCCCGCAGGAAGCCCGCCGCCGCCGTGGCGTCCGCGTCCGCCAGCGAGCGGTAGATCTCCGCCGCGTCCGCGCTGAGCGGCGCGGACTGCTCCGCCACATTCCGGGCCGCCGTCTGGCGCTCGTACACCGCCGTGGCCAGCAGTACTCCGAAGAGCACCGTCACCAGTGTCATGATCAGCCCCGCCAGCCGTAACCGGGCCGGTGGGGAACCCGTCCCGACAATTCCCAGCACCACGGAGGCCGCTGCTCGCGCCCTCCCGCGCCGCTGTGCCGGGACAGCCTGCGCGGCCACCCCCCTCGGTGCGGACACGTGCACGGATGCGCCCGGTCCGGACGCGCCCCCCGTTCCCGTCGGTGTCACCACACCGGTCCTCCCCCTTGTCGCCCGACAGCAGCTCCCGTCAAACGCCCTGCCCCGTACCGCTGTTGGGAACCCTAGTGCTTTGTTCCCTAAGGCAACTAGGCTGACGGAATGTCCACCGGGGGAGACAGAGCACATGGGTTGGAGCGGCGCGGGTTCCTGGGAGTCCTGGCCGCGGGGGCGTTGGCGCCCGTCGGCCTGGCTGGCTGCGGTACCGGCACTGGCGGGGAGCCGGGTCTGGCGAAGGCTGCAGCCAAGAAGGGCCAGGGGACCATCACCATCGGCTACGTAGCCTGGGACGAGGACATCGCGGTCACCGAGCTGTGGAAGCAGCTGCTGGAGTCCAAGGGGTATCGGGTCAAGGCCGTACAGAAGGACGCCGTTCCCGACCTCTTCCGCGGGGTGGCCGAGGGCCAGTTCGACGTCTTCATGGACGCCTGGCTGCCGAGCGTCCATACCGAGCAATGGGCGCAGTACGGCGGCTCGGTGGTGGATCTCGGCCCCTGGTACGAGCCCGGCGATCTGGGCCTGGCCGTGCCCGACTACGTGGATGAGGTCGAGTCACTGGTCGATCTGCCGGAGTACGCCCACTACTTCGACGGGACGATCGTCGGCATCGAGCCGACCGCGGGTCTGACCAGGACCGTCAACAAGTCGGTGATCCCGGAGTACGGCCTGACCGGCAGATACCGCCAGAAGGCCAAGGACACCGGCACCATGCTGGAGGCCCTGGACACCGCCTACGCCGCGAAGCGCCCTGTCCTGGTGAGCATGTGGCGCCCCCACTGGGCGTTCTCCAAGTACGACATCCGCTACCTCGACGACCCCGCCGATGCTTTCGGCGACCCCGACAAGCTGCACACGATCGTCTCCCGGAAGTTCCACGGCCGCCGCGACAACGAAGCCCTGGAGTGGCTGCGGAACTTCCGCGTAACGCCGGATCAGCTGCAGGGCCTGGAAGCCGCGATCCAGGACGCCGGCGGCGCGGACCACAAATCCGGCGCGGTGGAGAACTGGATCGGGGACAACGAGCCCCTTGTCAAACAGTGGCTCCCTATCTGAATCGAGCTACCTGTCCAGCTGTCTGCAAGGTCGGCTCGAGCTCTCGCTGGGCCTCAGCCTCGACGGGTATCGCTCGGCGGCCGCCCGTGCTTGTCGCGCCGGACCGTCGGCGCGTCGCCGTGCATGCCACTCATCATGAACAGCATCATCAGCGGGCAGACGAGCGCGATCACCAGGATCACCAGCGCGCCGGCCGGCACGCCCAGAACGAGGGCGCCGAGTACGGCGATGGCCGGCACGAGGGCGTACAGGCCGTAGTTGTGCTGTCGTGAGTTCATAGCAAGCCTCACTTGCCTGCGTGGTGCCGGGCTATCAGGTCTTGTTCAGTTGCGGGCCGCCGCGAAGCACCGCCAGACGGCGGTGGTATTCGTCCTCGTCGACCTCTCCACGGGCGAAGCGTTCGGCGAGCAGCTGTTCCGCGGTGTGGCGGGACGGCAGGGTGGTGGAGGGCCCGGGGCCGTCGGCCCGGTTCAGGGCGCGGTAGAGCAGGACGCCGCAGGTGATGAGCAGTGCCCAGAACAGGATCGTGCCGGTCGACATCGCGAACCAGCCCCATCCGCTCATATCGTGGTCGTGCCAATACATGGCGGTCACTCTCCTCATGGCGGCGGAGCGTCCCGGCGCGGGTGCCGGGCATCCGGCTTGCCGCCACCACGCTTTCAGTCTGGCCCCGGGCCATCCCCATGCCTTGGGCCGATGAGGGCAGCACTCCGGATCCGAACGGACCATACCCGGAGGGGGTATACAAGCGGATCGTGGGAGGTGCACCCAATCGAGCAAGGGGAGGTCTCCCATGAACATCTCCGAGATCGTGGTGACGGCACTGTCCGCCCTGCTGATCGCCGCCATCGGGTGGTACTTTCTCGGTCCGCGCCGCGCCTTCGGCGCCCGCCTGGAGGGCGGTGTGCAGCGGGTGGAGGTGGCCGTACGCGGTGGCTACAGCCCGGATGTGATCCGGGTGCGGCAGGGTGTCCCGGTCGAGTTGGTCTTCAATCGGCAGGAGTCCGGTGCATGCACGAATCGGGTCGTCTTCCCTGATCTGCATATCGGCGCCGATCTGCCGGCCTTCCAGAGCACCACCGTGCGCTTGCGGCCGGAGCAGGCCGGGTCGTTCGGGTTCGCGTGTGGGATGAACATGATCCGTGGCACCCTCGTCGTCGATCGGGCCGAGGACAGCGCAGGCAGCCCACCGTCGACGACGACGCCGTCAGGCTCGGCCGGAGTCGAACGAGCCGCGGGCGGTGAGGCTGACGTCCCCGCCGCCGAGGCAGAGTCGGCGGATGCCGCCGAGCGCCGCGCCGAACTCGCCGACCTGGGTCGCCGGGTGGCGGTCGGTGCCGTGCTCACCTTGCCGGTGCTGGTCGCCGTCATGGCGCACGAGTTGTTCGGTGCCCGCTGGGTGCCGGGCTGGATGCTGAGCCACTGGCTGCAACTGGTCCTGATCACCCCGGTGATGCTCTACACCGGGTGGCCGATCCACCGCACCGGCTGGCTGACCCTGCGCCACCGCGGTGCCGATATGAACTCCCTGATCACTCTGGGTACATCGGCCGCATACGGCTACAGCCTGCTGGTGACGCTCGCACCCGGCCTGCTGCCGGATGACGTGCGCGAGGTGTATTTCGAGGCAGTCGGCGTCATCCTCACCCTGATCGTGCTCGGCCGGCTGCTGGAGGCCCGTGCCAAGGCCGGCACCGGTGAGGCCATCCGCGCCCTGCTGGGCCTGCAGCCACGTACCGCGCGGGTGCTGCGTGACGGTGCCGAGGCCGAAATCCCGGTGGCCGAGGTGGTGGTGGATGACGAGGTTGTCGTACGGCCGGGCGAGAAGGTCCCGGTGGACGCCGAGGTGCTCTCCGGCTCCTCCGCGGTCGACGAATCGATGGTCACCGGAGAGCCGATGCCGGTGACCAAGCGCGCCGGCGACACCGTCATCGGTGCCACCGTGAACACCACCGGCTCACTGCACGTACGCGCGGCCAAGGTCGGCGCCGACACCATGCTCGCGCAGATCATCCGGCTGGTACGGCAGGCGCAGGCCTCCAAGGCCCCGATCCAACGCCTCGCCGACGCCATCTCGGGCTACTTCGTCCCGGTGGTCATCGGGGTCGCCATCGCCACGTTCACCCTCTGGTACGCCGCCGGGCCTGCGCCCGCCCTGACCCTGGCGCTGGTCTCGGCAGTCGCTGTGCTGATCATCGCCTGCCCCTGCGCGCTCGGACTGGCCACCCCGCTGTCGGTCATGGTCGGCACGGGCAAAGGTGCCCGGGCCGGCATCCTCATCCGCTCCGCCGAGGCTCTGGAGACCGCGCACAAGCTGGACACGATCGTCCTCGACAAGACCGGCACGGTCACCGCCGGCAAGCCTGTCCTGACCGACGTACGAGCCGAAGACGGCACCGGCGACGGGCTGCTGGCCCTCGTCTCGGCCGCCGAGGCCGACAGCGAGCACCCCCTCGCCAACGCCGTCACCGACGCGGCCCGCGAACGCGGCCTGGTTGTTCCCACCGCCACGGCCTTCGACTCCGTCACCGGCAAAGGAGTGGCAGCCACCGTCGACGGCCGCGAGGTGCTCGTCGGCACCGCCCGGCTCCTCGCCGACGCCGGAGTCGACGCCACCCACCTCATCCCCACCGCGGACCGACTGGCCGCACAGGGCAAGACCCCGATCCTGGCCGCGGTCGCCGGCCGGCCTGCCGGCGTCCTGGCCGTGGCCGACACCGTCAAGGCCGACTCCGCCCAGGCCATCGCCGGCCTCCACCGGCTTGGCCTCGAGACGGTCATCCTCACCGGCGACAGCGAGCGGACCGCCACCGCGATAGCCGCTCAGGTCGGAGTGGCGCACGTACGCGCCGGGGTGCTGCCCGAGCACAAAGCAGACGAGATCCGCCGCCTGCAGGACGAAGGCCGCCGGGTCGGCATGGTCGGCGACGGCATCAATGATGCGCCCGCACTCGCCGCCGCCGACGTCGGCATGGCGATCGGCACCGGCACCGACGTGGCCATCGAGGCCGCGGACATCACCCTGATCTCCGGCTCGCTGACCGGCGTGGCCACCGCCGTCCGCCTCTCCCGCGCCACCATGCGCAACATCAAGCAGAACCTGTTCTTCGCCCTCGTCTACAACGCCGTAGGTATCCCGGTAGCGGCCGGAGTTCTTTACCCGCTCTGGGGTCTGCGCCTCAGTCCGATGCTTGCCGCGGCGGCCATGGCCCTGTCCTCGCTGTCGGTCGTCGCCAATGCCTCACGGCTGCGCCGCCGCCAGGTCAGCCGGCTGACGGAGGGCCGGCCGGCGCCAGGAGGCGGGCCCAACGGCCCTGCCCGGGTCCGCCCGAAGGATCGATCCTGGAGGCCGTGACTCACCATGTTGGAGGTGCCAGTGCGGGACAAGCTGCCGGTAGTCGTGGGGGTCGACGGATCAGCGGCCGGCATACGGGCGGTCGAATGGGGCGTCGACGAGGCATACCGCAGGACGTGGCGGCTGCACCTCGTGCACGTGCCCCCCGGTCGCGGCAGCGTGGCGCGGGCAGCGGGCCGGCAGCTGCTCGAAGGGGCGGCGCAGGTTGCCCACGCGCGCCGCAGCCTCGTCGATATCACCTCCGATGTGCTCCCCGGGCCCGTAGCAAGCACCCTTATCGACGCGGCGACGCAGGGCAGCATCCTCGCGGTCGGTGCCCGAGGGAACAGCCATGACCCCGGTCTGCTGCTCGGCTCCACGGCGCGGCAGGCCGTCGCCGGTGCTCGCGGACCGGTCGTGGTCGTACGGGACGAGCCGCCCGGGCACCGCTTCGGGGTGCCGCGCGTCGCCGTGGGCATCGCCGGTACGGAACCGAGCACGGCGGCAGTGGACTTCGCGATCCGCGCGGCCGAGCTGCGGCACGCCGAACTGGGCGCCGTTCATGCGTGGGAACCGGCCCTGGTTCCGGCGTACCCGGCACCGGGCTCGCCGGGAGACGGGTGGGCCGAGGGCATCGCGCGCGCCCACGAAGTCATCAAAGGGGTATTCGGCGCCCGGGCCCAAGACGCCCTGACCGTCAGGGCCGAGCCCGTTCCGGGCACGGCATGGTCAGCACTGCTGCAGGCATCGACGGAGGCGGAACTGCTCGTACTCGGCCGTGGTTCGGGGACCGAACCGCCCGTGCTCGGGCCGACACTCAGGGTCGTGCTGCGCCGCGCACAGTGCCCCGTGGCGGTCGTGCCCGGCTGACCTGCATCGCCGGGGGCGGCGCATCAGAGTCCCGGGGCTCCCCAGACCGGAAACCAGCGGGTCAGCTCCTGCTCGATCGGCAGGTCTTCCGCCACGGCCGCTTTCACCTGGAGCTCAAGGGTGTTGTCGCGGCGCTCGCCCGGCAGCGGCGCGAAGGGGTAGAAGGCGCCGCGCTTGTAGAGATAGATCAGGGCGAGCCGGCGGTCCCGGTGGTCGCTGAAGCCGACCAGTGAGCAGAGCAGTTGCGGGCCGAAGCCGGCGGCCTCCAGGACGGAGTTGACCGTGTGCAGGTCGCCGACGAGGCCGGGCAGATCGGCCGGGCTGCGCCGGGAAAGCAGCCAGGCGTAGCCGTACGCGTCCCTGGAGACCTCCACCTGACCCCCCAGCCGCGCGGCGTCCCCGGCCAGCAGCGCGCGGATCTCCAGCTCCGCCTCCTCGAAGGCGGCGCCCTCGACGGGGGCGAAGCACACCGAGCCGAGGCCGGTGGGTCGGAACCCGGCGGTCGCCTCCATGGCGATGGCGGCGGCGGGCAGGGCGAAGAGCCGGTCCAGGTCGGGCGCGGCGGGCCGACTGCGGCCGAGCAGGATGTCCAGCAGTCGCACGGGGATCAGCTCCCGGCCCTGCGGCCGGCCAGCTCCGCGGAGATGCGCTCCAGTTGGGCCAGGCGGCGATCCAGGGGCGGGTGAGTGGACAGCAGGCGCGACAGACCGCCGTCGGCGCGCAGCGCCGGGGTGAAGAAGAAGGCATTGAAGGCGCGGGCGGTGCGCAGGTCGCCGGTGGGGATGCGGGCCATGTCGCCGCTGATCTTCGTCAGCGCGGAGGCGAGGGCGGAGGGCCGGCCGGTGAGGAGCGCCCCCGCGCGATCGGCGGCGAGCTCGCGGTAGCGCGACAGCGCCCGGATGAGCAGGAAGCTCAGCGCGTATACGAGCGCCGACACGGCCATGACGGCGGCAAGGGCGACCGCGGTGTTCTGGTCCCGCCGGTCGCGGAAGAGCTGGGAGTAGAACGCGAAACGGGCGACCAGGCCGGCGAGGACGCCGAGGAACGACGCAATGGTGATCACGGCGACGTCGCGGTGCGCGACATGGGACAGCTCATGCGCGAGCACGCCCTCCAGTTCCTCCGGCTCCAGGCGCCGCTGCAATCCGGTGGTCACGCAGACCACGGTGTGCGTCGGATTACGGCCGGTGGCGAAGGCGTTCGGCAGATCCATGTCGGCGATCGCCACCCGCGGCACCGGCATGTCGGCCTGGGCGCAGAGCCGGTCGATCACGCCGTACAGCTGGGGCTGCTCCTCGCGGGTCACCGGCCGGCCGCGCAGTGCGAACAGCGCAATCCGGTCGGCGAACCAGTACTGCACGGCCAGGAACCCGCCCGCGAGCACCACCGCGAGCACCCACGAGCGCAGCAGCGCGACGAGCGCCGCGATGAACACGACGTACACGAGTCCGAGCAGGAACAGCGTCAGCCCCATGCGGGCGTTCAGCTGCCGGTCGGACGGGAAGCGGCTGCGCATCGGACCCGCCTCTTCCACTTCGGCGTCTCAGAACCGGCCCGCGGGTATGCGCGGTTGCGGCGCGGGGCCCTGCGGAGGGGTGACCTGCCGTCGGGCGGCCCGGTTGCGCTGCAGCCGCACGACGAGCGCGTCGGCGGCCGTGGTAGCCATGAAGACCAGCACGAGCGTCGCGGTGAACAGCAGCGCGAAGCGTTCGAAGAACTCCGGTGTGAGGGATGTCAGCACCGTCCTCGCCTCCTTCGGAGAGCCGGCTGTCGGCTTCACCTCCAGCGAACATCACCCAGCCCTGGGGAGCTGCTGCCGAAGGGGCAGCTGGGGCGGGCCGGAAGACCCTCTGCCGAGGGCCGCTCCGCCCTGCCCGCCCAGCCTTTGAACGTTCCACGGTGGCATTGCCGGCTCCGGCGAAGTCCAAGGTCGCGAGGTGGGAATGATGTCCGGGAAACGACGTACCACGGTCCTTGCCTCCGTCCTGGCCGTGGTCATTGCCGTCGTCATCGCCGTGCTGTGGGGTGCGGAGCCCGGCGGCAGCGGCCGCGTTGTGCAAGCTCCTCCCTCGCCTGCGCGCTCTCCGCAGCCGTCGGGAATCTCGCCGTTCACCGGCCTGCCGGGCCGCGCCGGGCCGGTGCTCGCTGTGAAGATCGACAACGTGGGCGCCGCCCGGCCGCAGACAGGCATCGGCTCCGCCGACATCGTCTACGTCGAACAGGTCGAAGCCGGGCTCACCCGCCTGCTCGCGGTCTTCTCCTCCCATCTGCCGCCCGTGGCCGGCCCGGTGCGCAGCGCCCGGGAGTCCGATCTGGAGCTGCTGCGGCAGTTCGGCCGCCCCGCGCTCGCCTACTCCGGTGCGCAGTCCAGGCTGCAGCCGCTCCTGAGCGCCGCGCCCCTGTACCCCGTGACGACCGGCAGTGCCCCGTCCGCGTACCACCGGGGCACTGGCCGCGGCGCGCCGCACAACCTGTATCTGCGCCCGGCACCCGGTCTTGCCTCCGCCCCGTCCGCCACCCACGCCCGCGCCATCGGCTTCCGCTTCGGCCCCGCGCCGGACGGCGGGAAACGCGTCGACGCCCGCACGGTCCGCTTCCCGGCCGCGCGCTACACCTTCACGTGGTCGGCGTCGCAGCACCGGTGGCTCGTCTCCATGGACGGTGACCGGGCCCGTACCACCGATGCCGGCCGGCTCGACGCCGCGACGGTTGTCATCCAGCGCGTCACCGTTCATCCGTCGCGCTTCCACGACCGGGGCGGCAACGTATCGCCGTACAGCGAAACGGTCGGCTCGGGGGATGCCGTGGTGCTGCGCGACGGCCGGGCCTTCGACGCCCGGTGGTCGCGGCCGTCGGAGGCGGCCGGCACGTCCTTCACCACCGGCGACGGTGCCGCGCTGAACTTCGCCCCCGGCCCCGTCTGGGTCGTGCTCGCGGCCCGGTGATCACAGGGCCCGGCGCCGCGCTCGTGACGAGGGCCGTTCGGCTCCGTGCAAGGCCGCCGTTCGGTGGCGTGGTCCGGCCCGGGCGGCCCCGGTGCCCGGGTCTCCGCCGGACGCAGGGTGGGGGCATGAAGCGGAATCGCATCGTGATACTCGGCGGCGGCACCGGTGGCACTCTGATGGCCAACCGGCTGCGGCGCGCGTACGGCTGGCACGAGGCGCAGATCGTCGTCGTCGACCGGGATGACGACCACCTCTACCAGCCAGGTCTGCTGTTCGTTCCGTTCGGGATGGCGCAGATCGAGGATCTGGTCCGGCCGCGGGCCGGACAGCTGCGGGCCGGTATCGACTACCGGCGGCAGGAAGCCACCCGGGTCGACACCGACACCCGCACCGTGTACTTCGCCGACGGCACGATCCTGCACTACGACGTGCTGGTGATCGCGTCGGGCGCCCGGCTGCTGCCCGCTGCCACCGAGGGCCTGACCGAAGCGGGCCCGCAGGAGCGGGTGTTCACCTTCTACACGCCCGAAGGCGCGGCCGGCCTCCGGCAGGCCCTGGAGCGCTTCGAGGGCGGCCGGATCGTCGTGAATCCCGTCGACCTTCCGGTCAAGTGCCCGGTCGCCCCGCTGGAGTTCTGCTTCCTCGCCGACGCGTACTTCCGCGGCCGGCACCTCCGCGACCGCGTCCGGATCACCTACGTCACGCCTCTGGACGCCGCCTTCACCCGGCCGGTGGCCGCGAAGGCACTCGCGGGGCTGCTGGCGGACAAGCACATCGAGCTGGTCACCGACTTCGCCACCGGCGAGGTGGACGGCGCCGGCGGCAGGCTCATCTCCTACGACGGCCGCGAGGAACGCTTCGACCTCGCCGTGGTCGTCCCGGCGCACGGCGGCGCGGCGTACGTGGACCGCTCCCCCGGCCTCGGTGACGAGCTCGGCTTCGTCCAGGTCGACCGGCACACGCTGCAGGCGAAGGCCGCCCCCGAGATCTTCGCGATCGGCGACGCCACCGACGTCCCCACCTCCAAGGCCGGCTCGGTCGCCCACTTCGAGGGCGAGGCCGTGGTCCGCAACATCCGCCGCTTCCTCGCCGGGCAGCCGCTGGACGGCTCCTTCGACGGCCACGCCAACTGCTTCGTCGAAACCGGTTTCGGCAAGGGTCTGCTCATCGACTTCAACTACGACACCGAACCGCTGCCCGGCCACTATCCGGGTCCGCTGGGGCTGCCGCTGCTGAAGGAGTCCCGACTGAGCCACCTCGGCAAGCGCGCCTTTGCGTGGCTGTACTGGCACCGCGTGCTTCCCGGTCGCGAGCTGCCCGGCATCACCGCACGTATGCCGCGCCGGGGCAAGGCTGAACCCACCCAACCGAGGAGGCCGTAACACCATGCCCATTCACATCTACGCAGGCCACAGCGTCGTCCTCGACGAGGACGGCTACTTCACCGAGCCGGAGCGGTGGACCGAGGAGATGGCGCCGTACCTGGCGGCCGCCGAAGGCATCACCGAACTCACCGCCGACCACTGGCAGGTCATCAAGGTCATGCGCGCGGAGTACCACGCCAAAGGCAGCGGCCCGGCCGTACGCGCGCTCGCGAAGATCTCCGGAGTGCCGGTGAAGGAGCTCTACCGGCTCTTCCCCAAGGGCCCGGCCAAGGTCGCCGCGAAGATCGCCGGAATCCCCAAGCCGCACAGCTGTATCTGAGGAGGAGCTGCCGCCATGTCCACCGCGCCCGCCACCCTCGAAAAAGTCTCGGTCATCGTCTCCAAGGGGTCCCTGGACGGCATCTATCCGCCGCTGATCCTGGCCAACGGAGCCCGTGCGGAAGGCATCGAGGCCGATCTCTTCTTCACCTTCTTCGGCCTCGATGCGATCACCCGCCGCCGCCAGGAGCAGATCCGGCTCGCCACCGTCGGCAATCCCGGCCTGCATCTGCCCACGGCCCTCGGCGGCCTGCCCGGGATGTCCGCGGCGATGACCCGGTACATGGAGTGGAAGATGGAGCAGTTCGACTTCCCCTCCATCCCCGAGTTCGTGGAAATGATCGCCGACACCGGGGCGGGAATCTACGCCTGCAAGGCCTCCACCGACCTCTTCGGCCTCGGCAAGGACGACCTCATCGACTGCGTCGCGGACATCATCACCGTCGGCGAGTTCTACGCCCGCGCCGTCGGCAGCCAGATCATCTACACCTGAACCGGAGTCCTGCCATGGTCAATTCACCTGATGTGCCCCCGCTGCACGGCCGAGTCGTCCTCGGCTACGACGGATCAGGTTCCGCCGAGCTCGCGCTCGAGTACGCGGTGGACGAAGCCGTCCGCCGCGGCGCCGGCCTGGAGATACTCTGCGGCGATCCGTGGCCGTCGCCCGCCCCTCCCGGCGAGGGCCTGACGGCCGAGGATCACCGGTCCCGCTACCGCGCGACCCGCGACCTGGTCGAGCACGCCGCGGAGAAGGCAGGCAAGCTCGCTCCCGGCCTGATCGTGGTGCCGTCCGTCACCGCCGAGGACGCGGTTCAGGCCCTCCTGCGCTGCGGCCGCAGCGCGTCGCTGACGGTCGTCGGCACCCGTGGGCACGGCGGCTTCGCCGGTCTGCTGCTCGGCTCCGTAAGCCTGCGCCTGGCTGCCCGCGCCGACGGGCCGGTCCTGGTCGTACGCGGTGACGGGGAGCCGCGTGAGCGCTCGCAGGGCACCGTCCTTGTCGGCGTCCAGGCCGGCAGTGAAGAGCCCGCGCTGCGCCACGCCTTCGAGGACGCGCGGCGGCGGAAGGCACGGCTGCACGCGCTGCACGCCTGGCGGTATCCGCCGATGGCCACTGCACTCACCCGGATGGAAGCCGAGCGCATACGGGACGCCGACGTCTCCGCGCGGCGGACCGGGGAGAGCCTGGCCAGGTACGCCGTAGCGCCGCTCCGGGAGGAATTCCGGGATGTGCCGGTGACGGCCGGACACGAGTGCGGGAGCGCTTCCGCGGCCCTCGTCGAAGCGAGCCGGACGGCCGATCTCCTGGTGCTCACCGCCCGCCGCAATCCGCGCCGCCTGGGCGCCCATCTGGGCCCGGTCACCCACGCGGCACTCCAGCACGCGCACTGCCCTGTGCTGCTGGTGCCCGCGCCGTGATCCCGGCCGCTGCCCGGTGCCGCTGCCGGCCGGGGACCGGATGGTTCCGGAAAGGGTCCTTCAGCCCAGATACGCACGCCGCCGGCAGGCATCTACTGGCGGTAGCCGATTCAGGTAGCCGAGAGGGTTGAGATGCCACACCACACGACCGGATTCAACGGTGTGGACAGGACACGTCCCGGCCGGGTCCGGACAGTACAGCTGAGCCGCGAGGAAGCGCTGCGTCTGCTGGGCAGCGTCACCCTGGGCAGGATCGTCTTCACCCAGGACGCGCTGCCCGCCATCCGGCCCGTCAACCACGCACTCGTTGCCGGTGAGATCTTCATCCGCATGAACCGGGGCTCCGCGCTGACCCTCCAGAGCGAGGCGGCCGGCGCGGACGGTGTCGTGATCGCATACGAGGCCGATGACCTCGATCCCGATACCCATCTGGGCTGGAGCGTGGTGGTCACCGGCTATGCCCGGCTCATCACCGGCGCGGCCGAGCTCGCCCGCCTCCGCGGGCTGGTACACCCCTGGACCGACCGCGAGTTGGACCTGGCGGTACGCATCCGGCCGGAGGTCGTCACCGGCATGCGGCTCGAGCGCGGCACCGATGAGACCGGCGACCAATCCGGCCCCACCTGACGGGGGACGCCGCCGGGGCCGGCCGGCGGCGGCGATCGGTTCCTGAGGGCATGCGCCGCCCCGCCGAAGCCGTTTCATCATCCGCAAGCCGGACGTGTCCCAGGCCAAGGGCCGATCAGCCCCTCACCACAGGTCCAACGGCCGCTGGGCACCTGCGCCTTGGCGGTACGACGGTGGCGAGAGCCGGCGCGTACGCGATCCGAGGGGGACCCCATGTCATTCCTGCGTCATGTGCACCACCGCCGCGGCAGAACCGTAGCCGCGGTCATCGCGGCCGTGTGCGGCCTCGCCGCGCCCATCGCCCTCGCTCCACCCGCCGCGGCGGAGCCCACCACGTCCATCAGCTATCCGGCGGGCGCCACGGCCACGCTCTATACCGGCAAGGCCTTCGACACCTGCACCGCTCCGCCGCTGTCCGCGATCCGTGCGTGGGACGCGTCCCCGTACCGGGCCGTGGGGGTCTACATCAGCGGCGTGAACCGTACCTGTGCCCAGCCGGAGCTCACCGCTTCCTGGGTGAGCGAGGTCAGCAAGCTGCGGTGGCGGCTGCTTCCGATACACAAGGGCCTGCAGCCGCCGTGCGGCGCAAAGCCCACCGACGACAAGATCTCCCTCACGCCGGCCACCGCGACCGGCCAGGGCAGCGCTGCCGCGGACGAGGCCGTCGCGGGGGCCAAGGCCCGCGGCATGCTGCCCGGCAGTGCGCTCTACAACGACATCGAGTTCTACGACGCGACCGACACCGCCTGCCGCACGGCGGTGCTGTCGTATCTGTCCGGCTGGACGAAGCGGCTGCACGCCACCGGCTATCTCTCCGGCGTCTACATGAACCTCATGAACGGCGCCAAGAACCTCTCCGACGTCTACACCTCCACCGCCTACGCGCGCCCCGACGCGCTGTGGATCGCCCGCTACGACGGCGTGGCCTCGCTGAAGGGCTGGACGAACATCTCCGACTCCAAGTGGGGCGTCCACCAGCGTGCCAAGCAGTACCAGGGCGGCCACAACGAGACGTACGGCGGCGTCACCCTCAACATCGACAATGATCTCCTCGACGCGCCGGTGGCCACGGTCGCGCACGCGTACAAGGTGACGAGCACGACCGCACTCAACGCCCGCTCCGGTCCCTCGACCTCGTACGGCACCGTACGAAGCCACGCTCCGGGCGCGACGCTGAGCGTGGTGTGCCAGGCGGCCGGGTCGAAGACCGGCACTACCTCGGTGTGGGACAAGCTCTCCGACGGCACGTACGTGACGGACTATTACGTCAGCACGCCCTCGAAGACCGGCTACAGCGCCCCGCTGCCGCGCTGCACCTATCCATGGCAGATCAGCGCGGCGGACGGCCTCACCGAGCGCACCGGCCCCGGCACCTCCTACGCCGTCGCCGGAAAGTCCCCCAACGGCGCCCTGGCCTGGGTCGTCTGCCAGCGCGCGGGGAGCACGGTGGGCACCACCAAGGTCTGGAACAAGCTGAGCAACGGCCACTACGTCTCCGACTACTACGTCACCAACGGCAACAACACCGGCTACGCCAAGCCCGCACCCCGCTGCTAGCCCGTCGTGCACGTACGCGAGCCTCCGGCGCTGTTCGCCTACGCCCTTGGGCGGCCAACCGGACCGTCGTCAGCGCGCCTTGGGGGTGGGCGTCGGGGACGGGATGAGGGCCTTGTTGCGGTCGTGGCAGACCTTGCCCGGCTCGGGGCGGGTGCGATTGAGGAGGAAGTCGTCGACGACCTTGTGGGTGCAGTCGCCCATCGGGTAGAAGCCGTGGCCGCCGGAGGTGTTGGTGGCGAGCATCGAGTCCTCCAGCTGGCCGTGCACGCCGCGGGCCCAGGCCACCGAGGTGGCACCGTCGTACGTGTTGTTGACCAGCAGGATCGGCGGAGTGCCCCTGGCGCGCACGGCGCGGTCGGCCGCGGGCAGCGAGGGGGCGGGCCAGTCGGCGCAGGCCATCCGCTGGGCCTCGACGCCTTCGCTGAAGTGCGGCGCGACCTTACGGGCCTCCTGCCCGGCCTCGCGGGCCGCAGCCGTGGTGCGGTCCTCGGCCGCCAGGTGCAGGCAGGCGACGGCCTCGTAACTGCCGGACAGCGCGAACTCCTCCGACTTGCCGCCGGCGGCGCCTTCCGCTCCGTCTTCCGCGTCGTCCTCCGGCCCGTAGACCGCGGCGCGGAAACCCTTGCCGTCGCCCTTGAACGCCGCCGCCAGCGCCTTGTACACCTGCGGCCAGGCGCCCTCGTTGTACGTGGCCCCCTGCAGCAGCGAGAGCACCTCGAACTTGCTCACGTCCGGTCCGTCACCCGCCGGCAGTTCTTTCTTGTCCAGCTTGGCCAGCAGGTCGTCGAGCTTGGCCATCACCGCGGCGCGGGTGTCGCCCATGGGGCAGCGCCCGCCGTCGACGCAGGTCTGCACCATCACCGTGAGTCCGTTCTCGTACCCGTTGGCGTCGGAGGTGGCGTCCCCCGGCCAGTGCGTCGGGTCGACGACGGAGTCGAGCACCATGCGGCCGGTCTTCTTCGGAAACTGCTGGGCGTAGAACTGGCCGAGCAGCGTGCCGTACGAGATGCCGTAGTAATGGAGCTTGTCCTGGTGCAGCGCCGCCCGGGCCACGTCCAGGTCGCGGGCGGTGTTGTCGGTGCCGACGTGCGGCAGCACCTTGCCGGACTTCTTCGCACAGCCGGCGGCGAAGAGCTCGGCCCGGCGCTCCGTATGACCCGCGTCGTCGGCCTTGAAGAACGGGTCGCCCAGCAGGCACTCGACCGGGCTGGACTCGCCGATACCGCGCGGATCCATGCCGACGATGTCGTACCGCTCGCGCACCCGCTCGGTGAAGAAGCCCTTCGCGTCAAAGGCGAAGTCGATGCCCGAGCCGCCCGGGCCGCCGGGGTTGGTGAACAGCGCGCCGATGCGGCGCGACTCGTCCGTGGCGGGCAGCCGGTTCAGAGCGACCTCGATCGTCGGGCCGGACGGATCGGCGTAGTCCAGCGGCACGGTGAGCTTGGCGCATTCGAACCCACCCGCCTCGGCGGACGGCGCCGGCGTCGAACCGCCCCAGTCGCCGGGGGCGCAGGACCGCCAGATCAGCTCCTGGGTATAGAAGCGGGCCAGGCTCTCGCGCGGCGCCTCGGTGGCGTCGCCGCCTGCCCGCGGGGCGGCCTGGCCGGCACCGCCGCACGAGGTGACCAGGAGCGATACGGCGGCCGCGAAGGCCGCGACCGGGAGGGTGCGGCGCGGGCGGCCGGGCGGCCGCCGGGTCTGAGACCTCATGGCCCGACCGTAGGGGCGAGGGACGCCGGGCGCAGGTCAAGCGCCGCTGTCAGCGGTACGGACTCGCCGTGCCGGCCAACGGCGCCCCGCCGGCCCGCTCGGTCAGCGCGTCTCCGGGTGCCAGCCCGTCGCTTCGTCCGCGGACGGGTTCCGGGTCGGCAGCAGCCAGTCCTCCCAGGCGGCCAGGGCGAGGAGCACGCCGAGCATGGCGAGCGGGGCGAGGACGGCGAGCAGCATCATCGGGGTGCACCCATCGGCTCGGCAACGCCCTCCCAGGACCACTCGCCCTGCGTCTTCATGGCCGTCCTCCCCGTACGCGGGTGCCGGCGCCGCCCCATCAGCCCGGGCGGCGCCGGCGGGGAACCTCCTGCCCCGGGTGCCACCCGGCGTCCAGCCAAAACCCTCCCGGCCGTCCGGACCCTCGCCGCGCTCTCGGGATCCCATGGGCCCGGTCCCCGGGCCCGTCCGGCCCTGCTCCCCGGGCGGCAGTCGATGGATGCTGGAAGTGCGGCCGCAGCACGCAATGTGGGATCCACCGCAGGAGGTGCGATGAACGCAATGCCCGCGCGGCGACACGGCTGGCCCATGCCGCTGCCCGAACTGATCGACTGGCTGGAGTCGGGTTTCCCGGCGATACCGGGGATGCGCCCGGCGCCGGGCATCCATGGCATCCGTATCGAGGACGAACTCACCGACGGCGCCTACGTCATCAGCGCCGAGCTGCCGGGCATCGACCCGGCGAAGGACCTCGAGATCAGCGTGGAAGGCGACCTTCTGATCATCCGCGCCGAGCGCGCCGAGACGACCGAGGGCAAGCACCACACCGAGTTCCGCTACGGCACGTTCGCCCGCTCCCTCCGGCTGCCCGCCGGCGCCGCGGGTGACGAGGCCACCGCGGACTACAAGGCCGGGGTCCTGACCATCACGGTCCCGGTCCCGGAGAAGAAGACCGAGACCCGCACGATCAAGGTCTCCACCGAGTGAGCGGCCGGGCCGGAGGCGTTACGGCGCCTCCGGCCCTTCCGTGTTCACCGTTCGTACGGACTCGGCACCGGGAAGTACGCCTGCAGGAACGGCCGCAGCAGCACGGTCTGGCCCTGGCTGTCGGCCGCCTGCGACACGGTGTCGTTGACGCAGAAGGCGGTGCGGTCGCGGGTGGCCAGGAGCTGCCACAGGCGGCGTTCGACATTCGGCTCGGACAGGTCGAGGTAGGCGTAGCGGATGCGGGCGGGCGTGGCGCGGCCGGTGTGGAAGGCGTAGTAGTGGTGCAGCGAGGAGGCGACGGCGATGTCGTCCTGACTGCGGAAGCGGTGCCCGCCGGTGGCCCGGTGCTCCGCGCGGAACCGTGCCTCGATCTCGGTGAGGACGCTCCGCCGCAGCGGGTGCGGGGTGTGCTTGAACTTGTGCACCGGCGTGGTGCCGAAGCAGCGCTCGATCAGCAGCCGGTTGTTCTTCGCGGCCGCCGATACGGGTGTGTCGTCCGGGTCGGGAGGCCCGAACGGCACCAGCGCAGGCGACGGGAAGAACTTGGTCAGCCCGCCGGCGAGGAAGAAGTCCTGCGGCACCGTCTCGCGGCCGAGGAAGACGTCGTCGTTGAAGTACAGGAAGTGCTCGGCGAGTCCGTCGATGTGGTGCAGCCGGCTCTCGATGGCGTGGGAGTTGAAGGTGGGCAGCGCGCGCGAGTCGTCGAAGATGTCCCGGTGGGAGATCACGCACAGCCCGGGGTGGGTGGTGTCGAGCCAGGGCGGGACCTGGTCGTCAGTGACCAGGTAGACCCTGCGGATCCACGGCGCGTGGGCGGCCAGCGAGCGCAGTGAGTAGCGCAGTTCGTCGTGGTCGGCGTAGCGGGCGGGGTTGGCGGCCTCGTCGTGGTAGGCCGGTCCGGTCTGCCCGGCGTAGGCCGCGCGGCGTCGCAGCCAGGCCGGGTCGTCGCCGTCGACCCACGTGTAGACGGCATCGATGGGGAAGGCGATGTCCTGCGGCAGCGGATGCGCGAACTCGGCCCGCGTACGCACCCGCACCGGCCCGTATCCCCAGCTGGTCGCATCCTCGACGGTGACCGGCGGGGCGGCGGCGTCGACGGCGGCGGTGACGCCGTTGGGGCGCGGGGCGAGCAGCTGCCCGTCCGCTCCCGGCCAGAACTGCACCTCGCAGCCGTACCGTTCCGCCAGTATCAGCCGGCCGGTCGGCTCGGTGCGAAACCAGGTCAGGCGCAGGCCCCGGCCGCTGCTCTCCGCGATCCGGCGCCAGATGCGCGGGTCATCGGCGGGAGCCAGATGCCGGCCCGCCGGCCGGCCGGGCGCGGTGACGTAGCCCGGCTCTGAGGCACACAGCTCGCGGAGCGCCGCGCAGGCCTTTCCCCGGTCGTCGTCCGCCACGGCGACGACGCTGCGGCCGCGCTCGCGGCCGCGCAGGCAGAAATGGTCGACGCCGGCCTCCGCCAGCGCCCCGGTGACCGATTGGAGGCCGGCTCTGCGGGCGCGTACGGGCGTCAGCTGCGGGTCCACCAGCGCGATCCGCGCCCGCCCGGCGGCGAGCACCACGGTACGGTCCGGCGCCTGGGACAGGGCCCGCAGCCGCTCGGACAGCAGCGCCCCCTGCACGCGCGCTCGCCGCCGGGTCTCCGCCAGCGCCGCCAGTTGCCGCTTGGCCTTCGCCCTGGTCTGCGGTGCGTATCGCGACGCCAGCACTCGGCGCAGCGCGACCGGCAGCATGCGGCGGTAGGCGGCGACCGCCGCGGAGGACTCCGGATTGGCCGCTGACTCGGCCACGCCCCTGCTCATCGCCGCTCCCCTCTGACGCTGTGCCCTCAACGTCGCACGGCGGAGGCGGGCGGCCGCAGGGCCGGACAGGGCGCTATCCGGGGCCGTTGGGCCCTGCGGAGTCCGGGCGCAGCGGTACGCGCCAGGTCAAGCGGGTGCCGCCGCCCGGTGGGGCGTCGACGTCCAGTGCGCCGCCCAGTTCGCGGGCGCGGTGCTCCAGGTTCGCCAGGCCGCTGCGGCGGCCGTCGGCCGGCATGCCGACGCCGTTGTCACTGACGGTCAGGGACAGGTCCTCGGCGCCGCACACGACGTGGACGTCGACCGCATCGGCCTGCGCGTGCCGGGCGGCATTCGTCAGGGCTTCGCCCAGCACGGCGACGGCGTGGTCGGCGACGTGCCGCGGCACGTTCACGTCCAGCAGGCCCTCGGTGCGCAGCGCGGGACTGAAGCCCAGGGATTCCGTGGCGCCTTCGATCTGCCGCATCACGCGTACGCGGAGTCCGTCCGAGGCGGTGCCGGCGTCATGGGCCCGCAGCCCGAAGATCGTGGTACGGACGATCTTGATGGTGTCGTCGAGGTCGCGCACCGCGCGCAGCAGCTTCTCCTCTCCCGCCGCCGAGGACTGCAGCCGGAGCGCGCTCTGCAGCGTCATGCCCGTGGCGAAGAGCCGCTGAATCGCCAGGTCGTGCAGATCGCGGGCGATGCGGTCGCGGTCCTCGTACACGGCGATCTGCTCCGCGTCCCGGCGCCGGTCGGCCAGCTCCAGCGCCAGCCCTGCCTGAGCCGCGAAGCCCTGCAGGGGAGCCGTCTCCTCGTGGGTGAATGCCGGTTTGTCCGGCAGCCGGGCGAGCATGAGCACGCCGCGCCGCCCCGCTTCGGTGCCGATCGGCACCGCCACCATGGCCCCCATCCCCACCTCGCGCAGCACGCTGCCGAGGGTGCGCGCGTCGCTCTGCACGTCGTCGCTGCGCTCCAGTTCGCCGCGGGTGAAGGCCAGCCCGGTGAGGGTCCCGGTGAGCGGGATGGCGTGGCTCTGATAGACCTCGGCGCCCGCTCCCGCGGCCAGCGCCACCCGCAGCTGCCGGTCGTTCTCCGGTACCGAGATCGCGCCCAGGTCCGCGCCGAGCTGGCCCTTGGCCCGGTCCACGATCAGCGCCAGCACTTCCTGCTGCTCGGCGCCGGACAGCAGCATGCTCGTCACCTCGGCCGAGGCGGCCATCCAGCGCTGCCGCCACCGCGACTCCTCGTACAGCCGGGCGTTCTCGATCGCCACACCGGCGGCGGTGGCGAGGGTGCTGAGGACCGACTCGTCCTCGCGGTCGAACTCCTTCGCGCCTCGCTTCTCGGTGAGGTAGAGGTTGCCGAACACCTCGTCGCGCACCCGGATGGGGGCGCCGAGGAAGGAGCGCATCGGCGGGTGGTGGGGCGGGAAGCCGTACGACCCGGGGTGTTCGGACAGCTCGCGCAGGCGCAGCGGCTCGGGGTGGCGGATCAGCACGCCGAGGATGCCGCGCCCGCACGGATGGTCCCCGATGGCCGCGATCTGCTCCCGGCCTATCCCGACCGGCAGAAAGTGCGAGAGAAGCTGCTTCTCCTCATGGGACTCGCCGATCACACCCAGCGCACCGTACTCGGCGTCGACGAGCTCCACGGCGGCTTCGACGATCCGCCGCAGCACCTGCGGCAGTTCCAGGTCGCGGCCGACCGACATCACGGCCTCGAGCAGATGGTGCAGCCGGCCATGGGCGCCGCGCACTTCGTCGAGCCGCACCTGAAGCTCGTCGACCAGCTCGTCCAGGGGGAGGCGGGGCTCCCGCCTCGCGCCGCGTGCGCTGTCCGGCGGCATCGGTCACCTCTTCGCCAGCTGCGTCGGTCGTGCGGCGGGTACCCGGCTCGGCGAGCGTCATGGGCCTTCGGCTGCGGCCGGCCGGCACGTATTCGAGCCAGGGGCCTGCCCGCTTCTCGCGGACCCGGATTGCGCGGTGCGCGGTACGGGCGACCCGCTTCTCCGCGCCTGGTGGTGTGGCCCCTGGCTCTGCCTCCATCAGACCGCAGCAGGTTTGCGCGGGACAGGGCCGGACGGCCCCCGGTGCCTGTCCGGTCGGCGCCCGTCGCGGCCCCGGACAGCCCCATGTCCAGGGCAGCCGGCGGTCGCAGGGTGGAGGTGAAGAGCGACGCCGGACCGAAGGAGCCCACCATGGCAGCGACGCCTCAACCCCCGCCCCTGCACGGCCGCGTCGTCCTCGGCTACGACGGCTCCAAACCAGCCGATCGCGCCCTGGAGTATGCGGTGGACGAAGCCGTACGCCGCCGCACCGGACTGGAGATCCTGTGCGGCGACCCGTGGACTCCGCCCGCCCCCGCCGGCGAGGGCCTGTCCGCCGAGGGCTACCGGACCCGCTATCGCGCCACCCGCGACATGGTCGACCAGGCCGCGGAACAGGCCCGCAAACTGTCCCCGGGACTCACGGTCGTCGCGTCGGTGACCATCGAGGACGCCGCCAAGTCTCTGGTGCAGTGCAGCCGCACCGCCGGTCTCACCGTCGTCGGCACCCGTGGGCACGGCGGCTTCGCCGGACTGCTGCTCGGCTCGGTCAGCCAGCGCGTCGCCGCGCGCAGCGAGAGCCCGCTCATGGTCGTACGCGGCGACGACGGCCTCCGCGACCGTCCCCGCGGGACGGTCCTGGTCGGCGTGCAGTCGAACACGGACGAGGCGGCGGTGCGCTTCGGCTTCGAGGAGGCTCAGCACCGCAACGCCGCCCTGCACGTCCTGCACGCCTGGCAGTTCCCGCCGCTGAAGCCGACCCCCCATCTCGTACCGCCCGGCGGCCCGCTCCAGCGGGACGCGGAGGACGAGGCCGTACGCCGCGCCTCCCAGGCGGTGCCGCGCTACGCGGTCTCCTCGCATCGCGACGCCTACCCGGACGTGCGGGTGGTGACGGACGACATCTGCGGCTCGCCGTCCGCCGCCCTGGTCGAGGCCAGCAAGAAGGCGGACGTGATCGTGCTCACCGCCCACCGCAACCCGCACCGCGCCGGCCTGCATCTCGGCCCGGTCAGCCACGCGGTGCTGCATCACGCGCACTGCCCGGTGGTGCTGATTCCGTCGGCGTAACCGGATACGCGCAGGAGGGGCCGACCATGTCCGAGCACTCCCCCACCGCCTCGGCCGTCACGGCGCTCGTCGAAGCCGCGACGGCCGCCCCGTCCATGCACAACGCGCAGCCCTGGCGCTTCCGTTACGCGGCGGCCACCTGCACCCTCGAGCTGCGCCCCGATCCCGACCGGTCCATGCCGCGGGCCGATCCGGACGACCGGGCCCTGCATCTGGGGTGTGGCGCCGCCCTGTTCAACCTCCGCGTCGCCGCCGCGCACGCGGGCCGGCACCCGCAGACCGCGCTGCTGCCCGACCCGGACGACCCGCAGTTGCTCGCCACCGTGCGCCTGGCCGCAACGGACCGCCCCTCCCCCGGCCTTGCCGCGCTCTACCCGGCCATCCCGCAACGGCACACCAGCCGCCGCCCGTTCGCCGACCAGGACATCCCCGCCGAGCTGCGGGACAGGCTGTCCGGTGCCGCCCGTGCCGAGGGAGCCGAGCTGGCCTTCCCGGACCCCTGGCACGCTGCGCACCTGCTCGACCTCGTGGCCGACGCCGAAGGCCGCGACTCCCTCGACCCCAGCCGCTTCGAGGACGTCGCCCGCTGGACCCGCCTCGGCGACGCGTCCTCACCGGACGGCATCCCCGAGTACGCCTTCGGTCCGCGCAAACGCGACGGGGCCGCGCCGGTACGGGACTTCGCCGGCCGCCGGCCGGGCGCCGACCGCGGTTCGGCGGCCTTCGAGGGCGTCCCCCATATTGCGCTGCTCGGCACCGCTCACGACGGCCGTGCCGACTGGCTGCGCGCGGGCCAGGCGATGGAACGGGTCCTGCTGCTGGCCACGCTGGCGGACCTGGCGACCGCGATCACCTCGCATGCCCTGGAATGGCCCGACCTGCGCGAGCTGGTCCGCGACCCCACCTCGGCCATGGGACACGTCCAGATCCTGCTCCGCCTGGGCTACGGGCCCCCGGGACCGGCCACCCCGCGCCGCCCCGTGCACGAGGTTCTCCAGATCGACACGTGAACGTCTCAAACCACGAGTGTCGTGTGCCAGACCCACGGAGTAGATTCGTTCGGTGTGGCCCCAGCCCCCGGCCGGCAGTTGATTGGTCCTGTCGTCCCCGGGAGGCGGTTTCCATGGTGCAGCAGCAGGTTTCCCTGACGAATTACCCGCCTGCGGCGAACGGGGCGCCGATGGTGGACTGCACGCTCCGCGTTGACCGGACCGAGCGAGGTCATCTCGATGCCGCCGAGGCGACGCGCGGGGTCCTGACCACCCAGGGCCTTCCGCGGACCATCGCGAACCGTGCCGCGGACGCGGTCCGCGTGGCGGGCCGGTATCTGGCCCGGCACAGCGAGGCCGACCAGCACCGGGTATCGGTGGTCATCGGCGCCCGGGGCATCTGCCTGTCCATTACGGACTACGAGGATGACGAGGCGGCCCGGCCGCCGGTCTGGCGGCCGGACCCCGATGTGCACAGCGACAGCAGTACGGCGGAGACCCGCGACCGACTCGAAGTGCACCGCTCGCCGGACGGCCATATGCGGGTGCGTTGTCTTCAGCCCTGGCCGGGAACGCCACCGGAGAACCGGCCTGCCGGCGCGGCCTGGATGACCATCACCGAGGCCCGGGCGGCTTCCAGCCGGGCGACCGGGACGCGGAACGGTGAGCAGGACACGTAGTCGAGGCCAGCGTGGTGGAAGAAGCGGACCGAGGCCGGGTCGCCGCCGTGTTCGCCGCAGACGCCGGTCTCCAGGTCCGGGCGGACCGCGCGGCCCTCTGCGGTGGCGATCTCGATCATGCGGCCCACGCCCTGGGTGTCGAGCGTCTCGAACGGGGAGGTGTCGAAGATCCCCTTCTCCAGGTACGCGGGGAAGAAGGCCGCCTCGACGTCGTCCCGGGAGAAGCCCCACACCGTCTGGGTGAGGTCGTTCGTGCCGTACGAGAAGAACTCCGCCTCCTCGGCGATCCGGCCGGCGGTCAGGGCCGCCCGGGGCAGCTCGATCATCGTGCCGATCGGGCAGCCGGTGACGGCACCGGTCTCCGCGGCGACCTCGGCGAGCACCCGCTTGATCTCGGTCTTGACCAGGTGCAGTTCGAGTTCGGACGCGACCAGCGGCACCATGATCTCGGGTCGCGGGTCGCCGCCCGCCGCGTGGCGTTCCGCGACGGCTTCGGCGATGGCCCGTACCTGCATGGCGATCAGCCCGGGCGCGACCAGCGCCAGCCGGACGCCGCGCAGGCCGAGCATCGGGTTGGCCTCGTGCATGCGGTTCACGGCGGCCAGCAGCGCGGTCGCGTGCGGGTCCGGGGTCTCGCCGCGGGCTTCCGCCGCCGCGAGGGCGGCGGTCAACTCGGTGCGGTCGGGCAGGAATTCGTGCAGCGGCGGATCGAGCAGCCGGATGGTGACGGGCAGGCCGTCCATCGCCTCGAGGATGCCCGTGAAGTCGGCGCGTTGCAGCGGCAGCAGGGCGTCCAGGGCGGCGCGCCGCTCGGGGTCCGTACGGGCCAGGATCATCGCCTCGACCAGGCGGCGGCGTTCACCGAGGAACATGTGCTCCGTGCGGCACAGGCCGATGCCCTGGGCACCGAAGCGGCGGGCCCTGGCGGCGTCCTGCGGGGTGTCGGCGTTGGCGCGGACCTCCATCCGGCGGACCTCGTCGGCGCGGCGCAGGATGCGGTCGACGGCCTTGACGAGGTCGCCGTCGCCGGTGCCGTGCTCGAAGTAGGCGGCGACGGGTGAGTCCTCCAGCGGCAGGGCGCCCACGTGGACGGTGCCGTTGGTGCCGTCGACGGAGATGACCGAGCCCTCGGTGATGACCGTCCCCTCCGAGGTGGTGAACCGGCGCAACGCCGGCTCGACCTTGAGCTGTTCGGCCCCGCACACGCACACCTTGCCCATCCCGCGGGCCACGACGGCCGCATGACTGGTCTTCCCGCCGCGGCTGGTGAGCACCGCCTGCGCGGCGACCATCCCGGGCAGGTCGTCCGGCGTGGTCTCGCGGCGTACGAGCACGACCTTCTCCCCCGCCGCGGCGCGCCGTACCGCCTCCGCGGAGTCGAACACGGCGGCGCCGGTGGCGGCGCCCGGCGAGGCGGGGATGCCGCGGGCCAGCGGCGGGCGGTCGCCGGTGGCGGCGAAGCGCGGGAACAGCAGCCGGCCGAGCTGCTCGCCGGTGACGCGGGCGAGCGCCTCGTCCTCGTCGATCAGGCCTTCGTCGACGAGTTGCGCGGCGATCCGGAAGGCGGCCTCCGCGGTGCGCTTGCCGACGCGGGTCTGCAGCAGCCACAGCCGGCCGCGCTCGATGGTGAACTCGATGTCGCACAGGTCCCGGTAGTGGGTCTCCAGCAGCCCCGTGAAGTCGCCCAGGGCACGGTAGGAGGCGGGATCGAGATGCCGCAGCTCGGTGAGCGGCACGGCGTTGCGGACGCCGGACACGACGTCCTCGCCCTGCGCGCCGCTCAGGTAGTCGCCGTACACGCCGCGCTGTCCGGTGGCCGGGTCACGGGTGAAGGCGACGCCCGTACCGGAGTCGGGGCCGTAGTTGCCGAAGACCATCATCTGGATGTTCACGGCGGTGCCGAGGTCGTCGGGGATGTGCTCGCGGCGGCGGTAGAGGCGGGCGCGCTCGGAGTTCCAGGAGCGGAAGACGGCGCGGATGGCCTCGTAGAGCTGCTCGCGCGGGTCCTGCGGGAAGTCCGCTCCGGTGGCCGAGCGGATCAGCGCCTTGTAGACCTCGACCAGGCCGGTGAGGTCGGCCGCGTCGAGGCCGGCGTCGTCGGTGAGGCCACGGTCGGCCTTCATCCGGTGCAGCGCGCCGTCGAAGAGCCCGCGGTCGAGGCCCAGCACCGTGGTGCCGTACATCTGCAGCAGCCGGCGGTACGAGTCGTAGGCGAAGCGCTCCTGGCGGGCCGTCTCGGCGAGGCCGCGGACGGTGGCGTCGGTGAGGCCGATGTCGAGGACCGTCTCCATCATGCCGGGCATGGAATTGCGGCCGCCGGAGCGGACCGACAGCAGCAGCGGCTCGTGGACATCGCCGAGGCGGCGGCCGGCCGTGTGCTCCAGGGCGGCGAGGTGCTTCTCGATCTCCCGGCGCAGGCCCCCGGGTTCGGTGCCGGTGCGGAGGTAGTGGCGGCAGGCCTCGGTGGTGACGGTGAAGCCGGGCGGGACGGGCAGGCCCATCTTCGTCATCTCCGCGAGCCCTGCGCCCTTGCCGCCGAGGAGACCGGCCATCTCGCGGCCGCCCTCGGTGAAGTCGTAGACGTTCTTGGCCATGTGGGGTTCCTCTTCCTCAGGCGTGCGGGACGACGGCGACGGGGCACAGCGCGTGGTGCAGGACGGCATGCGTGACCACGCCGAGGCGCGGGGCGAAGGCGGGGCGGTGCAGCCGCCGGCCGACGACGAGCAGCGAGGCGCCGGAGGCCACCTCCAGCAGCCGGCTGCCGGTGCCGCCGGTCACGGCGTCCTCGAAGACCTGGACGCCCGGGAACTTCTCCTGCCACGGGTGCAGCGCCACCGTCAGGGCACGCTCGGCCTCGGCGAGGGTCTCAGGGCCGGCATCGACGGCGGCGTACGGCAGCGGTGCCCGCCACACGTGCACGGCCTGCAGCGGCGCGGAGCGCCGGGCGGCGGCGTCGAAGGCGAACTCCAGGATCTCTTCGCACGGATGGGTGACATCGATGCCCAGGACCACCTTGCTGTGCGGCGTCGCGGTGGACGGCCGCCCTTCGGCGTCCGGCAGATGCTCGTCCGCGCGCCGTTCCTCCGCCCGTACGAGCACGACCGGGCAGGTGGCGCGGGAGACGGTGGCCAGCCCGACCGAGCCGACCAGGAAACCGGCGAAGCCGCTGAGGCCACGGGATCCCAGGACGAGCAGCTCGGCGTCCTCGGCGATGTCCAGGAGACCTGGCACCGGGGGGTCGGGCGTCATCCTGGCCTCGATCGCCAGCTCGGGATAACGCTTGCGCAGTTCCTGCTCCGCGTTGCGCAGGATGCGCTCGGCGCGGAAGCGCTGGGTGTCGCTGTCGTCGAAGTTCGGCACGCCGCGCGGCGGCCACTCCCACGAGTGGATGACGGACAGCGGCGTTCCCCGGCGTTGGGCTTCGCGTGCCGCCCAGTCGGCGGCCGCGAGGCTTTCGCGGGAACCGTCGATTCCGGCGACGACGGGTCGCAGCATGATGACCCCTCCTCTGGCAGACCGTGTACCTTCCACCTGCAGCGTCGCCCGGCGACCACGGCGAAGGCAGGGGCCGCCCGGGGCGTGCCACCGGCCCCGGTGGCCCGGCGTGCGGGGCCGGACGGCCCTCAGGCGCCCGGCAGGTGCAGTACGCACGACTCCCCCGGCTCCACCGTCACGGTGCGGTCGGCCAGGACGACCGGCAGCGCGGGGGCGCTGGAGTCCGGGACCGTCACGTGCAGTTGTCCGGCGCGCAGCCGCAGATCGATGCCCCGGTGGCCGCGATAGCGGACGCGCAGGCCGTACTGGGACAGCTGCGGCAGGGGTACGGGGTCCAGCCACAGGGCGTCGTCGCGCGTCTCCAGGCCGGTCAGGCCGCGCTGGACGAGGTCGAGGGTGCCGGCCATGGCGCCGAGGTGGATGCCCTCGGCGGTGGTGCCGCCCTGGACGTCCGCGATGTCGCTGGTGAGCGCCTCCAGGCAGTACTTCCAGGCCTCGGCTCTGCGGGCCCGGGCCAGCACCCAGCCGTGCACGAGGCTGGAGAGCGTGGAGCCGTGGCTGGTGCGGGCCAGGTAGTAATCCACCGTGCGCCGCCACATCGCATCGTCGACGCGGTAGCCCAGCAGGCGGAAGATCCCGGCCAGTTCGGCGGGCGAGAAGAGGTAGCCGAGCATCAGGACGTCGGCCTGTTTGGAGGCCTGATAGCGGTTGACCGTGTCGCCCTCGGCCTCCAGGATCCGGTCCAGCCTGCGGATGTCGCCGTAGCGGCGGCGGTAGCCGTCCCAGTCGAGTTCACCGAGATCGCCGTACCGGTCGAACTGGCTGATGACACCGCGGTGGAATGGCACGTAGAGCTTGCAGGCCACCTCGTCCCAGCGGCCGAGCTCGGCATCGTCCAGGCCCATCCGCTCGCGCAGCTCCGGCAGCGCGGCGGTGAGCTCCAGGGCCCGGTGCAGCACCCAGGAGGACATGACGTTCGTGTACGCGTTGTCGTCGAGGCCCGGCTGATCAGCGCCCGGGTAGGCGTCGTGGTATTCGTCCGGGCCGACGACGCCGCGGATGCGGTAGCGTCCGGCGGCCGCGTCCCAGGTGGCCAGGTCCGCGAAATAGCGGGCGATCTCCAGCAGCATCTCCGCGCCGGGCCCGTGCAGATAGGCCAGGTCGCCGGTGGCCTGACCGTACTGCCACACGTTGTACGCCACCGCGAGGCCGACGTGGCGCTGCAGCCGGCTGTGGTCGGGCAGCCAGCGCCCGGAGCGGGGGTTCAGGTGCAGCGTCTGCGTCTCCTCGCGGCCGTCGCTGCCGCTCTGCCATGGATACCTCGCTCCCCGGTGCCCGTCCGCGGCGGCCGCGAGGCGGGCGGCGGGCAGCCGGCGATGGCGGTAGTCGAGCAGCGCCCGGGAGACCTCCGGCAGATGCAGATTGAGATACGGCAGCACGAACAGCTCGTCCCAGAAGACGTGGCCGCGGTACGCCTCGCCGTGCAGTCCGCGGGCCGGCACCCCGGCGTCCAGGCGGGCGGTGTGCGGCGACAGCGTCTGCAGCACGTGGAAGGTGTGCAGCCGCAGGATGCGCCCGGCCTCGCCCGGCACCTCCAGCTCGCACTGCTGCCACAGCCGCGCCCAGGCCTCCTGATGGGAGGCGCGGAGCACCGCGAAGCCCGGCGCCCGGCCGACCCGTTCACGGGCGGCCCGCAGCGGGTCGCTGATGGCCTGGTCCCGTGACGTGTGCAGCGCCACCACCTTCTCGGTGGTGACGGCCTGCCCCGCCTCGGCGACGACAGTGACGAGGCGGCTCACCCGGGCGTCCGATGCCGCACTCCGGCTGCCGACGACGGCGCCGGCGGTGATCCGGGTGCGGGCCGCCATGGCGATGCGGATGTCGGAGGCGGTGGTACGACAGCGCAGCCATACCGTGTCCGGATCGTCGGTGCCGGTGTGGACGTGGGTGAGGTGGCGGCCCGCGAGGGCGCGGTAGCGCTCCACCCCGGAGTTGCTCACCGTGCCGTCGAGCCCCGATTCGATCTCCACCGTCCCGGACCAGCCGAGCGGGGTGAGCGTGGTCCGGAGTGCGGCCAGATGCGGGTCTCCCATGTGCACCAGGCGCTGCTCGGCCAGTCGCAGCCGCCGTCCGGCCGAGTCCGTGAACTCCGCGCTCCGGGCGAGGACTCCGCCGCGCAGGTCCAGTCGCTGCTCGTAGCCGTCCACGTTGGCGTCCGCGGTGGTCAGCCACGGTCCCGGCGCGCGTTCACCGGCGCCGCGGGTACGGAACCGCAGCGGCAGCCAGTTGGGCAGGTTGACCATGTCCTCGTTCTCGACCTTGCGGCCCGCGACGGTCGAGGCCAGCCGGTCGTAGACCCCGGCGGCATAGGTGCCAGGGCAGTGCACCGCGTCGGCGGCGGCCTCGGGCGCGGCGCCCCGGGTGGCGAAGTAGCCGTTGCCCAGCGTGCACAGCGCCTCGCGCAGCCGTTCCTGCGCCGGTTCGTAGCTCTCGTACGCCCACTCCCAGCCGTTCTCGGGCATCGCTGCCCTCCTTGCCGTGGCAGTGCGGACCGGGGCACCGCCGCTCGGCGGTGCCCCGGTCCTGGATGTGCGGCCGCTAGAGCAGCCAGCGGTGGTCGCGTACGAAGGGCAGCTTCGCCCAGGCCTTGCCGAGGCCCCAGGTGTTGCCCGCGTACGTGACGGCGAGGGCGATGATCACTACGGCGTAGATCACGTGGTACTCGATGACCGGGTTCGTCGACATGCTCGGTGAGCCGTCGGAGAGGTGCTTGGCCGGTGGCCATTCCGCCATCCACATGAGGGCCATCATCAGCGTCCCGGCGACCGCGGCGAACCGCAGCGCCACGCCGAGGACGAGGGCGACGCCGATGCCGAGCAGGCCGAACATGAACAGCCAGTCGGCCCAGCCGTCGCCGGCCCAGCTGTGGAAGGTGCTCTCCATCGGGCCGGCCGCGACACCGCTGAGGAAGCCCTTGGTCGGCGAACCGCCTTCGATCCAGGCGTTGTTCGCCGGGGTGGCGTAGCCGAAGCCGAAGGTCTTGTCCAGGAAGGCCCACAGGAAGGCGAATCCGGTGATGAGCCGGAGGCCGGCGAGGACGTACGCCGTCGTCGAGGTCGCGGTGGCCGCGGTGGCACCGGACTCGCTCGTCGTGCGCGCCGCGTGCCGCTGCGGCAGGTGGAACGAGATGTGCCGGCGGGGCTGCTGGTGCACTGCCATGGTTGCGCTTCCTTGTCTTGAGGTGGTGCCCGGTGTCGCTTCTTGCGCCTTCAATCTCCCGTCCTGCGGTCCGGCCGAGGATGATCTGAAAGGCCCCGGCCGGGGGCCGAACGTCGCCTCTGGCGAGGTCTGTTCGGCCCGCCGGGCCCGGCTACGGTCGCTGCGGCACGACGGCCACCGGGCACGGAGCGTGGTGCAGCAAGGCGTGGTTGGTGCGCCCGAGGCCGGCGTGGCCGGGGCGCCGTCGGGCCCCGACCACCAGGAGGTCGGCGGTCGTCGCGGCATGCAGCAGCGCCCGCCGCGCGGTTCCCTCCACCCACAGCCGGTCGACCTCGACCTGCGGGTCCGTGGTGGTCGCCCGCAGCGCCGCGTCGAGCAGGGTCCTGGCCCGTTCCTCGTGTACGTCGGAGGCGTCCGGGTGCAGCCGTGGATGATCGAGGTACTCGGTCACGGGGCAACGCCATGCCCGTACGGCCGCCAGCGGGCAGTCCCGGGCGGCGGCCTCGCGGAGGGCGAAGCGCAGCGCGGCGTAGCCGGTGTCGGCGTCATCGACGCCGACGGCGATCCGGCGGTGTTGCTGGTCCGGGCCCTGTGCCGGGCCGCGGATGACGATCACCGGGCAGTCGGCGCGGGCGGCGACCGACAGGCTCACCGAGCCGAGCAGCATCCCGGCCAGCCCGCCGCGCCCGCGCGAACCGAGCACCAGCGCGAACGCGTTGCGCCCCGCGTGTACCAGGGCGGTGACCGGATCCTCCGGCAGTACGTCGAACGACACCTTCAGGTCGGGGGCGCGCAGCTCGGCGCGCTCCACCGCCGTGGCGATGATGCGCTCGGCGGTTTCCCGCTCTCCGGCCGGCACCGCCTGCTCCTTGGCTCCGGCCGCGGCGGACTCGTAGTGCTCCCACCGCGCCCCGTGCACCAGGCGCAGCGGCACCTGCTGCCGGACGGCCTCGTCGGCCGCCCAGTCCACCGCGCGCAGACTCAGCTGCGATCCGTCCACCCCTACGACCAGGGGCAATTCCATGGTCCCCACCGCCTTCCGTGCGACCGAGACCGAGCCGGCCTCGTACCGGCACGGTCCCGCCGCGCGGAGGGCGGGCAAAGGGGCGATCGGCCCCCGCTCAGGGCCCCTTCGGCCCGGGGCGCATGATGCTCAGAAGCGGGCGGCGACGTATTCGGTGAGGTCGAGGAGCCGGTTGCTGTAGCCCCACTCGTTGTCGTACCAGCCGAAGACCTTCACCAGCTCGCCCTGCGCCTGGGTCAGCGGCAGGTCGACCACACAGGAGGCCGGGTCGCCGACGATGTCGCGGGAGACGAGCGGTGCGGTGGAGGCGCGCAGAATGCCGCGGAGCGGGCCATCGGCGGCTTCGGTGTAGGCGGCGTTGATCTCCTCGGCGGTGGCCGGGGTGCGGAGGATCACGGTGAGGTCGGTCAGTGATCCGTCCTCGACCGGGACCCGTACGGCCAGGCCTTCGAGGGCGCCGTCGAGCGCGGGGATGACGAGGCCGGTGGCGCGGGCCGCGCCGGTGGAGGTGGGGATGATACTCACCGCGGCGGAGCGGGCCCGGCGCAGGTCCTTGTGCGGACTGTCGAGCAGGGCCTGGTCGTTGGTGTAGCCGTGGATGGTGGTCATCAGGCCTTTGACGACGCCGAACCGCTCGTGCAGCACGTGCACCAGCGGCACCACGCAGTTGGTGGTGCAGGAGGCGCAGGAGACGACGTGGTGCTGCTGCGGGTCGTAGTCGCCTTCGTTGACGCCCATCACGACGGTGGCGTCGGCGCTCTTGCCGGGCGCGGAGATGAGCACCTTGCGGGCGCCGGACTTCAGGTGCAGCGCGGCGTCGTCGCGGGCGCGGAAGCGGCCGGTGGACTCGATGACGACGTCCACGCCGTGTGCGGACCAGTCCAGCGCGGCGGGGTCGCGCTCGGAGGTGACGGCGATGCGGCGGCCGTCGACCGTGATCGACTCCGGGTCGTGAGTGATGTCCCGGTCCAGCCGGCCGTAGGTGGAGTCGTACTGCAGCAGGTGCGCCAGGGTCTCGGTGGCGGTGATGTCGTTGACGGCGACCACCTCCACCGGCTTGTTGTCACGGGCGAGCGCGCCGCGCAGATAGTTGCGGCCGATGCGGCCGAAGCCGTTGATGCCTATGCGTGTGGTCATGCGGTCAGCCTCCGCCGAAGGGGCCGGGTGCCCATAGGGCCGCATGGGGGTACGCGAACGGCCCGCCCACCCGCGGGCGGCGGGGCGCTTCGGCCTCCGCCGGGAGCCGTTCGGCCCTACTGCCCTGGCACCGGGCCGCCGTTTGCTGGGGACCAGGCTCAAGAGGACTCAGGAGCGACCATGTCCGTGGCCATCGCACCGCCCCGCGTACGGGCGTTCACCACCTGCGCCTGCATCGTCGCCGAACTGCGCGGCGAGATCGACATCCGCACCGTGCCCGCGTTCACCGCCGCCCTCGACACCATCCGCGTCGAGGCACCGTCCCGCCTGGTCCTGGACCTGCGGCAGGTGACCTTCATCGACTGCACCGGCCTCGGGATGCTCTGCCGGACCCGCCGGCGGGCGCTGGAGCGGGGCGTAAAGACCAGCCTGCTGGTCACGGATCCGCGCATCCTGCGCACGCTGCACGCGACCCGGCTCACCCGGGCCTTCGACGTGCACGGCCGGCTCAGCGAGGTGCCGCTCACGGTGCCCGTGGCAGCGGCGTGAGCCCGCGGTGATGGCGTCCGACGCCCGGCTGGTGGTGATCGGGGTCGGCAACGACTTCCGGCGGGACGACGGGGTGGGCTGGGCCGTCATCCGCCGGCTGCAGGAAGGCGCGGTGCAACGGCGGCTGCCTCCGGGGACGGCGCTGCTGCTGAGTGACGGCGAGCCCGGGCGGCTGCTGACCCTGTGGCAGGACGCGGAGCTGGCGGTGCTCGTGGACGCCGCGCACGCGCATCCCGCCCATCCAGGTCGCATCCACCGGCTGGAGCTGGACACGGCCGGGTTACCGGTGCCGAGCGCCGCCGGCTCGCACGGTCTCGGTCTGGGCGAGGCGGTGGAACTGGCCCGCGCGCTGGGCCGCTTACCCGCTCGCCTGGTCGTCTTCGCCGTCGAGGGCTCCGACGGGGCGCTCGGCACGGGCCTGTCGGCGCCGGTGGCAGCGGCGGTGGCGCCGGTCGTGGAGCGGGTCGCCGCCGAACTCGCCCGGCAGGCCCAGCCATGAACGGCCGCGAATCCGGATCCCGGCGGGCCCGGCGCATCGAGGTCTTCGGCACGGTGCAGGGGGTCGGCTTCCGGCCCTTCGTGCACCGTACGGCCAGCGGGCTCGGGCTCGACGGCTGGGTGCGCAACGTCGACGGACACGTGGAGGTCGCCGCGGCCGGGCGGCCCGCCGCGCTGGACGCACTGGTGGAGCGGCTGCGCGGGCAGGCACCGCCGCTGGCCGCGGTACGGGACGTGCGGGTGGGGCCGCTCAATGGCGACACACCATCCGCCGGAGCCGGGTTCGTCGTACGCGACAGCGCGCCGCCGGCCCGCAGCCCGCTGCCGCGGGAGATCCCGGCCGACGCCGCGATCTGCGCCGCGTGCCTGCGGGAGTTGTTCGACCCGGCGGACCGGCGCTTCCGCTATCCGTTCGTCAACTGCACCGACTGCGGCCCGCGGGCCACCGTCATCGAGGAGCTGCCGTACGACCGCGAGCGCACCACGATGCGCGGCTTCCCGCTGTGCCCGCCGTGCGCGGTGGAGTACGGCGACCCCGGCGACCGGCGCTTCCACGCCGAGCCGCTGGCCTGCCCGGCGTGCGGGCCGCAATTGGCGTACCGGCGCGGTGCCGAACCGGCAGCCACCGGCGAACGCGCCCTGCGGGGGGCGATCGACGCCATCGCCGAGGGCCGGATCGTGGCGATCAAGGGTCTCGGCGGCTATCAGCTCGTGTGCGACGCCCATAACGCCACCGCCGTAGCCGAGTTACGGCGGCGCAAGCGACGCCCGGACAAGCCGTTCGCCGTGATGGTGAAGGACCTGTCCGTCGCCCGGCGGCTGGCCCGGCTCGACCGTACGGAGTGGAACGCGCTCGCCTCGCCCGCCCGGCCCGTGGTGCTGCTCGACGCCGTGGCCGGCGCCGCCGTCGCGCCCGGCGTGCATCCGGGCACCGGCCGCATCGGGCTGTTCCTGCCGACAACAGGCCTGCATCACCTGCTGCTCGCCGAGCTCGACCGCCCGCTCGTGGTGACCAGCGGCAACGTCACCGACGAGCCGATCGCCATCGACGACGCCGAGGCGTACCGGACGCTGCCCGCCGACGCCTTCCTCACCCACAACCGGCCCATCCGGGCGCGCTACGACGACTCCGTCGTACAGACCTCAGGCACCACCCTGCTCACCGTCCGCCGCGCCCGCGGCTACGCACCCGCGCCGCTCCCCCTGCCCGTACCGGCAGCGCAGCCACTGCTCGCCGCCGGTGCGCAGTTGAAGCACACCTTCGCGCTCGCACACGGACGTCAGGCAGTGCTGTCCGCCCACGGCGGGGACCTCGAGGACGCGGGCACGTACGCGGCACTGCAGACCTACTACGCCCACCTGACCCGCCTGACCGGCATCGAACCGCGCGTCGTCGCCCACGACCTGCACCCCGGCTACCTCTCCACCCAGTGGGCCCGCGCGTTCCCGGCCGACCGCCGCATCCCCGTCCAGCACCACCACGCCCACATCGCCGCCTGCGCCGTCGAGCACGGCATCGCGGGACCGGTCACCGGCGTCGCCTTCGACGGCCTCGGCTACGGGGACGACGGCACCCTGTGGGGCGGCGAGATCCTCGTCGCGGACCTGGCCGGCTACCGCCGCGTCGGCCGCCTCGCCACCGCTCCGCTGCCCGGCGGCGCGGCCGCGGTCCGCCATCCGGCGCGGATGGCGCTCGGCTATCTCTACGGCGCCGAGCCGCTCGGCCACGACCCGCCCCCGGCGCACCTGTTCGACGCCGGCCCGGAGCAGCCGTTGATCCGCACCATGATCGAGCGCGGCCTCAACTGCCCGCACGCCTCCAGCGCGGGCCGCCTCTTCGACGCCGCCGCCGCCCTCCTCGGCCTCGGAGCGGAGGTGTCGTACGAGGGCCAGGCCGCCGTCGCGCTGGAAGCCGCCGCCGGCAGCACGCCCGCCCAGCCGCTGCCGTGGCGGCTGGTGCGGACCGGGGGCCTGTGGGTGTACGACCCGCTGCCGACGCTCACCGCCCTGCTCGAACAACGGGCCGCCGCCGAACCCGTCGGCCGGCTCGCCGCCGCCTTCCACACCACTCTGGCCACCGCCACCGCCGCCCTGGTCGAGCGGGCCGTCGCCACCGGTGCCCCGCGCACCGTCTGCCTGTCCGGCGGCTGCTTCGCCAACCTCCGCCTGCTCACCGAGCTCACCGGCCTCCTGCGCGAACAGGGCCTCACCGTCCTGACCGGCAGCGCGGTGCCGGTCGGCGACGGCGGCATCGCCTACGGGCAGGCGGCCGTCGCCGCCGCCCTCCTCGCTGAAGGGTGACCCTCATGTGCCTCGGCATCCCCGGCCAAGTCCTCGCCACCCGCGAGGAGAACGGCCTGCTCATGGCCACCGTCGACTTCGGCGGCATCCGCCGCGAGGTCTGCCTCGCCTACACCCCGGAGGCCGGCCCCGGCGCGTACGTCATCGTGCACGTCGGCTTCGCGATCGCCGTCGTCGACGAGGCCGAGGCGCAGCGCACCCTGGCCGTCCTGCGCGCCATGACCGGCGCCGTCGAGGGCGAGCTGGGCGAGCCGCTGCCCGGCTGACGGCCGGGCCCGACCGACCCGCGGCGTTCAGGCCGACCGGCCCCCGCCCCGGCACCGGCCAGCCCCTGCGTGCGCTTCCCCCGGCGCCGGACGCTAAAGACGCACACAGACACGTATCCGAGGGGACATCGCCATGACGGAGACCGCGCGCCGGATCAAGCCCGTACACGCGCTGCTGGCGGACGGCAGGACGGTCGAGATCCGCCCGGCCGGACCCGAGGACCACGACCAGGTGCTGTGGCTGTACGAGGAGATGTCCGACGCCAATCTGCGGCTGCGCTTCTTCGCGCCCAGCCACCGCTCCGGCCGGATGGACGCCGACCGCATCTGCCGGCCGCCGCGCCCGGGATTCCGCGCGCTGATCGCGTACTACGACGGCTCGATCGTGGGCGTCGCGGAGTACGAGCGCTCCGGCACCGATCCGACCGCGGCCGAGATCGCGCTCGCCGTCGCCGACGACTTCCATCACCGCGGCGTCGGCACCCTGCTGCTGGAGCACCTGGTGCACGCCGCCCGCGGCGACGGCATCACGGCTTTCACCGCGGACGCACTGAGCGACAACCACGAGGTGCTGAAGGTCTTCGCCGACCTGGGCCTGCACACCGCCCGTCACTTCGAGCACGGTGAAGTCCACTGCACGGTACGGCTGGAGCCGGACGAGCAGTACCTCGCCGCGGTCGACGAGCGCGGCCGCAGCGCCGACACCGCGAGCCTGCGGCCGCTGCTGCGCCCGCGCTCCATCGCCGTCGTCGGCGCCGGCCGCAGCCCCGGCTCGGTGGGCCGCGCGGTGCTCCGCAATCTGCGCCGCGGCGGCTTCACCGGACGGCTGACGGCGGTCAACCCGAAGGTGCACGCCATCGAGCACACCCCCTGCTACCCGTCGGTGGACCGGCTGCCGCAGGCACCCGACCTGGCGGTGCTGGCCGTGCCGGCCGCCGCCGTACCGGAAACGGCCGAACAGTGCGGGCAGGCCGGGGTACGCGCCCTGGTCGTGCTCTCCGCCGGACTCGACGGCAAGCTCGGCCGGGAGCTGCTCACCGTCTGCCGCCGCCACGGCATGCGCCTGGTGGGCCCCAACTGCCTCGGCATCGCCAACGCCGAGACGGCCGTCCACATGGACGCCACCTTCGCCGCGCACCGGGCGCTGCCCGGCACCGCCGGGGTGGCCGTGCAGTCGGGCGGCGTGGGGATCGCGCTGCTGGGCGGGATGACGCGCCTCGGCATCGGGGTGTCGTCGTTCGTATCGCTCGGCGACAAGTACGACGTCAGCGGCAACGACCTGCTGCAGTGGTGGGAATCGGACGGGCACACCGACCTGGCGCTGCTGCACCTGGAGTCCTTCGGCAACCCGCGGGCCTTCTCCCGTACCGCCCGCAGGGTGGCCCGGAAGATGCCGGTGCTCACGGTCGACGCCGGGCGCTCCGCGGCCGGGCGGCGCGCCGCCGCCTCCCACACCGCGGCCGCCGCGACCCGCACCATGACACGGCAGGCCCTGTTCACCCAGGCCGGCGTCATCGCCACCCGCACCGTCGGCGAACTGCTGGACACCGCTGCCCTGTTGCACAGCCGGCCCCTCCCCCAGGGCGGCCGGATCGCGGTCGTCTCCAACGCGGGCGGGGCCGGGGTGCTGGCCGCCGACGCCTGCGTCGAGGCCGGTCTGACCGTGCCCGAACTCCCGGCCATCCTGGCCGACGAGGTACTCGCCCTGCTCCCCGCCGGCGCCACCGCCGCCAACCCCGTCGACACCACCGCAGCCGTCGGCGAAGCCGCCCTGCGCGCCGGTGTCGACCGGCTCGCCGAACACGGCGCGGTGGACGCGGTGCTGGTCGTCCTCGTCCCCACCGCACTGGCCGCGGCGACCGGCGATGATCCGGTACGCGCACTCTCCCTGCGAGCGCCGGATCATCGCTCCCGAACGGTCGTCGCGGTCCTCCCCGACCAGGCCGAATCCGTCCGCCTGCTGCCCTCCGCGGGCGGCACCGTGCCCGCGTATGCCGACCCGCAGTCCGCCGCCCGCGCGCTGGCGCACGCGGCGGGCCGGGCGCGCTGGCTCGCCCAGCCGCCCGGCACCGTCCCGGACGTCGCCGGCACCGACCCCGCCAGGGCCCACGCCGTCGTCGACGCCTTCCTGGAACGGCAGCCGGACGGCGGCTGGCTGGACCCCCGCACCTGCGCCGAGCTCCTCGACTGCTACGGCATTCCCCAGCTGCCGTCGTTCTGGGCCGACACCGAACAGGCCGCCGCCGAAGCGGCGTCACGGCTGACCGGACCGGGCGGGCGGGTGGCGCTCAAGGCGTACTGGCCCGGCCTGGTGCACAAGAGCGAACAGGGCGCGGTCGTCCTCGACCTGCAGGGCCCCGAACAGGTACGCACCGCGTATCGCGATCTCGCCCGGCGCTTCGCCGGCACGATGACGGGCGCACTGGTGCAGCCCATGGCAGGGCGCGGCACCGAGCTGTTCGCCGGCATGGTCGCTGACGAGGTGTTCGGGCCACTGGTCGTCTTCGGCCTCGGCGGCACCGCCACCGAACTGCTTGCCGACCACGCCGCCAGGCTGGCCCCGCTCACCGACCGCGACGTGCACGACCTGATCACCACGCCGCTCTGTGCCCCGCTGCTGTTCGGCTACCGGGGCTCGGGGCCGGTCGATCTCGAAGGTCTCGAGCAGCTGCTGCTACGCCTGTCCGCACTGGCCTGCGACCTCCCGCAGCTCGTCGAGGCCGACTTCAACCCGCTGCTGGCGCGGCCGGACGGCATCGCCGCCCTGGACGTACGCATCCGCGTGCTGCCGCGTCGCCGGCACGACCCGTACCTGCGCCGACTGCGCTGATACCCACGCTGACAAGGAGCACCGCCATGAAGCACCGCAAGATCGGCAATGTGATGACCTCGGATGTCGTCACTGTCCAACTCTCCACCCCCTTCAAAGAGGTGGCCCGGCTGCTGCAGAGCCACGGCATCAGCGGACTGCCGGTGGTGGACGACGACGAGCAGGTCCTCGGCGTGATCTCCGAGACCGACCTGATGCTGCGCCAGGCCGAGCAGCCGGACCCGTACGCGCCGCCGCGCCGCCGGCTGCCGCGGATCACCAGTCGTGCCCGCCGGGCTTACGGCAAGGCGCGCGCGCAGACCGCCGAGCAGCTGATGTCCAAGCCCGCGATCACCGTGCGCCCCGGCGACACCGTCACCCAGGCAGCCCGCACCATGACCGAGCACGGCGTCGAACGGCTGCCGGTGGTCGACGAGGAGAGCCGGCTGATCGGCATCGTCACCCGCCGCGACCTACTGCAGGTCTTCGTCCGCCCGGACGAGGAGATCCGCCAGGAGATCGTCGACGAGGTCCTCGTCCGCGCCCTGTGGGTCATCCCGCAGCTCGTCCGCGTCACGGTCGCCCAAGGCGTCGTCACCTTCGAGGGCGAGCTGGAGCGGCAGAGCGAGGTGGAGATCGCCGAGCAGCTGGCAAAGCGGATCGACGGCGTCATCGGCGTGGTCAACAAGATGACCTATCGACTTGACGACTCGCACATCCCGCCCGTCGAGCCGCCGTACCGAAGCGTCGGCGGCGACTGGATGCTGCACAGGCCGTGAAGCACCCGCAGAAGGGAGAACCGAGATGAACAGCCCACGTGTGCTCGTCGCCTACGGCACCAAGTTCGGCTCCACCGCCGAGATCGCCGACTGGCTCGGGCAGGAACTCGACGCATGCGACGCCACGGCTGCGGTCCGCCCGGCCGCCGAGGTGCGCGACCTGCGCCCCTACGACGCCGTGGTGCTCGGCGCCGGTGTATATGCCGGACGCTGGCAGCGCGACGCCGTCCGCTTCGCCCGCCGGCACCGGACAGCGCTGTCCGAGATGCCGGTGTGGCTGTTCAGCAGCGGCCCGCTCGACGCCACGGCGTCCGAGGGCGACGCTCCCGCCCCGCCGACGGCGACACGTCTCGCCGAACGGCTCGGCGCCCGGGAACACGTCGTCTTCGGCGGCAAGTTGGACGAGACCGCCCGCGGCTGGGTCGCGCGGCAGCTCGTCAAGTCCGGCAAGGGCGGGGACTTCCGCGACCGCGATCAGATCCGCGCCTGGGCGCGGCGCATCGCCGCGGAGCTCGCCCGCGAACCGGCGGCCGGGTAGCGAGGGAGGGGGAACGATGGCCGACTACGACACCACACCGGCGGTCCTCGACCGCGCCGGTCTGGCCGCCCTCGTGCGGGTGCTGGCCGGCCGCGGCCGAACCGTCGTCGGCCCCACCGTGCGCGACGGCGCCATCGTGCTCGCCGAGCTGGACTCCGCCGACCAGCTCCCCTGGGGCTGGGGCACCGAGCTGGAGGCCGGCCGGTACCGGCTGCGCCGCAGGGACGACGAGGCCGGCTTCGCGCACAGCGCCGGTCCGCAGTCGTGGAAGACCTTCCTGCACCCCGCGCGCGAGAGGCAGTGGAGCGCCGACCGGGACCCGGACGGGCAGTTGACCATCGTCCCTGACCGGCCCGAGCAGCCCGCGTACGCGTTCCTCGGCGTCCGGCCGTGCGACCTGCGCGCGATCGCCATCCAGGACCGCGTGCTGGCCGGCGGCCATTTCGCCGATGACGGCTACCGGACGCGGCGCTCCGGCGCCTTCCTGATCGCGCTCGAGTGCACCGAGCCGGGCGGCACCTGCTTCTGCGTGTCGATGGGGTCGGGTCCTGGCGTCGAGGCGGGTTACGACCTCGCGCTCACGGAGGTGCTGGACGACGACGGCCATCGCTTCCTGATCCGGGCCGGGAGCCCGGAGGGTGCCGAGGTACTCGCCGAGCTGAGCACCGACCGAGCCGACGAAGCGACGGTCACCACGGCCCGTACCACCGTCGCGGCGGCGGCCGAGCACATGGGCCGCGCGATGCCGCCCATGGATCTGCGCGCCCTCATGGGCGACAGCCTCGACGCCGAGCGCTGGGACGACGTCGCCGCCCGCTGTCTGTCCTGCGGCAACTGCACGCTGGTCTGCCCCACGTGCTTCTGCACCACCACCGAGGAGATCACCGACCTCACCGGCGACCACGCCGAGCGGTGGCAGAGCTGGGACACCTGCTTCGACCTGGATTTCTCGCTGCTGCACGGCGGCCCGGTGCGCTCCTCGACGCGCAGCCGCTACCGGCAGTGGCTCACCCACAAACTCGGCACCTGGCACGAGCAGTTCGGCAGCTCCGGCTGTGTGGGCTGCGGCCGGTGCCTGGTCTGGTGCCCCGTAGGCATCGACATCACCGAGGAAGTCGCGGCACTCGCCGAGGAGGCCACATCATGATCAAGACAACCACCAGCCTGCTCGGCACGCTCGATCCGCAGAGCCGTGACCGGCTGCTGACCACCGCGAAGGAAGTGAGCTTCGGCGCCGGCGACCGCATCTTCAGCGAAGGGCAGCGCGCCGACCGCTTCTGGATCATCCGCACCGGCTCCATCGTCCTCGACCTGCACGTCCCCGGCCGCCGCTCGGCCACCATCGAGACCCTCGGCTCCGGCGATCTGGTCGGCTGGTCCTGGCTGTTCCCGCCCTACCAGTGGCACCTGGGCGCCGAAGCGCAGAGCCCGGTGCGGGCGCTGGAGTTCGACGCCACCGTGATACGGGCCCTGTGCGAGGCCGACCCGGTGCTCGGGCGGGCGGTGGCCCGCCGGGTCGCCGAGATCATCGGCCACCGGCTGGTCTCCGCCCGCACCCGGCTGCTCGACCTCTACGGACCGTACGGCAGCGGGCCAGGATCATGACCGAGGTGCCGGTGCCGTATCAGGTGGTGCGGCGCAGCCAGGAGACCACCGACACCACGACGCTGGTCGTGGAGCCGGTGGCCCGGGCGCTGCCGCCGTTCCGGCCCGGCCAGTTCGCGATGATCTACGCCTTCGGCGTCGGGGAGATCCCGGTGTCGGTGAGCGGCATCCTGGATCACCGGCACCGGCTGGCGCATACGGTGCGCGCGGTGGGCGCGGTGTCCGCTGCCGTGTGCGCGGCCGCGGAGGGGCAGGAGCTGGGCCTGCGCGGGCCGTTCGGCACCGGGTGGGAGCTGGAGCGGGCGGCCGGCGGCGACGTGCTCGTGGTCGCGGGCGGCATCGGCCTCGCGCCGCTGCGCCCGCTGATCCGCGCGGCGCTCGCCGGCGCCGGCCGCTACCGGCGCCTGAACCTCCTGGCCGGCGCCCGCACACCCGACGACCTCTTGTACGCCGATGAGCTGCGCTGTCTCGCGGACGCCGCGCCCGCGCACGTTGCCGTCACCGTCGACCGGCCGGGACACGGCTGGCTCGGCTCGGTGGGGATGGTCACGCAGCTGCTGAACCGGGCCGACTTCGCGCCCGGGGAGACCACGGCTTTCGTCTGCGGGCCCGAGGCGATGATCCGCGCCACCGCGCGCGACCTGCGGCACCGGGGCGTGCCGGCCGACCGCATCCGGGTGTCGCTGGAGCGCAACATGCGCTGCGCCACCGGTCATTGCGGCCACTGCCAGCTCGGGCCGCTGCTGCTGTGCCGGGACGGGCCGGTCGCCGGTTACGACCGGGTGGCACCGCTGCTCGCCGTAAGGGAGCTGTGACATGACACCGAAGCTCGCCGTCTTCAAGCTGGCCTCCTGCGACGGCTGCCAGCTCACCCTGCTCGACTGCGAGGACGAACTCCTCACGCTGGCGGGCAAGGTGGACATCGCGCACTTCCTGGAGGCGTCGAGCGCGGTCGGGCCGGGCCCGTACGACCTCACGCTGGTCGAAGGCTCGGTCACCACCGCCGCGGACGCCGAGCGCATCCGGCGCATCCGCGCCGAGTCGAAGCACCTGGTCACCATCGGGGCGTGTGCGACCGCGGGCGGCATCCAGGCGCTGCGCAACTTCGCCGACGTCGCCGAATTCCGCTCCGTGGTCTATGCGCGCCCCGACTACATCGACACCCTCGCCACCTCGACGCCGGTATCGGCGCACGTGGATGTGGACTTCGAGCTGCGCGGCTGCCCGATCGACCGCGGCCAGCTGCTCGAAGTGATCACCGCCTTCCTGGCCGGGCGCAAGCCGCAGATCCCGGACCACAGCGTGTGCTTCGCCTGCAAGCAGCGCGGCACCGTGTGCGTCACCGTCGCCCACGGCACCCCCTGCCTCGGCCCGGTCACGCACGCCGGCTGCGGCGCGATCTGCCCGGCGTACGGGCGCGGCTGCTACGGCTGCTTCGGGCCGGCGGGGACGGTCAATCTGCCCGCGCTCATCCCGCTGCTGCGCCGCGACGGCATGGACGACCGCGATACGGAGCGGTTCCTGCGCACCTTCAACGCCACCGCGTTCGCGAAGGAGGCCGGCTCGTGACCCACCGCGGATCCCGCGTCCTGCACGTCGGCTCCCTCGCCCGGGTCGAGGGAGAGGGGGCGCTGCACCTGCGCGTCCACGAGCAGAAGGTCGAGGAGGCCCGGCTGCAGATCTATGAACCGCCGCGCTTCTTCGAGGCGTTCCTGCGCGGCCGGGCCCACACCGAGCCGCCGGACATCACCGCCCGGGTGTGCGGCATCTGCCCGGTCGCGTACCAGATGAGCGCCTGCGCGGCGCTGGAGGACGCCTGCGGTGTCACGGTCGGCGGGCAACTGGCGGCGCTGCGCAGGCTGCTGTACTGCGGCGAGTGGATCGAGAGCCACGCCCTGCACATCTATCTGCTGCACGCCCCGGACTTCCTGGGCGCCGCGAGCGCCATCGAACTCGCCCGCTCGCACCGGAATGTGGTCGAGCGCGGGCTGCGGCTCAAGCAGGCCGGCAATGCCCTGATGGAACTGCTCGGCGGCCGCGCCATCCACCCGGTCAACGTCCGCCTCGGCGGCTTCTACCGGGTGCCCACGCGGGCCGAGCTGCGGCCGCTCGCCGAACAGCTGCGGCACGCCCGTGACGACGCGTGGGAGACCGTCCGCTGGGTGGCCGGCTTCGACTTTCCGGAGGCGGAGGTCGAGGTGCCGCTGCTGGCGCTGGCCGAGCCCGGCCGGTACGCCATCGACGGCGGCACCCCCACCCTTCTCGCCGGTGAGCGGCTGCGCCAGTTCCCGGTGCACGCCTTCACGGCCGAGGTCGTGGAGCACCAAGTCCCGCACTCCACCGCCCTGCACGCCTCGATCGACGGCTCGCCGTATCTGACGGGGCCGCTCGCCCGTTACACGCTCAGCGGCCGCTGGCTGTCCCCGCTTGCCCGCCGCGCCGCACTCGAGGCCGGTCTTGGCGATCCGTGGGAGGGGGTGGCCTGCCGCAATCCCTTCCGTTCGGTCGTGGTGCGCGCCGTGGAGACGCTGTACGCCGTGGACGAGGCGCTGCGCATCATCGAGGCGTACGAGCCGCCCGCCGCGGCCCACCTGGACGTACCACCACGCGCGGGCACCGGCCACGGCGCCACCGAGGCGCCCCGCGGCGTGCTCTACCACCGCTACCGGCTCACCGCGGACGGCACCGTCGCCGACGCCCGCCTCGTCCCCCCGACCGCGCAGAACCAGGCGGCCATCGAACTCGACCTGCGCCGCCTGGTGCAGCGGGAACTGGACGCCGGCGACCCGGGCGACGCGGCCCTGACCGCGCTGTGCGAGCGCGCCATCCGCAACCACGACCCGTGCATCTCCTGTTCCACCCATTTCCTCGACCTCACGGTCGAGCGCACCTGAGGAGTCCGCCATGACCGAGCCCGCCCTCCACACTGTGAGCGACGTGATGACCCACACCGTCATCGCCGTCGGGCAGGACGCGCAGTTCAAGGAGATCGTCAGGACCCTGGAGGAGTGGAAGGTCAGCGCCGTACCGGTGGTGGCCGGCGAGGGCCGGGTCATCGGCGTCGTCTCCGAGGCCGACCTGCTGCCCAAGGAGGAGTTCCGCGACGGCGACCCGACCCGGTTCGAGCAACTGCGGCGCCTGAACGACCTGGTGAAGGCCGGCGGCGTGACCGCCGGTGAGGTGATGACGTCCCCCGCGATCTGCATCCACGCCGACGCCATCCTCGCCGAGGCCGCCCGCACCATGGCGCTGAAGCGGGTCAAGCGGCTGCCGGTGATCGATGCCCAGGGCATGCTGGCCGGCATCATCAGCCGCAGCGACCTGCTGAAGGTCTTCCTGCGTCCGGACGACGACCTCGCCGAAGAGATACGCCGCGACGTCGTCGAGGTCCTCTTCCCCGGCGACCCGCCGCCGGTCGAGGCCCGGGTGGCGGAGGGCATCGTCACCTTCACCGGCGACGTCCGCAACACCTCCCTCGTACCGGTCGCGTCCCGGCTCGCCCGGTCCGTCGAGGGGATCGTGGACATCCGCTGGGACGTCACCCGCCCCGCCGCGCCGGAGGCCGCGGATCGGTGAAGTATCTCGACGAATACCGCGACCCGGCCCTGGCCCGCCGCCTGCTCGACCAGCTGCACGCCACCGCCACCCGGCCCTGGCGGCTGATGGAGGTGTGCGGCGGCCAGACCCACACCCTGGTCCGTCAGGGCATCGACGAGCTGCTGCCCGCCGGGATACGCATGATCCACGGCCCCGGCTGCCCGGTGTGCGTCACGCCGCTGGAGACCCTGGACCAGGCGATGGCCATCGCGGGCAGGCCCGAGGTGACGTTCGCCAGCTTCGGCGACATGCTGCGCGTCCCCGGCTCGCGTACGGACCTGCTGTCACTGCGCGCCCGCGGTGCCGACGTGCGCGCCGTCTACACCCCGATGGACGCGGTGCGGCTGGCCGCCGAACACCCGGACCGGCAGGTGGTCTTCCTCGCCGTCGGCTTCGAGACCACCGCCCCGGCCAACGCCATGGCCGTGCTGCAGGCCGACCGCCTCGGCCTTGAGAACTTCTCGCTGCTCGTCAGCCATGTCCTCGTGCCACCCGCCATGACCGCGCTGCTGGACGACCCGGACTGCGAGGTGCAGGCCTTCCTCGCGGCCGGTCACGTCTGCACGGTGATGGGCTGGACCGAATACGAGCCGATCGCCGCCCGCTACCGGGTGCCGATCGTCGTCACCGGCTTCGAGCCGCTCGACCTCCTCGAAGGCATCCTGATGGCGGTCCAGCAGCTCGAGTCCGGCCGCGCCGCGGTGGAGAACCAGTACGTGCGCGCCGTCCACCGCTCCGGCAACACCACGGCCCAGCAGGTCATCGGCACCGTCTTCCGCATCACCGGCCGCGCCTGGCGCGGCATCGGCGAGCTGCCCGCCAGCGGCCTCGAACTCAGCCCCCGCTACGCGCACTTCGACGCGGCCCGCCGCTTCGATACGGCCGGGCTGCACACGGCCGAGGACCCCGACTGCATCGCCGGCGCCATCCTCACCGGGGCCAAGCTGCCCACCGACTGCACCGCGTACGGCATCCGCTGCACGCCGCGCCACCCGCTCGGCGCCCCCATGGTGTCCACCGAGGGCACCTGCGCCGCCTTCCACGCCGCCGGCCGGACCAGGAGCCCGACATGACCGCCTGCCCCGTCCCGTACGAAGAGACCGACCGCATCCTGCTCGGCCACGGCGCCGGCGGCCGGCTGACCGCCGAGCTCCTCGACGCCCTCGTGCTGCCCGCGCTCGGCGGCCCGGAAGGACCGCTGGAGGACGCCGCGCTGCTGCCCGGCCACCCCGACCTGCTGATGAGCACCGACTCCTTCGTCGTCAGCCCGCTGTTCTTCCCCGGCGGGGACATCGGCAGCCTCGCCGTCCACGGCACCGTCAACGACCTCGCCATGCGCGGCGCGCAGCCGGTCGCGCTCGCCGCGACGCTGATCATCGAGGAGGGCCTGCCGACCGCCGAACTCCGCGCCGTCCTCGACTCCTTCGGCAAGGCGGCCCGCGAGGCGGGGGTGCCGGTCATCACCGGCGACACGAAGGTCGTCGGCCGCGGCGCCGCCGACAAGCTCTTCATCACCACCACCGGCATCGGCCATCGCACCGGCGGCCTGCACCCCTCGGCCGCCGCGGCGCATCCCGGCGATGTCGTGCTGCTGTCAGGACCCATCGGCCTGCACGGAACCGCCGTGCTCTCCACCCGCGAAGGGCTCGGCTTCGAGGGCGACATCGCGTCCGACTCCCGGCCGCTGCACCATCTCGTACGCGCCCTGGCCCCGATCGGCGCGCACGTCCACACCCTCCGCGACCCCACCCGCGGCGGCGTGGCGGCAGCCCTCAACGAGATCGCCCGCGATTCCCGGGTCGCCGTCGAGATCGACGAGGCGGCCGTGCCGGTGCCCGCCCCGGTCGCCGGCGCCTGCGAGATCCTCGGCCTCGACCCGCTGCACGTCGCCAACGAGGGCTGCTTCCTCGCCTGCGTCTCCGCGACCGCGGCGGAGTCCGCGCTGACGGAGCTTCGCTCGCTTCCCGAGGGGGCGGCCGCGGTGCGCATCGGAGAGGTCCAGGCCGCCCCGGCCGGCCGCGTGGTCATGCGCACCCTGGTCGGCGCCCGCCGCATGGTCGACATGCCGCTCGGGGAGCAACTCCCCCGGATCTGCTGATCCTCAGGTGCGCCTGCGGCTCCACTGCGGTCCGACGCGCTCCCACTCCCGTTCCCACAGGAGTGTCCGTCGCTCATTGATGCGGTGCTGCACGCTCAACCGGATCAGCAGCATCAGGACGCCGAAGAGCAGCGCCGCGACCACGCCGAAGCTGATCGCCTGGGCGATGGCCTGCCCGGACGTGGGCGGGGCGGGCACGACGCGCCGGCCGTCGTCCACGGTCCAGATCCGGGCCTGCTCGCCCACCGCCCCGCCGGCGGTCACGGGCGCTGTGCCACGGTGCGTAACGCCGCCGGCATCCGTCCAGCGCACCGCGACCCGGACCAGGTCGCCCCGGCCGCCGCTCGCGTCGACTCCCGCGACCGCGGCGGGGGCCGGCTCCGCCTTCGCTGCCTCCAGCAGCACCGCCTGGGTCGGCCGGCGGGTCTGCTGCTGCTCGATCAACCGGCCGTGCGCCAAGGAGGCCGTGGCCGCGCCCACGGCGGTGCCGCCGGCGATCAGCAGCACACCGGTGAGCAGCACGGTCCACGCCTCCACGCGGTCGGAACGGCGCTTGAGCGGATTCGGCCGCCAGCGCCACAGCAACCGCGTCACCTTCGGGCTCATCGCCGTACCCCCTGCCTGTCACGGATCGGTCATCCCAGCACCGTGTCACGCGCTCCCAGGGCCTTCGAGAGCCGCAAAGGCCCTGACGGCAGGGCGAATCGGCCCAAGAAAGCGGTGCCGCAGATCCGTTCGGCCCTCACTGATGACGGGTGGGTAGGTGCACCATCGACGTGCCGGGTACGCGGACGGCACCGGGGCAGGACCCATCAGGGAGGAACCTCGCATATGGCCGAAATAAGGCAGTTCTCACCCCAGAACCCGATACGGGTCTTCCTCCTCGACGACCACGAAGTGGTCCGCCGCGGCCTGCAGGACCTGCTCGACGGCGAGCCGGATCTCACGGTCGTCGGCGAGGCCGGCACCGCCGCCCAGGCGGTGGTCCGCGGGCCCGCGCTGCGCCCGGACGTCGCCGTGCTCGACGTGCGGCTGCCGGACGGCAACGGCATCTCGGTCTGCCGGGAGCTGCGCTCACAGATGCCGGACCTGGCCTGCCTGATGCTCACCTCGTTCGACGATGACGATGCCCTGCTCGACGCGATCATGGCGGGTGCCTCCGGATACGTACTGAAGGAGGTGCAGGGCACCGACCTGGTCTCGGCGGTACGCACCGTGGCCGCCGGCAGCTCCATGCTCGACCCGGCGACCACGGCCCGCCTGATGCAGAATCTGCGGGGCGGCGACACCACCGAGCAGGAGCCGGCGAACGAAGCGCTGGACGCGCTCAGCCCGCGCGAACGCGAGATCCTCGTCTTCGTCGGGGAAGGAATGACCAACCGGCAGATCGGCAAGCGGCTCTATCTGTCGGAGAAGACGGTCAAGAACCACATCTCCCGCATGCTGTCCAAACTCGGCGTCGAACGCCGCATCCAGGCCGCGATGCTGGCCGCCCAGGCGGATCCGCACCACTCCGGCGACGAGCGGGCACGCACGGAGCGATACCACTGAGCACGGTCACGACGGGGTGCCGGTCTCCTGGACCACCGGCACCCGCCACACCAGCCGCGTGCCGGTGCCGGGCGACGTGTCCACTTCCAGTTCCCCGCCCAACTCTTGAGCACGCTCGGCCAGGTTGGCCAGCCCGCTGCGCCGGCCGCCCGGCGCGATGCCGACGCCGTTGTCCGTCACGGTCAGCGTCAGTTCGTCGGCCGAGACCACCACGCGCACATCCGCGGAGGTGGCGCGGGCATGCCGGGCGGTGTTCGTCAGCGCCTCCCCCAGCACCGCCACCACATGGCCGGCGACGTGCCGGGGGACATTCACGTCCAGCAGCCCCTCCGTACGCAGCGCCGGGGAGAATCCCAGCGAGCCGGCCGCCGCCTCGCACGCCTCCAGGATCCGCATCCGCAACCCGCCCGCGGCGAGGCCCGGCTCATGCACCCGCAGCCCGAAGATGGTCGAGCGAATGATCTTGATGGTCTCGTCGAGGTCGCGCACCACCCGCAGCAGCTTCTCCTCGCCCTCCGCGGTCTTCTGCAGCCGCACCGCGCTCTGCAGCGTCATCCCGGACGCGAACAGCCGCTGGATGGCCAGGTCGTGCAGATCGCGGGCGATCCGGTCGCGGTCCGCGTACAGCGCCAGCTGCTCCGCGTCCTTGCGCCGCTCCGACAGCTCCATCGCCAGCGCCGCCTGCCCGGCGAAGCCCTGCAGCCGCGCCGTCTCCTCGGACGTGAACGGCGGCTCGCCCGGAGCGCGGGCGAGCAGCAGCACCCCGCGCTTCCCGTCCTCGGTGCCCATCGGCACCGCGACCGCCGCGGCCATACCGGTCTCCCACAGCGCCCGGCCCGCGCGGGACGGTTCACTCTGCACGTCGTCGCTCAGCACCGGTGCGCCGCTGTCGTACGCGCGTCCGGCCAGCGAACCGTCGACCGGCAGCAGGCTTCCCCGGTAGGCCTCCGCTCCGGTGCCGGTCGACAGCGCCACGGTGAGGTCCGCCACGTCGTCATTGGGGAGCGAGACCGCGCCCAGGTCCGCGCCGAGCTGATTCCGGGCCCGTTCGACGATCAGCTCGAGCACGGCCGTCTCGTCCGCGCCGGACAGCAGGGCGTTGGTCACCTCCGCCGACGCCGCCATCCAGCGCTGCCGCCAGCGCGACTCCTCGTACAGGCGGGCATTCTCGATCGCCACGCCGGCGGCGGTGGCGAGGGTGGCCAGCACCGCCTGGTCCTCGCCGTCGAACTCCTTCGCGCCCCGCTTTTCCGTCAGGTAGATGTTCCCGAAGACCTCGTCGCGCACCCGGACCGGGGCGCCGAGGAAGGAGTGCATCGGCGGGTGGTGGGCGGGAAAGCCGTAAGAGTCCGGGTGCTCGGAGATCTCGCGCAGGCGCAGCGGCTCGGGGTGCCTGATCAGCACGCCCAGAATGCCGCGCCCGCAGGGGAGATCGCCGATCCCGGTGATCTGTTCCTCGTCCATCCCGATCGGCAGGAACTGGGAGAGCTGCTGCCGGTCCTCGCCGAGCACCCCCAGGGCCCCGTACTCGGCGTCGACCAGCAGCACCGCCGCTTCCACGATCCGCTGGAGCACTTGGCTGAGGTCGAGGTCGCGGCCAACGCTCATCACGGCGTCGAGCAGGCTGTGCAGCCGGTCCCTGGTGCCCCGCATATCGTCGATCCGCGCCTGCAACTCATCCAGCAGCTCGTCCAGTTGCAGCCGCGGCACTTGCCCGGCGCCCTCCACCCCACGATGCGTCATCGGCCATCCCCTCCGCCCGCGAACGAGCGCCCTCTAACGCGCTGGAACTCAAAGGTAACGGCCGCCGGGGTGGGCCGGTCCGTCCCGTACGCCAGGCCGGTCGGCTGCGCGCGGAGCCGGGCGGCCCCTCGCCCGCCCCGGTGTCGCGGACGCAGCCTCGATGCAAAGCAGCGGTCAACGGAGCGGGATGGTGGGGTCGATGGGGTCGGTGGAGCGTCTGCGGGTCGTCGTCGGTATCGACGGTTCGGTCGGGGCAGTGCGGGCGCTGGACCGCGCCGCGGCGGAGGCGCTGGCCATCGGAGCCGCGCTGGAGATCGTTTGTGCGGTCCACGACGCGGAGGAGGCGGTGCCGGTCCTGGCCTCCGCCGTGGCCCGGGTGCACGGCCGCAGCCCCACCCTGGAGATCATCGCGTCGGTCATGCAGGTCGACCCCGTCCTGGCGCTGCTGCGGCGCGGGCGGGACGCGGCGCTCACCGTCGTCGGCAACCGCGGTCGCGGCGGCGTCCCCGGGCTGCTTGTCGGCTCGGTCGGGAGGCGGTTGGCCAGGCGCGTACAAGGTCCGCTGCTCGTCGTACGCGGAGGCCGGGCGCCGGTGGCGCCGGGGTCCGCGGGGGCTTCGGGCGGCGAGGTGCTGCTGGTGGTGGAGAGCGACGGCGACGCGGGCGCTGCGACGTATGCCTTCCAGGAGATGACCCGCGGCCGTCGCGCACTACGGGTCGTCAACTCCCCCGCGTATCTGCCGGCTTTCCCCGATCCGCCCTCCCCCCAGCCGGCCACGCCGCCTGCCGAGCCCGCAGCCGCCGCCGGCACCGGCGCTCGGTCGCGCACGGGGTCCCGTGCGGACGAGCGGCTGCACGCGGCGCAGGCCGTGTCGTCGCGCACGCTGGTCGACGCCACCGTGGGCTGCCATGTAGCCGTCATTACGGCCCGGCGCCGGCGGAGCCTGCCCCGCGGCCGGCTGACCCCGGCCGTGCAGGCACTGCTGACGCGCGCCCACTGCCCGGTGCTCATCGTGCCGGAGCCGGCCGGCTCGGGCTGCCCCGACCGGCCCTGAGGCGGGCTGGGCACATGGGCGCCGTACTCGCTACCGCTTCTCGGGGGCCGACCGGTCCTCGGACGTGGACGAGCAGACCCTGTTGCCCGGCCGGGACCGGGCGTTCGCTGGACATATAAGGGTTCCGACCCGGAGGTGACCTCCATGGACGTGCTGGTGGGTTACGCGACAGCGCACGGCTCGACCCGCGGGATCGCGGAGCGGATCGGCACGGACCTGTTCACGGCCGGACTGCGCTGCGACGTACGGCCGCTGGAGGCCGTCGGGAACGCCGAGGAGTACACCGCCTTCGTGCTCGGCAGCGCGGTGCACGGCCAGGCCTGGCTCGACCCGGCACAGGAATTCCTGCGCCGGAATCGCGCTCTGCTGGCCGCCCGCCCGGTGTGGCTGTTCAGCGCCGGCATGCCGGCCGCCCTGCGCGGTCCGTGGCGGCGGATGGCCGCTCAGGAGGAGCCGGTCATCCTCGCCGGGCTCACGGCACTGCCGTCGGTACGCGGGCACCGGCTGCTGTCCGGCGTCCTGCGTCGCGAACACCTGCCTGTCGCGGGCCGCGTGGGGTTTCGCCTGATGGGCGGCCGGTACGGGGACTTCCGCGACTGGGACGCGATCGATTCCTGGGCCGCCGGGATCGCCGTGGAGCTCGTTCCGCAGACGTGATGACGAAAAGGAGCTGACCTCATGACTACGATCTCTGCGGCGGGTGCGCCGCGGCCGGTCCGGGTGGAGGCGGCGCTGGAAAAGCCGCTCTCGCGCTGGCTGTGGCTGGTGAAGTGGATACTCGTCATTCCGCACTACGTCGTGCTGTTCTTCCTGTGGATCGCCTTCTTCGGAGTCAGCGTCGGCGCGTTCTTCGCGATTCTGTTCACCGGCCGGTATCCGCGGGCGCTCTTCGACTTCAGCCTCGGCGTGCTGCGCTGGAGCTGGCGGGTGGCGTACTACACGTACGGCGCCCTGGGCACCGACCGGTACCCGCCCTTCAGCCTGGGTGCGGAGCCGGACTATCCGGCCCGGCTCGACATCGCGTATCCGGAGCAGCTTTCCCGCGGCCTGGTGCTGGTGAAGTGGTGGCTGCTGGCCATTCCGCACTACCTCGTCGTCGGGCTCTTCCTCGGCGGCTTCCAGTACACCGGATGGTGGGGCGGCGGACTGATCGGCCTGCTGGCGTTCTTCGCCGGGATCTCGCTGCTGTTCCGCGACCGCTACCCAGGCGGCATGTTCGAGCTGATCCTGGGGCTGAACCGGTGGGTGCTGCGGGTGGCGGCGTACGTAGCGCTGATGACCGACGTATACCCGCCCTTCCGGCTGGACCTGGGCGGCACGGAGCCCGCCTCCACCGTGAGTTCCGCACCGGAGGCACGGCCATGATCGGCGTGCTGCTGGACGCCGCTGTGATCGCCGCCGTGGCCCTCTCCTGGCACGGGTCCCTGTACTGGAACCACCGACGCCCACCCATCGGACCGAGGAGGACATCGTGGGGAGAGTGCACGCACTTGTCGACAGTCGCGCCCTGATCCCGAGGCTGCACGGGATGCGCGGCGCGGTCCTGGACGCCGACAGCGTCCTCACCTTCGCCGCCCATGTGCACGCCGCCGCCTGGAAGCGGACATTCGACACCTTCTTCAAGGAGTTCATCCCTCCGGCCCCCGCGCTACTCCGCCCCTTCGACCCGGTGGCGGACTACTGGCGGCACTTCGCCGGGCGCACCAGCACCGACGGCGTGGCCGGCTTCCTCGACGCCCGCGGCATCCACCTTCCGCCCGGGCAGGCCGTGGAACCTCCGGGCTGGTCGTCGGCCCGGTCCCTGCAAGCCTTCGAGGACCGCGTGTTCGCGGACTACGTCGACCGCTACCGCGTCCTGGCCGCGCCCGGTGCCTTCCGCCTGGTGCGGGAGCTGCGCAGCTACGGGATCGGTGTGGCCGCCGTCTCCCCCGCCCGCGGGACCGCAGACATGCTCTCCCGGGCCGGCGGGCGGGCCCTCGCCGACGAGGTGATCGACATCCGGTTCTTCGGGACCCGCCTATTTCACGGTCCACCCGACCCTCCCCTGCTGCTGGCGGCGGTGGAGCGGCTGGGCGTGGCCCGGTCCCGTACGACCGCGATCCTCGGCTCTCCGGCCGGGGTGACCGCGGCAAGAAGGGCCGGCCTGGGTCTCGTCGTGGCAGTCGCCGCGTATCCGTCACCGGCGCTCGAGCAGAAGCTGGTCCACGCCGGGGCGCACCTGGTGCTACGGAACGTACGCGAGCTCCTGGCGCGGACCGCCGTCGAGCCGGCGCCGTCGCGCAGCGCCTGAGGCGCGCGGCGTCACGCGCGCAGTGAGCGCGCGTGGTCGGGGACGTAGTTCTGCAGGTGCCTCGGCGGGCGTTCGTAGCCGGAGGCGGGAGGCCGCTGCGGCATGTCGAGGACGGGCGGGCTGACTTCGTAGTACGGGAGGGTGGACAGCAGGTGGGCGATCATGTTGAGGCGGGCGCTGCGCTTGTCGTCGCTCTCGACGACGTACCACGGGGCCTCGGGGGTGTCGGTATGCACGAACATCTCGTCCTTGGCCCGTGAGTAGGCCTCCCACCGGGTGATCGACTCGAGGTCCATCGGCGACAGCTTCCACCGCCGTGTCGGATCCTCCAGACGCGTCTGGAAGCGCTGCTGCTGCACCGCGTCGCTGACCGAGAACCAGTACTTGCGCAGCAGGATGCCGTCCTCCACCAGCAGCCGCTCGAAGATCGGGCACTGGTGCAGGAAGCGGCTGTACTCGTCCTTGGTGCAGAAGCCCATGACGTGCTCGACGCCTGCCCGGTTGTACCAGCTGCGGTCGAACAGGACGATCTCACCGGCGGCGGGGAGGTGTTCGGCATAGCGCTGGAAGTACCACTGGGTGCGCTCCCGCTCGGTGGGGGCGGGCAGCGCGGCGATCCGGGCCAGCCGCGGATTCAGATGCTCGCTGACACGCTTGATCGTGCTGCCTTTGCCGGCCGCGTCGCGCCCCTCGAAGACCACCACCAGCCGGGACCCCTCGGCCCGCACCCACTCCTGGACCTTGACCAGCTCCACCTGCAGGCGCAGCAGCTCGGCCTCGTAGACGCGGCGAGGCAGCCGATCATCCGGCTGCCCGTCCGCCTTCACCTTCTTCTTGGCGCTCGGCATGCGCCCATCGTCCCGCCGGGGCGCGGGGAACGGCCCTGGGAGTTCGGGACGTATCGCAATTACCGGGGCTGAGGGGTGTCGGTTGTCGCGTAGCCGCGGGTGCCGAGGGCGTAGAGGTTCGCGTAGCGGCCGCCGGCTGACAGCAGTTGTTCGTGGGTGCCGAGTTCGGTGATGGTGCCGGCGTCCAGGACCGCGATGAGGTCGGCCATGCGGACCGTGGTGAAGCGGTGGGAGATCAGTACGGTGATGGGGGGTGTGCGGGAGGTGCGGGCGGCTTGCGTGTAGCGGGTGAACAGGGCGTGTTCCGAGGCCGGGTCGAGGCCCGCGGCGGGCTCGTCGAGGACGAGGAGGGCGGGGTCGTGGCGCATCAGCGCCCGGCTGAGGGCGACCTTCTGCCACTGTCCTGCGGAGAGGTCCGTACCGCCTGGGAAGGCCGGGCCGAGCTGGGTGTCCAGGCCGTGCGGGAGGTCGGCGGGGAGGTCCGCGCCGCCGCCGCGGGCCAGGCCCTCGGAGACGGCGTCGGCGTCGTCGGCGCGGGGCAGGTCGCCGATGCCGACCGCGGTGCGCAGGGTGAATTCGAAGCGCTGGAAGTCCTGGAAGCAGGCGGTGAGGGCCTGGCGCCAGGTGGCGGCGGGCCAGGACCGTAGGTCCCTGCCTGCGTAGCGCAGCGTGCCGGACGTGGGCTCGTACATGCGGCAGAGCAGCTTCGCGAGGGTGGTTTTGCCCGCGCCGTTCTCGCCGACGAGGGCCAGGGTGGTGCCCGGCGGGATGCGGAGGGAGAGGTCCTTCAGGACGGGGCGGTCGGTCCCCGGGTAGGTGAAGGACAGCCGGTGCAGGGTGAGGTCGTGGCCGGGGCGGGGCGTGGGCAGTGGTACGGCGCGGTCAGGTGGTTGCTGCTGCTCCTGCGCCGTGGCGTGGTCGGACAGCCACAGGAAGTACCCCGCCGCGCGCATCGCCTGCTGCAGCCAGCCGGCCAGGCCGATGACGCCGGATACGGTGCCGAGCAGCTGCGCGCCGGTCATGAGCGTCAGCACCACGTCGCCCGGCGTGCCGGTGCCGCGGGCCACGGAGCGGACGGCGAGCAGGACGGCGGCGAGGAAGCCGGCGCCGAAGACCAGCCAGCCGGCGGCCAGTCGGGCCGTTACGCGCAGTTGGGCCCGGTCGCGGGCGCGGTCGACCTCGTCCTGGAGGTGGTCGTGGCGGCGGCGCAGCTCGGCGGCGGTCCGGTAGACGCGTATCTCCGCGGCCGCCTGGGGCGAGCAGGCCAGCGCGAACAGGCTGCGGCGCAGCCGGTCGGCCTCGGCCGTACGCTCGTCCACCTCGCCCATGCGGCGGCTGCCGGAGCGGCTCGCGGCGATGGCGGGCAGGGCGAACAGCGGCAGGGCGGTGGCGGCTGGGTGGATGCTCGCCAGTACGGCGATGGCGGCGCCGAGGCCGCACACCGCGCGGAGGTTCTCCACCAGGGCGCCGAACGCGCTGCCCAGCAGGCCGCGCTGGTTGCGCAGGAGTTCCATGCGGTCGAGGTGGGCGGGGTGTTCGTGGTGGGAGAGGTTCGGGATGCCGGTGGTGAGGGTCATCAGCCGCTGGTCGAGGAGCAGGCCGACCTGCTGCTGCAGGGTGATGCGGAGGCGGGAGACGTAGGTGCCGGCGGCGTGCGTGATGGCGACTGCGGCGAGGAGGAGAGCCGCGGCGCGGAGGGCGGCGCCGGCGTCCTGTCGTACGGCGGCGTCGGTGGCCATGCGGATGGCGAGGGCGGCTCCGACCGTGCAGGCGCCTACGGCCGGGGCGAGGAGCAGGACGAGAACGGCGCGGCGGGGGTCGGCGCGGATGGCGGTGGTGATCAGGAGGGCGGTGGCGCGGGCCTGGTCGCGGAGGGTGGGCGCGCCACCGGACTTGGGGCCCTTGGGGTCAGGCATGAGCTTCTCCGGTGAGCGTGGCGGCCTGCAGGCTGAAGGAGCGGGCGTAGCGGCCGCCGGCGGCGAGGAGTTCGTCGTGGGTGCCTTCTTCGGCGACCCGGCCGCCGTCGAGGAAGCAGATGCGGTCGGCCAGGCGGACGGTGGCGAAGCGGTGCGAGACGAGGATGGTGGTCAGGCCGCGGGTGAGGTCGAGGAATTGCTCGTAGAGCTCGGCTTCGGCGCGGATGTCGAGATGTGCGGTGGGCTCGTCGAGTACGAGGATGCGGGCGCCGTGTTCGACCGCGTAGAGCGCACGGGCGAGGGCGATGCGCTGCCACTGGCCGCCGGAGATGTCGGTGCCGCCGGTGAAGCGGCGGGAGAGCGGGGTGTCCCAGCCGTCCGGGAGGCCGTCGAGGACGGCGTCGGCGCCGGCCCTGCGGGCGGCGGAGGCCAGGGCGTGGCGGTCGGGGGCGGCGTCGACGGCGCCGAAGCGGATGTTGTCGCGGGCGGAGAGCTCGTAGCGGAGGAAGTCCTGAAAGACGACGGCGATATGGCGGCGCCAGCTGTCGGGGGGCAGGGCGCGCAGGTCGGTGCCGTCGGTGGTGATGCGGCCTGCGGCGGGGTCGTAGAGGCGGGCGAGGAGCTTGATGACGGTGGTCTTGCCGGCACCGTTGTCACCTACGAGGGCGAGTGAACTGCCCGCCGGGACGGTGAGGTCGAGGCGGTCGAGGGTGGGGGCGTGCCGGTCGGGGTAGCGGAAGCGGACCGCTTCGAAGCGGATGGCGTGGGCGGGGGCTCCGCCAAGCGCGGGGGCCTTGACAGGACCCGCCGAGAGGCCGGATCCGACCGGCAACGGAGACAGCCCGGAGCCGCCCGCCCCCCGCCCCAGTTCGGCGAGCCGCCGTGCCGCCGGGGCGGCTGCGGCGGCGCGGGTGATGGTCCACTGGAGGTCGCCGAGCCAGCCCAGCGAGGCCGTGCCGAGGACGGCCTGGAGGCAGATGGTCGTACGGGCGACGGAGAGGTCGCCGCGGGCTGCCGCCACGGTCAGTGGGACCAGGACCAGCGCGTGCGCCGCGATCAGGCCCGCCAGGCAGGCGAGGTCGCCCACGTCGGCGCGGCGGCGGCCCGCCAGTTCGCGGGTGCCGGTCAGCCAGGCTCGGGTGAAGTGCTCGACGAGCCACTCGCCCAGGCCGAAGACGCGGATCTCCTTGGCAGCGGCGCCCTCCAGGGCGAGCGAGCGCAGGTACTCGGCGCGGCGCAGCTCCGTCGTCGTGCCCGCATGACTGTCGGCCGCTCGCCGCGTCGCCCGGTCCTGCCGCCGCCCCATCACCACCCACGCGACGACCAGCGGGATCGGCGCCCACCACGCGAAGAGCAGCAGCAGCCCGGCGGCCGAAACCCCGGCCAGACGCACGGCGATGAGGCGGGGCAGCGCGGTGACCGCCAGGCCGACCGGGAGCTGGCCGGTGCCGCGCCCCTGCGCGAGCATCAGCAGGTCGGCGACCCGGGGGCCGTCCAGCGGCGCCTGCCCGGCAGGCCGCAGCGTGCCGCGCATGGTCATACGGGAGACGGTGGCGGCGAGCCGGCGGGCGAGCCGGGTCGAGGTCCCGGCGATGACCGGGTCCATCAGTACGTTCGCGAGGTAGATCAGGGCGAGCACGCCGAACGCGGTCAGCACCCCCCGGCCCGCCGCCGAGTCGAGCCCCGCGCCCGCGGCCGCGGGCAACCGCCCCGCGAGCGCGCCGATGGCGACGGTCAGCGCCGGCGCCAGCGCGGCGTCGAGGAGCACCAGGGCGGCGAGCCCACCGGTCAGCCGCGCCGACGCGGTCGGCAGCAGCCGCAGCAGGGCGGTGACCGGAGCGGCGTCGGAAACCGGCCCCCCGGCCGCGGATTTACCGGAGGATCGCGCCCGAGCCAGCCCCCGCAACCCCCGCCTCATCGCAGCCCGAAGGCCGACAGCCAGCCCCGGTCGCCGCCGTACAGCGTCAGCAGCGCCGCGCAGGCGCCGGACGCGCCGCTGAGCAGCGTCGTGTCCTCGTCGGCGAGGGCGATCACCTCGTCCTGCCGGCCGAGCAGTTCGGATACGAGACGGTCACGCAGCGGACCCGCACCCGGCAGTGCCGCGTACCGGTCGAAGGCATCGCAGAGCAGCGCCAGCCCCGGTGCCCCGTGGCACAGGGTCAGGCCGAGCGGCGCGGCGGTGTCGCCGGAGTCGTACCAGCGCAGGACGGAAGCGGCCGCGTCCAGCGCGAAGTCGGCCAGCTCCGCGTCGCCGAGCACACCCGCCGTCTCCCACAGCGCCCAGGCCACCCCGGGGGTGCCGTAACACCAGGCCTGCGGACCGCGCGGCAGCTCCGCCACGCCGCCGGCGTGCGGCCAGGTGATCAGGCCGCCCGGCGCGATCCGGCTCTCACCGCGCAGCCAGGTCGCGAGCCGTGTGAGCGCCGTGCCCAGGTCGGCGGTGAGGCCGGTCGCGCGGGCGGCCGCTGCCAGGGCGAGCGCGACGCCGGCGGCGCCGTGGGCGATGCCGGTGTTGATACGGCCGTAGTTGAAGCCGCGCAGGTCCTCGCCGCGGTACCTGCCCACGCGGAGCGCGGTCAGTTCCGGCGTGTCGCAGAGCCGGGTGAGATGGCCGGTGGTGGCGGTCAGATCCCGGGGAGCGCTGCGGGGATCGGCAGCCAGCACCAGGAGCGAACCCGCGGGCCCGGTCACCACGTCGTAGTCGAGCCAGCCCATCCGGTCCGGGCGCCAGCGGTGCGCGCAGTCGCTCAGCTCCGCCCGCGCCGCGTCGGCGAGTCCCGCCACCGCGGGCCAGACCGGGCGGGCGGTGTTCAGGCCCTGCAGATAGCCGGCCAGGCCCCAGCCGAAGAGGCCCGGGTGGGTGCAGCCCTCCCGCAGGGTGCGCAGCCAGGCGACGAACGCGCTGGCCTCCGGCCCCGGTTCCGCCGGTGGACCAAGACCGGAGTCTGCGTGTGGGTGGTCCTGGCCGACCAGGGCGGCGAGGACGGCGGGGCCGAAGTCGATGCTGTACTCCGCGCCGCGCTCGTCCGCGCCGATGGCGCGCGCGAAGGCGGTCAGGACGTGGTGGGCGGTGTCGTACACCGCGGCGGGGGCCGCGGCCTGCTGGGCGGAGACGGGTGACATGCCGGGCAGCCTCTCTACGGGCCTACGGGCCGGGATGGTGCGGGAAGGGGAAGTTCGGCGACGGGCCGCCGGGTGCCGTGGGTCAGGTGCAAGCACCCCGGCGGCCCGCCGTGCTGCGGATCAGCAGCACCTCAGTGCTGCCGCGCCTCAGCTAGGGTTCGGGAGGATCGGGTTTTCACAGGGGCAGGTACCGGTGCATCCGCCTGCGTTGGTGCATCCCTGTGTGCCGGCGTCCGCGCCCATGGTCAGCATCTCGGACTCCTCGAACTGGCCCTCGAGCTGCTCGATGAGACCCTCGACGTCGTCCAGACCGATCGCGGGCTTCTCCGGCAGGATCGGCTGAACCTGGCCGGGCCACATGATGTCGTTCGTCATCGTGTTCACCTCCTTATGCGTCATGCGTCTTCGGTGGGGTCACGACGCCGCCGATACGGATCGGGGCGCCGGTCTCGGGGCCGGGCCGGCGGGGACGTCAACCGCCCGGCGGGATACGGAGCATGAGTTCGGCGGCCACCGGCGATCCGGCGGGGTCGGCCCGGTCGCGAACGCCGAGTTCGCCGGGCGCGGGCACCATCTCCTCGATGACCACGGCGTGGTCCTTCGCCGCACCGCCGGCCATCCGCCGCAGCACCCCGAGCGCCTGCAGGCTCTCCAGGTCACAGGGCAACGGCGCCCGCGCACCCGGCGCGGCGGAGACGAAGACGAAGCGCGGCAGCCCCAGCTCGTCGCGCAGGCGCAGGAGTTGCCGCGCCTGGTCGAGCCCGCCCGCGTCCGGGGACGGCAGCCGGTGTACGGGCACCCGCCACTGGGCGGCCGACAGCACCAGGACTCCGGCGACGGTGATGCGCGGTACGTAGTCGTGTTCCGGCAGCGCGCACAGCGGGTGCCGCAGCCGCCGCACCCACCCGTGGTTCTGCGGCGACGCGCTGAGCAGCAGCCCGGCCACGACGTCCCAGGGCGGCGGGGCGGTGCGCGCCGAGTGGTAGAGGGGCCGGATCGGCTCGCCGCGGTGGCTGATCACGGTGCGGCCGTCCTCACCGGCGCGGGCCGTGAGCTCGCCCAGCGGCAGAAAGCCGCCGGTCGCGGGACCGTCGTCGCAGTACGCACCCAGGTCCGGGTCGCCCGTCCAGGCGGACGGGTAGAGCGGGCGCCGCACGGCATTGGCCGCGTACCGGGACAGGGCGGGGAACAGCAGCTCCACCGAACGTATGCCGCTGTCCGCGTCCAGCCGCCGCAGCCAGGAGCGGTACGCGTCCGCCGACGGCAGCGCGCCGCCGTGCAGCCGGCGCAGCGCGGAGCCGAACCGGGCGTCCAGCACCGCGGCGGGGGCGACGATGTCGAGGGCCCCGGAGCCGTCGGGCAGCGGGCGCACGGTGCAGTCGAGCGGCCAGGGGAGGTGCGCCGGCGGGGCGGCGAAGCGGTCCAGCAGTTCGGGGGTGAGGTCGATGGTCCGGCCGGCGTCGGTTCGTTCGGCGAGGTGGTCCAGCAGGCGGGCGTAGCCGGAGCCGGGCGTGGTGGCGCGGGGCCAGCCCACCGGTTCCGGGTGCGTGGAGGGGGTGGCGGCGCCGGAGGCGGGTGTGCGGGAGGCGAGGTGCTCGCGCACGATGTCGAGGAGCGGCCGGTCCTGTGCGGAGAGTCCGGCGCCGGCCCTCGGGGTGGGCTGGGCGTCGGCCCGGATCATCGCCTGGAGGCGCATCGACTGCGTCAATGCGGCTCCCAGCAACCGGAGATCGGCGGTGGGCGGGGCGCCGAGGACCTGTCGGTAGACGTCGAGGTATCCGCCGCCGGTGGTGTCCGGCGCGGCTGTCGGCGCGGCGGCGGCCGGGTGCCAGGCGCGGGTGGACGCTTCCGGTCGTGTGGTCACCTGGAGGATGCCGATGGCATCGAGGTGGGCGAGGAATTGGCGCAGGGCGGCTTGCTGCCGCTGATCCGCCGTGCTCGGCAGCACCGCTTGTTCCAGGGCGCGCAGTGGCAATGCCCCGTCGCGGAGGGCCGTCCGGATCTGCTCGACGATCGGGGTCAGCCGGACCCGTACCGGTGAGAGGACGATGCCGCGCTGGGCGTCCTGGGCGGTGAGCGCCATCGCCTCGAACCGATCACCGGCGACCTGGGAGAGGGGCGCGAGGCCGATGCGGGTGTCGGGGTCCAGGAG
>NZ_JAAKZV010000029.1 GCF_011044975.1 Streptomyces coryli | reverse complement strand
GCGGCCCCACCGCCCAGCTCCGCCACCCGCTGCCGCAGCAGATCCAGCAGCGCCGGCACCCGCATCGGACCGCCCGACAGGTGGAGCAGCGCCAGCACCTGCGGCGCCGCCTCCACCACTTCCGCCACGGCCGCGGTGTCCAGGCTGTCCGGCGCCGGTACGGCGAGGGACCACGCGTCGAAGAGAGCCACCCAGCCGCGTAGCACCGCGCTGTCGTCCCGCTCCCACGCCCGTAGCCGCCAGCCCGCGCGGGCCTGGTCGGCGTGCAGTTCGATCAGGCCGGCGAGCAGCGCGAAGTCCCAGTCGCGCCCGGCCTCGGCCGGATCGGTGCCCAGCACCGCCGCCGCGTCCTCGGCCGACTTGCGCGAGGGTGCGTGCACGTCTTCCGCCATGCGTGCGACCCGCACCGCCCCCGCGAGCCGCTCCCGTGCCTGCGCCGCCAGGCGCGGTCGTGGGGCGATGCCGTCGGGCACGCGCGGCTGCCGCCGGGTCCGGTGGCGGACTGCCCGCCGGGCGGAGGCGGCGATCTCCCGCGTGGGTTGCCGCGGTACGAGCTGGAGCCTGGGGTCGCGCGATGTGCCGTCCATCACGAAGACAGTGTTCCCCGTGCCTGCCGGAAAGCCCAATCCGGGGGTGGGTCAGGGGCCGTTACCCGCTCAGCGGAAGGTGTCGCACCGGTTCATGTCGCCGGTCTTCAGCCCCTGCGCGAACCACTGCTGCCGCTGCGCCGACGACCCGTGCGTCCAGCTCTCCGGGTTGACGTAGCCCGTCGCCATCTCCTGGATCCGGTCGTCGCCGACCGCGGCCGCCGCGTCCAGGCCGTCGCGGATGTCGTCCTCGGTGAGGTTGGTGATCAGCGGACGGCCGGTCGTCTTGTCGGGGGTGGTCATCGCGTTACGGGCCCACACCCCGGCGTAGCAGTCGGCCTGCAGCTCGAGCCGGACCGCGTTGCTCGCCGTGCCCTGGCCCGTATTGGGGCCGATGCGGGCGAAGACGCCGGTCAGGTTCTGCACGTGGTGGCCGTACTCGTGGGCGATCACATACGCCTGGGCGAACGGGCCGCCGCGGGCGCCGAAGCGGCTCTGCAGCTCGTTGAAGAAGGACAGGTCCAGATACACATTCATGTCCGCCGGGCAGTAGAACGGGCCCACCGCCGACGTCGCGTTGCCGCAGCCGGTGCTGATGGCGCGCGAGTAGATCACCGTGTTCGCGTCCTTGTACGTGCCGCCGCGCTTCTGGAACTCGTCCGACCAGTAGCTCTGCAGGCTGTTGGTGATCGCGACCACCCGGCAGTCCAGCTTGTTGTTCGCGTCCGCGCCGGTACGGCACTCGCCGGCCAGGTCCGCCGTGTCCGTGGCCCGCGGGCCCGGGTCGGGGGTGGCGTCGTTGAAGCCCAGGTTGCTGGGGCCCACGCCGAAGAACGCTCCCAGCAGCGCCACGACGAGCGCGAGCAGTCCGCCGCCCTTGACCGCCGCTCCCCGGCCACCGCCGCCGAAGCCGCCGCCACCGAAGCCGCCACCGCCGCGGCGCACATCCCGTACCTGCGAAGGGTCCAGGCCGGCCTTGTCGTCGAACTGCATAGGGATGAGTATGGTCGAAATCCCTCATACCCGCCCTTTGCGGGCAGGGGCTGGCAGCTAATTGGGTTGCGACCCACCGGTAGACTGGCCGCATGGCCATTCTCCTTGTGCATTAGGCGGCGTCGACGTCCCCTCGCGCCCTGTCCGCCCCCTCTTCCTGCTGCCTGGAGAAACCACCGTGATCACCGCCACCGGCCTGGAGCTGCGCGCCGGCGCCCGCATCCTGCTCGAGTCCGCGTCCTTCCGTATCGCCAAGGGCGACCGCATCGGCCTGGTCGGCCGTAACGGCGCCGGCAAGACCACCCTCACCAAGGTCCTGGCCGGCGAGGGCCAGCCCGCCGCCGGCACCGTCACCCGCAGCGGCGCCGTCGGCTATCTGCCGCAGGACCCGCGCACCGGCGATCTCGACGTGCTCGCCCGCGACCGCATCCTCTCGGCCCGCGGCCTCGACGCCGTCATCCGCAAGATGCGCGAGGACGAGGACCGGATGGCGACCGGCAAGGGCGCCACCCGCGAGAAGGCCATGAAGCGCTACGAGCGGATGGAGACGGAGTTCCTGACGAAGGGCGGTTACGCCGCCGAGTCGGAGGCCGCCACCATCGCCGCCAGCCTCGGGCTGCCGGACCGCGTCCTCGGCCAGCCGCTGCATACCCTCTCCGGCGGCCAGCGCCGCCGGGTCGAGCTGGCCCGGATCCTGTTCTCGGACTCCGACATCATGCTGCTCGACGAGCCGACGAACCACCTCGACGCCGACTCCATCGTCTGGCTGCGCGACTACCTGAAGACGTACCACGGCGGCTTCATCGTCATCTCCCACGACGAGGACCTGGTCGAGACGGTGGTGAACAAGGTCTTCCTCCTGGACGCCAACCGCTCGGCCATCGACATGTACAACATGGGCTGGAAGCTCTACAAAGCCCAGCGCGAGGCCGACGAGCGACGCCGCAAGCGCGAGCGGCAGAACGCGGAGAAGAAGGCCGCGGCCCTCAACTCCCAGGCGGACAAGATGCGCGCCAAGGCGACCAAGACCGTCGCCGCGCAGAACATGGCCCGGCGGGCCGAGCGGCTGCTGGCCGGCCTGGAAGAGGTCCGCCAGTCCGACAAGGTCGCCAAGCTCCGCTTCCCCGACCCCGCGCCCTGCGGCAAGACCCCGCTGATGGCCGAGGGCCTGTCGAAGTCGTACGGCTCGCTGGAGATCTTCACCGACGTCGACCTGGCGGTGGACAAGGGTTCGCGGGTCGTCATCCTGGGCCTGAACGGCGCCGGCAAGACGACCCTGCTGCGGCTGCTGGCCGGGGTCGAGAAGCCGGACACGGGCGAGGTCCAGCCGGGCCACGGCCTCAAGCTCGGCTATTACGCGCAGGAGCACGAGACGCTCGACCCGGACCGTACGGTCCTGGAGAACATGCGTACCGCCGCGCCGGACATGGACCTGGTCGAGATCCGGAAGATCCTCGGCTCGTTCCTGTTCTCCGGCGACGACGTCGACAAGCCGGCGGGCGTGCTCTCGGGCGGCGAGAAGACCCGTCTCGCCCTGGCCACGCTGGTCGTCTCGTCGGCGAACGTGCTGCTGCTGGACGAGCCCACGAACAACCTCGACCCGGCCAGCCGCGAGGAGATCCTCGGCGCGCTGCGCACCTTCACCGGCGCCGTCGTGCTCGTCACCCACGACGAGGGCGCGGTGGACGCGCTGCAGCCGGAGCGCATCATCCTGCTGCCCGACGGCGTCGAGGACCTGTGGGGCGAGGACTACGCGGACCTCGTCGCGCTGGCCTGACGGCCCCGGCAGCCTCCTGATCGACTCGTTCTGGATCATTCGGCTCATGCCTTGATCCATCATCTGAGTGAGATCTGCTCGTACCACCGATCGATCCGCCGGATTGGCGGCGCGTCAAGGTCATCGTGCGCCGTCCGCGTGGTACGCGCTTCCTCACCGCTGTGACCTGCGTCAACGATGGATCTTGCGGGAATCGCGGCGGGCCGGACTCGGTGCTGTCCGGAAAACCTGTTGCGCGGACCTTGCCGAATGGGTGGCCAGCAGGCGATAAAGGGGTGATCATGAGAGTCCAGAGCGCACTTCCGTATGAGGAGGCACGGGTGGCCGAGACTCTGAAGAAGGGCAGCCGGGTTACCGGCGCCGCGCGCGAAAAGCTCGCGGCAGACCTGAAGAAGAAGTACGACTCCGGTGCGAGCATCCGGGCGCTGGCCGAAGAGACCGGCCGCTCCTACGGATTCGTGCATCGGATGCTGAGCGAATCCGGCGTGACCCTGCGCGGTCGTGGCGGTGCGACAAGGGGCAAGAAGGCTTCGGCCTGACGCCTGGTGTGGCATGTGCCACCCGGTCGGCCGACTGGCCGGCCGGGTGGTTACTGTTCGGTATATGACTTCGAAGGCTTTGAACCAGGACGGCGTCCGCCTCGAACTCGACGCCGAACAGGCCGTAGCGACGGTCACCCTTGACCTTCCCGAGCGGCGGAACGCGCAGTCCCCCGCCATGTGGCGGGCGCTGGCTTCGGTCGGCCGATCGCTTCCCGGCAGCGTGCGGGTGGTGGTGCTGCGAGCGGAGGGCAAATCCTTCTCCGCGGGCCTCGACCGGCAGGCATTCACGCCCGAGGGCTTTCCCGGCGAACCCGGATTCATGGAGTTGGCCGGGTATTCCGATGAGCGGGTGGACGCTGTCATCGCGGAATACCAGGAGGCATTCACCTGGTGGCGCCGTAATGACATCGTTTCCCTCGCCGCGGTGCAAGGCCATGCGATTGGCGCGGGCTTTCAACTGGCGCTGGCGTGTGACCTGAGGGTGTGCGCTGCTGACGCGCAGTTCGCGATGCGCGAGACCAGCCTTGGGCTGGTGCCGGATCTCACGGGGACGCAGCCGCTGGTTCAACTCGTGGGATATGCGCGGGCGTTGGAGATCTGCGCTACGGGTCGCATGGTGCATGCGGAGGAAGCGGAGCGGATCGGGCTGGCGAATCTGGTGGTGCCGGGGGAGCAGCTCGCGGGCGCGGTGGGGGACTTGGCGGCGGCGCTGCTGGAGGCTCCGCGGGATGCGGTGGTGGAGACTAAGGCGTTGTTGCGGGGGGCGCTTTCGCGGTCGTTTGAGGAGCAGCGGGGGGCGGAGCGGGGGGCGCAGGCTCGGCGTCTACGTGACCTCGCGGGGATCTCTGACTGATCAGCGGAGCGACGTGACCAGGACCGCCGCGTTCGTCGACTCCGTTGAGCGCAGCTGACGGACCGTGTCGAGGACGCGGCCGCCGTCCAGCGGGAGTTCCATGTGGAGTTCGCCGTGCACCCTATGCACCACCGGCGCCGCGAGCCCGGCGGGCTCCTCCGCCGGGGGCGGGGCCGACTCCAGCAGGTCGGTCACCTGCACGTCCACCGCCGTCACCTCCAGGCCGACCGCCAGGTCCGCCGCCTCGAAGAGTGCCGAGCGCAGCGCGTCAGCCGCATCGCGCAGCGAGCGGTCCGCCGCAAGCACCGCCGCGCACTCCGCGGTGATCCGTAGCGGACCCGGCGGCAGCGCGCTCGCCGGTGGCGTCACCGCCGGGTCCGTCCACACCTCCGGGTCGGCCAGGGTCAGCCGCAGCGAGCGCAGCTCGATGCCCGGGACCCGCGCCGCCGCCGGGCGCAGTGCTGCCGCCACCGCCGTCTCCGCGATCCAGGCGCCGTCCTTCGCCTCGCCCAGCGGCAGCAGTCGCCCGAGGCCCAGCTGGTCGCGTACCGCCTCCCGCAATGAGTCCGCCATGGTCTCCATCCTGCAGCCTCGGGTAGACCTCCCATAGTGTTGAGGTCGGGCGAACGCACAGAAAGGGTGACGCAGGTGAACAGCGAGGCCACGGTCAGGCAGAGCACGGTCCCGGAGCGACCCGCGCCGGTGGAGTCGGCCGGGCCCAAGACGCTGGGCACCCGGCGCGGCACCGGCGATCCGGCCACCCGAGGGCGTACGACCATCTCCGACGGCGTCGTCGAGAAGATCGCCGGGCTTGCCGCCCGGGATGTGGTCGGCGTGCATGCGATGGGCGGCGGCTTCTCCCGTACGTACAGCGCGGTCCGGGAGCGGGTGCCGGGCACCGGCACCCCCAAGTCGGCGGCCGGCGTCAAGGCCGAGGTCGGTGAGCTGCAGACGGCGCTCGACCTCGAGATCATCGTCGATTACGGGGTGGCCATCTCGGATGTCGCCCGGGACGTACGCGAGAACGTCATCTCCGCCGTCGAGCGCATGACCGGGCTCGAGGTCGTCGAGGTGAACATCGCCGTCATCGACGTCAAGCTGCCGGACGACGACGATGACGACACCGAGCAGCCGAGGCTGCAGTAGGGGACCGGGGGACCTCCATGAGCATGGCAGTCGTCGGCCTGATCGCCGGCATGGCGCTCGGCTTCGCCGGATACTTCGGCGGCTTCGGCGCGTTTCTGCTGGTGGCCGCGCTCGGCGCCATCGGCTTCGTGGTCGGGCGGGTACTCGACGGCGACCTCGAGCCGGGGGACTTCTTCCGCCGGCCGTCCGAGCGCGACGACCGGCGGCGGTGACGCGCCGTGGCGGCCGCGGGGGACGTCGGGGTGGAGGACGCCGCGGGCGCGTCCGTACCGCCGCATGAGCGCGGAGCCACCCGTATCGAGGACCGGGTGGTAGCGAAGATCGCGTCGCAGGCCGCCCGTGAGGCGCTGCTCGGCGCGCCCGGCACCGACGCCGCCCACGCGGCGGTGGTGGTGCGCGGCGCTGCCGCCCGGATCCGGGTCGGCGTCGAGCTCGGCTTCCCCTCGGACATCGGGGCGCAGTGCCGGGTGGTGCGTCACGCCGTCGCGGAACGGGTAAAGGCCTTGGCCGGCTTCGAGGTCCCGGAGGTCAGCGTCGAGGTGGAGCGGCTGCACTCCACCCGGCACGGCGGTCCGCGGCAGGGGAGGGTGCGGTGAGCGACGACAAGACGTTGGTCGCCCCGGAGAAGGGTGACTGGGAGCAGGCCGCCTCGTCGTCCGGTTACGAGCCGGGCGCGCAGAGCGTGGCCGAGCGGCGTTTCTGGGCGGTGCGGCGGGTGCCGGCCGCGCTGGTGGCCGGCGGCGGGGTGCTGATGGCCGGGGTGTTCCTCTACGACATCGTGAAGGTGCGCGCCGAGCAGCCCGGCATGGCCTGGCGGCACCGCCTCGCCGACGAGCTGGCCGCGCGCCCGCTCGACGACGTATGGGTGCTGCTCGGCGGCGCGGCCGTGCTGCTGCTCGGCGCCTGGCTGCTGCACCTCGCCTGCAGCCCCGGGCTGCGCGGGGTGCTGCCGATGCGCCGTCCCGGCGACGACGTGCGGGCCGGGATCGACCGCGCCACGGCCGCGGTGGTGCTGCGGGACCGGGCGATGCAGATCTCCGGCGTGCAGGCGGTGCGGGTCGCCGTGGGCCGGCGGCGGGTGCTGGCCAGGGCGGACGCGCACTTCCGGGATCTGGACGACGTACGGGCGGACTTGGACGCGGTGCTGGGCGAGGGCATCAACGAGCTCGGCCTCGCCCGCCGGCCCGCGCTCTCCGTGCACGTGCGGCGCCCGGCGGCGAAGGGGTGAGGGCATGCTGCGGGTGATCAACCGGGTGGTGGTCGGCCTCGCCGGGGCGGCCCTGGTGGCGCTGGGGCTCGGCGTGCTGCTGGCCGGGCTCGGGCTGCCGGGCTTCCTGCCGGTGGACGGCCCGGACGACGTGCTGATCAGCGACGCGGACCGGGAGCGGGTGAGTTCGTACGGCTGGTGGTGGCCGACGGTGATCGCCGTGCTGTCGGTGGTCGTGCTGCTCGGGTTGTGGTGGCTGGCCGCGCAGCTGCGGCAGCGGCGCCTCGGCGAGGTGGTCATCGACACGGGCGAGCCGGAGAGCGGCACCGGGCCGCGGGCCCTCCTGCGCGGCCGGGCCCTCGAGGACGTACTGGCGGCGGAGGCCACCGGGATAGACGGCGTCGAGCGGGCGAGCGTGAGCCTGCTGGGCCGCCGCACCGCGCCGCGGGCGCACGTCGGCCTCGTACTCGGCCCGCGGGCGAGCCCCGCGGCGACGGTGGTCGCGCTGCGCTCCCGCATGCTGCGCGAGGCATGCGAGTCCACGGGCCTGCCGGCGCTGCCGACGGAGGTCCGGCTGCGGGCGGTCAAGCACCGTCCGGAGCGGGTGACTTAGCCGGTCCGGACGCCGGCATGGAATCCTGTCGGCGACATGCCGGAGTCACGGGGGGATGGGGATGGTGCCGTCAACTGCCCAGCAGGTGGGCGTCTTTCTCGTCCTCGTGCTGCCCGGCGTCTTCTACCAGGCGGTCCGCGAACGGCTCCGCGGCGCGCACCCCAGCGAGCAGGAGCCCGGCAACCGGCTGGTGCGGGCCATCGCCGCCAGCGCCCTCCTGGACGCGGCCTACGCCGTGATCGCCGGCCCATGGCTGGTGGACCTGGCCCAGGGAAACGACCGCCGGGCGGGCCCACTCGGCGGCCTGGCGGACAACCCCCGGCAGGCGGGCCTGGTGGGCCTGCTCCCTCTTCAGGAACCGGGGGAGCTGCTTCGTGCGTGTGCGCTTGAAGACCGGCGGACTGCTGGGGGGCTGGTACGGGGCCGCCTCGGCGGCGTCCGCGTATCCGCACCCGCCGGATCTGTATCTCCAGGCGCAGTATTACGTCGGCGCGGACGGCGAGTTCGGAGCGCTGGTGGAGGCCGGGGGTGGCGTCTATGTGCGCGGCAAGGACATCGAGCCCCGCGACGGCGTCTACCAGCCCACCGACCCGGAAGGACCGCCCCCCACCGGCCCGTCGGGCCGATCCGGCACGATGGACCCCGAGACCGGCCCCGCCGCCTAGAACCCGCGCCTGGCCCCGCCGTCCACCGGCAGCATCACGCCGGTGATGTACGACGCGGCCGGGCTCAGCAGGAAGGTGGCGGCCTTGCCGAACTCCTGCGGGGCGCCGTAGCGGCGCATCGGGATGTTCGCCTGGCTGCGCTCCCGCGAGGCCTCCGCGTCGCCGCTCAGCGCGTCCAGTTCGCGCACCCGGTCCGTGTCGATACGGCCCGGGAGCACGCCGATGACGCGGATGCCGCGCGGGGCGAGCTCGTTCGACAGCGACTTCGCGAAGCCGGCGAGGCCGGGGCGGAGGCCGTTGGAGACGGTGAGGCCCGGCACCGGTTCGTGCACCGAGCTGGAGAGGACGAAGCCGATCACGCCGCCCTCGGCTAGCTCGCCGGCCGCCGCGCGGGCGAGCCGCACCGCGCCCAGGAAGACCGAGGCGAAGGCCGCCTCCCACTGGTCGTCGGCGATGTCCGCGGTCAGCCCGGCGGGCGGGCCGCCGACGCTGATCAGCACGCCGTCGAGGGCGCCGAAGTGCTCGCGCGCCGCGGCGATCAGGCGGCCGGGGGCCGCCGGGTCGGCGTTGTCCGCCGTCACGCCCACCGCGTTCTCGCCCAGCTCGGCGGCGGCCGCCGCCACCGCCTTCTCGTCCCGCCCGGAGACGACGACCTTCGCGCCCTCGGCCACGAGCTGCTCCGCCGAGGCGCGGCCCAGGCCGCGGGTGGCCCCGGTGACGATGTACACGCGGTCCTGCAGTCCAAGATCCATGGGTTCAGTTTGCCGTGACCGGCTCGGAGGCCGCCACGTCGGGGGCCGTATCGGTGGCGGCCGCCGCGCGCTCGCGCCGCTCCCGGCGCACCAGCACCCACCATCCGAAGGGCACGCCCGCGGCGAACACCCACCACTGGATCGCGTACGCCAGATGCGGGCCGATGCTGCTGTGGTCGGGCGGGGCGACGCGCTCGGGCTGCTTGCCGCCCGGTGCCGGGGCCGTCTTGGTCAGCTGGACGTAGCCGCCGAGGATCTTGCCGGGGAGCTCCTTGGAGAGCTTGTCGCCGTTGATCAGCATCACCTGCCGGCCCGGCAGGCCCTTGCGGTCCTTGATGCTGCTGGCGGCGGTGGTCTCGTCGGCGAGCAGCCGGCCGGTGACGGTCACCTCGCCGGCGGGCGGCTTCGGCACCGTCGGGAACTTGGTGAGGTCCTGCCCGGCCGTGACCCAGCCGCGGTTGACGAGGACGAAGCGGCCGTCGTCGAGGCGGAGCGGGGTGACGACGAAATAGCCCTGCTTGCCGTCGCTCGAGGTCCGCTGGCGTACGACGACCTCGTGCGCGGTGTCGTAGCGGCCCTTGGCCGTCACGGTGCGCCAGGTGTCGTCCTTGGGGATCTCATGCCCGGGGGAGGTGAGCTCGGCCACCGGGACCGGGGTCCCTTCGAGGTTCTGCGCGACGAGGTCGTTGCGCTCCACGCGGGCCTCGTGCCGGTGCAGCTGCCAGAAGCCCAGCTCGATCATCGCCGGGATGAGAAGGACGGCGAACAGGGTGAGGGACACCCACTGCCGGGTCAGCAGGAAGCGGTACACCCCTTGACGGTACCCCTCGCCCGGCGGCGGCCCGCCCTCGGGTCTATACGTGGGCGACGATGCCGTCCACGCCCTCCTGGCGGGCGCAGTGGGCGCCGCAATACCAGTGCCCTTCCGACTCCACGCCCTGGCCGATGACCTGGCAGGAGCAGTGTTCGCAGATGGGGGCCATCCGGTGGATGGCGCAGGCGAAGCAGTCGAAGACGTGCACTTCACCCTGGGCGTGTACTTCGAACGACATCGCGTAGTCGTTCCCGCAGACCTCACATCGAGCCATGCGGCCAGCCTGCGGGGCGGGCGTGACGCCCGGCGGGCTTGGTACGGGCGCGTCGGGCGAGCTTCACTCCGCCGGGCGCACGTGTTGCAGCAGCTGAATGAACGCCGCCTCGTCCACCACCGGCGTCCCGTGCAGGGCCGCCCTGGCGACCTTGCTCGTCGGGGCCTGGGGGTCGTTCGTGACGAGGAGGCTCGTCAGGCGGGAGACGCTCGACGCCACGTGCAGGCCCGCCGAGACGGCCCGGTCCTCCAGCAGGAAGCGGTCTATCGACGTGTCGCCCGAAAAGGCGACCCGCATGCCCTGCATCAGGGTGCCGCCCGGCTCGTACCGGCCCGGATTCGGATACGGGCACGGCGGCAGCTTGCGGGCCGGGCGCCAGCTGCGCCAGGTCGGCGAGGAGGGCGTACGGGCCCCGGGGACACCGGCGGGGCGGGTGGCCGATGGCGGGCCGTCCGCCCACTCCTTCAGCGGCTGGCAGGCCAGCAGCGGCAGCCGCAGCCCGGATGCCGCCGCCCGCCGCAGGCTGGGGCGGAAGACCTCGGCCAGCACCCGCGCGTCGTCCAGCGCGTGGTGCGCGCGGCGCTGCGAGACGCCGTAATGCCGGGCCAGGGACTCCAGCTTGAAGTTCGGCAGGTCCAGGTCCAGGTCCTTGGCCAGGGCGATGGTGCACAGCCGCTGCCGGACCGGGGCGGTCTCGCCCGCGCGGGCGTATTCGCGGGCGATCATCGACCAGTCGAAGACGGCATTGTGCGCCACCAGGACGCGGCCCTCGAGGCGCTCGGCGAACGCCCCGGCGATCTCCGGGAATCGCGGCGCGTCGGCGAGCATCTCGCTGGTCAGGCCGTGGATCCAGACCGGGCCCGGGTCCCGGTCCGGGTTCACCGTCGTGTACCACTCGTCCTCGACCTCGCCGCGCGCGTCCACCCGGAAGACCGCGGCCGAGATGATGCGGTCGTGCCGGGCCAGGCCCGTGGTCTCGACGTCGACCACGGCATAGCCGCCGGGATAGCCCTCCGGCCAGGCGTGCGGTGGCCGGTCGGCGCGGGCTGCGGGAGGTGCAGCCGACGCTGCCGCGTGGTCTTCGAGCATGGTCCAGGAGCATAAAGGGCGGGTACGACATCGCCGTACGCGAGGGGGCGGTCCGACGATCTTCTTGACGCGTCAGCGCCCCCGTCCCCGTACCGCCACCAGACCGGCCGCGCCGCCCGCGAGCACGACCCAGCCGGCCGTTCCGAGATCCCCGCACGTGCCCAGCACCGCTACGCCGAGTGCCGCGCCCGCCTGCCGGGCCGCGTTGAGGGCGCCCTGGCCCGTGGCGGCGAGTTCGGCGGGGGCGGAGGAGGAGAGTTCCGCCGTCGCCGCGGGGATCGAGAGTGTCGCGCCCACGGCGAGGACGAGTTGCACCGCGGCGATCAGTCCGAGCGGTGCGTCGTGCCCGGCGAAGGCGAGCAGGCCGCCCGACGCCGCCACCGCCGTGAGCCCGGCGAGCATGGCGGGGCGGGTGCCGGTACGGGCGACCAACCGGCCGGTGAGCAGCGGCAGTACGCACATGGGGAGGGTGAGCGGGAGGAAGGCGAGACCGGCCTGGAAGGGGCCCAGGCCGCGGTCCTCGACCAGCCAGTGAGTGAGCAGGAACAGCACCCCGTATACCGTCCATGTCGCCGTCGTCGCCGTCACCATCGCCGCTCGTACGGGCCGCAGTCGCAGCAGCGCGGGGGGCAACGCGGGTGCGGGGACCCGGCGTTCGGCGATCGCGAGGGCGGCGAAGGCGGCCGCCGCCAGGAGGAGCGCCGCCACCGGGAGCGGGCGGGCCCAGCCGCCCGTACCGGCGTCGATGAGGCCGAAGGTGAGGGAGGTCAGGCCGGTCACGGAGAGGGCCAGGCCCGCCGGGTCCGCGCGGCGCGGGGACGTGGCGCGGGTGCTGTGGAGACCCCGCGAGGCCCAGATCGCGAGTGCGGCGATGGGCGGGTTCACGAGGAAGATCAGGCGCCAGCCGCCGAGTTCGACCAGGGCGCCGCCGAGTACCGGGCCCGCGATCATGCCGATGCTGCTCAGCGCCGCCCACGCGCCCACCGCCCGCGCCCGCCTCGCAGGCTTCGGGTACAGGGCGGCGAGCAGGGCGAGCGACGCCGGGACCATGCCCGCGCCGGCCGCGCCGAGCAGCGCCCGGCCGCCGATGAGCGCGGCCGCGCCGGGGGCGGCGGCGCACAGCAGCGACAGCGCGGCGAAGGCGGCGAGCGACCAGCGGTAGACGCGGCGCGGGCCGAACCGGTCGGCGACGGCGCCGGCGGCGAGCAGCAGGCCGGCGAAGACGACCGTGTAGGCGTCGGCGGTCCAGGGGAGGGCGGCGGCGGAGGCGCCGAGGTCGGTGCGGACGTCGGGGAGGGCGACGTTGAGGATGGTGGTGTCGAGGAGGACGAGGCCGTTGCCGGCGACGATGCCGGCGAAGCCGATGGCATCGGGTTCGCGTCTGCGGCGCGGCATCCGCGCTTCGCGCGGAGCCCTCAAACGCCGGACGGGCTGATAGCCCGGCGCGGGCCACCGTGAGTCAGCGATGTTCATGCGGGTCAGGCTCGCTCGCCGTCCGTACCTCGCGACAGGCCGGAAATCCGATGGCGGCATCGGAGAATCCGATGGCACGCTCCCGGCATGGACTCACGCTATCTGCGGGCCTTCATAGCCGTCGCCGAGCGCGGCGGGATCTCCGCCGCCGCCGAGCACCTCGGCTACGCCCAGTCCAGCCTGAGCGCCCAGTTGCGCCGCCTGGAGAGCGAGCTCGGCGCGCGCCTGCTCACCCGTACCAGCACCGGCGCGCCCCTCACCGACGCGGGCCGCCGCGTGCTGCCGTACGCCCGTCAGGCCCTGGAACTCGACGACTTAATGTGCCGCGCCGCCGCCGACGAGCGGCCGCGGCTGCGCATCGGGGCGCTGGAGACCCTCGCGAGCGAGTGGCTGCCGGAGATCGTCACCGCTCTCGGCAACGGCGCGGCGGGCGACGACGCGCGCGCCGAGGTCAGCCTCGCCGTGGGCCCGCGCAGCCGGCTCTACGACGACCTCGACGCCGGCCGCCTCGACCTGGTCTTCGTCTTCGACAACGGCAGGCCTGCCCCCGGCCGCGAGGATGTCGTCGCCCACGAGCGGGTGGTGCTGGTCACCGGCCCGACCCACCCCCTGGCCGGAAAGCCGTCCGTTACGGACGAGGACCTGCTCGCCCACGACTTCCTCGTCGCCGAGCTCGGCTGCACCTCGCACATGCTCTTCGACCGGTACGGCGACGACCTGATGGAGCGGGCCCATATTGCCATGGTCACCGGCTCGTTCGGCGCGCTGCGCCGGCTCGCCGCACACGGCCACGGGGTGGCGCTGCTGCCGTATCTCACCGTCGTCCGCGAACTGGCCGACGGCGACCTGGTCCAGCTCGACCTCGTCACCCAGCCCGAGCCGATCGCCGTCCAGGCGCTCATCCGCCCGGGCCCCGGCCCGGCGGAGCCGGCGCTGCGGGGCGTACTCGAACTGGCCCGGCGGCACGACCTGCCGTCGGCGGCGTGAGGCCCAGCTGCCGGGCCGCACGCACGCCGTCCGCTCAGCCCAGCGCCGTGAGCAGGTCGCTTGCCGCCAGCCGGTCCAGGCCGCAGCCGTCCACCGGGCCCGGGTAGAGGCGGTACACCTCGCCCTTCGCGCCCCGCGGCTCGAGCGTCCCGTCGACCAGGAGCAGCAGGGCGTCCCGGCCGGACGCGAACGAGTCCGCCCAGATGTCCAGTTGCCGCTGGTCCGGCCGCTCCAGGCCGCGCACCCGGGCGGCGAAGTCCGCGATCGGCTGTCCCTCTTCGCGGTGGTACGTCCACGCCTCGTCGGTCCCGCGCGGTCCCAGCACCGTGACCTCGTCGCTGCGCGCCGCCGCGTGCCAGCACGCCAGGTCCCACATCGACACCCGGCCGCCGCCGGTGAAGTACGTGGTCAGGTCGTGCCCCAGGCGGCCGAGCACCGGGTGGTGCCGGTCGACGTTGTGGAAACCGCCGGCCGCCGACAGGTGGATGTCCGTCCACAGCGCGCTGCGCTGGTCCAGGTCCAGCACCATCGGCGCGCACACCCGCGACTCACCCGTGAGGTCGAAGCGCTGCCGCACGGCGCGCGGGTGGAACGCGCTGTCCCGGCGCTCGGCGTCCGGCAGCTCCATGAAGCCCGCGAAGGCGTCCTGGAGGTCCTCGAACGGCACGTCGTTGTACGCGAAGACGAGCACGACCGCGTACCGCGCGCCGGCGTCGGCGAGCTGCCGCAGGTCGAGGTCGACGTACTCCGTCGCCCCTTCCGGCGCGGGCGCCGAGGTGAGGTCGCCGGAGTGGATCGCGGCCGTGTCGAGGTAGCGCATGTCGGTGTAGTCGCACAGCCCGGCGAACTTCCAGGCCTGGTCGTAGAACGCCACCGACAGGTCGAGGTCCACCCGGGTGCCCTTGGGCTCCGTCCAGTGCAGGAACAGCCGCACGACATCGCCGTCCGGCAGCTGCTGCGTGCTGCCGCGCGGGACCGCGACCAGCGCCGGGGACGCCGTCCGCTCGGCGAACGGCGCCGCCAGGCGGGCGAGGCCGGCGTCGAGCACGGCGGTGTCGTGCCGCGGGGCGGCCGCCAGGCGGCGCAGGATCTCGCCCTCGAGCAGGCCGCAGATCCGCGCGGTGGTCTGCTCGGGCAGCGGCGGGCGATGGTCGTCGGTCGCGTACGAGCGGGCGAGCTGGCCGCGCGGGAAGAACACCCGGCGGTGGGGCGGGAGATGACGGTTCCGCAGCGCCCCGTATGCCGAAAGCAGCGGTCCTGCACCCGCCTTGGGCAGCGCCGACTGGAGCGCGGCGAGCAGCGGCGCGGGCGGCTCACCCGACAGCCGCAGCAGGTGGTCGAGGCGGCGGACCAGCTCTCCCGGCCGCTTGGCCAGGAGCGCGGTCGCCCGGTCGGTGTCCCCGGCGGCCAGGGCCTGCTCGATCTGGGGCGCGAAGCCCGCGGTCCGGATCCGGCCGTGCTCGTCCACGCGCAGGTCGCGCTGACCAGCGATGTGCGGCTCCGCGTGCGGCAGTTCCGCGAGGCGCGTCTCCCGCAGGACCGCGAACGCCAGCGCCGCCCGCGGGAAGCGGGCCGCGTGCTCGTACGGGTGCAGCGGCTCGGCCGCGTGCTTCCACGTGCGCGGGTGGCGCCGCAGGTCCTCGGCCACCAGCGCAGGCGCGAGGCCGTCGAGTACGGCGAGGAGCGTGCGGCGCAGCGGGCGCGGCAGGCTCTTGAAGCGGGGCGGCGCCAGCAGGTCCGCCTCGCCGCCGGACCACACGGCGAGCAGCCGCAGCACGTCGGTGGCGGTGGTCAGCAGGCCCGGCAGCCGGGCCGTCAGCGCCTCCCGGCTGCGCTCGTCGAGCAGCAGCAGGCCGAGGACCAGGGCCTTGGTCTCGCGTACCGGAATGTCCTCCGGCAGCCAGCCGAGGTCGTCCGGCGGCGCGTGCTCGAGCAGCACCCGCAGGTCGTCGCGGTCCTGCGGCGACAGCGGGGTGCGGCGGGCGAGCAGCCGGGCGAGGGTCCGCGCCGCGTCGGTCGCGCGGTCGGCGCCGAGGGTGAGCAGGCGCAGCGGGCCGGCCGCCGTGCGGGCGGGCGGGGTGCCGTCCGTACGCGACGGCTGCAGGAAGGGGTCGCCGGGGGTGATGCGGACCCGGCAGACCGGGCAGCCGGTGTAATCGGAGCCGTCGAAGCAGCCGCGGCACACCAGGTGCGCGCAGGGGGCGACCGGGTGCACCGAGCCGACCGTGCCGCAGAGCACGCACGGCTGCCGCTGCTGCTGCAGCAGCAGCGCGAAGACCCGGTCCACGTACAGCGCCTGCGTGTCGCGCGGTGTCGAGCGCGGGAAGCGGCGGAAGAGCGGCATGTGGGTGCGGTCGGCGCCGAGTTCGCGGTCGAGGTCCTTCAGGAGCCGGGCGCCGGTGGCGGCGAGGTCCTTCGGGCGCAGGCGCGCCAGCGCGTCCCGCAGCGGGGCGGAGAGCGCGGCGTTGCGGTCGAGCAGCTCCGCCTCCAGGGCGACGAGCCCGTTGGCGTTCGGCTCGTACGGCCCGGGGGCGGGCGTGTGGTGCAGATGGACGGTGCCGGCGTGGCGCAGCAGCACCGCGTGCAGCGTCGACATGGTGATGAATCCCCCTGGTGACTCCCCGTTGGAAAGCGAGCGCGGGGGCGGGAAGTGGGCGCGCTACGGATTCATTTAAAGGATGAAGAAGGAAGCACGCCGCGGAGCCGCCCCCGCGTACGTCCACGGTAGGTGCGCCCGCCGCGCCCGCACCACTGCTTTACGCGGGGCCCAGCAGCCCGTCCACCAGCGCTCGTGCCGACGCCGCGAACAGCCGGTCCACGTCCACCTCCGCGGCCAGTGCCCGCGCCAGCGCCGGGTCCTGGCCGGCCGTATCGGCGTCCCACAGCTCCTGCTCGCCCGGCCGCTGGACCGGCGCCCGCTCGCGGTAGCGCTCCAGCACCACGAAGCCGACGACCTGGAACTGCACCGCCCGCACCGCCTGCGCGGCCCGCGCCCCGCGCAGCCCCGCCGCGTGCACCTCGTGCACCAGCGCCTGCGCCACCGGCTGGAACATCTGCTCCGTGCGCCCGCGTTCGTGCACCAGCGCGACCAGGTGCGGATGCGCGCGCAGCTCGCGGCGCAGGGTGCGGGCGAGGGAGACGATCCGGTCCCGCGGCGTCCGCCCTCGCGGCCGGATCTCGCCGAGCTCGGCGACCGTACGGGCCACGAGCTCGGTCAGCAGCGACTCGCGGTTGCCGACATGCCAATAGATCGACGTGACCGCCGTCCCCAGCTCGGCCGCGAGCTTGCGCATCGTGAGCGCCTCGACGCCCTGCTGCTTGACGAGTTCGGCGGCCGTGTCCAGTACGAGGTCCCGGTTGAGCCGTGGGTGTTCACCTTTCACGCGTTCCGTTGTAACGGTGTTACAGGCCCAAAGGGAAGACCGGCGAAGGGTGAAGTACATGGCACGCGTACGGTACGGCCCGCGCAGCGAGGCCGAGATCAAGGCGGCGCGGGAGGGCAGCGCCAAACTGCCCGACATCTGGTCCACGGGCGTCGTGGCCGTCTGGGAGTCCGACGCCGACGCGGTCGCGGCCGTCCTGCCGCCGCCGCTGAAGCCGGGGGAGCGGCCCCTGGTTCGCGTGAACATCAGCAAGGTGGATCTGCCCGGATATCCGCTGGGCGCCGGGTCGTTCGCGGTGGCGGCGCAGCACGGGGACAGGGCCGGCTGGTATCCGCTGGTCATGCCGATGACCCACGAGCGGGCGCTGATCGGCGGCCGCGAGGTCTTCGGCGAGCCGAAGAAGCTCGGCGAGGTCGTGGTGACGCGGGACGGGAACGCCGTCGCGGCCCGGCTGGAGCGGCACGGCATCGCCTTCGTCGAGGTGCGCGGGAACGTCACCGGACCGCTGGAGCCGCCCGCGCCCGCCGAGAAGACCGACTTCTACGTGAAGTTCCTGCCGGCCGTCGACGGCAGCGGCTTCGACGCCGACCCCGTGCTGGTGCACTGCACCCGCCAGGAGAAGGTCCGCAAGCTGGAGGCCATCGACGGCGAGGTGGTGCTGCGCGAGTCGGCCTACGACCCCGTAGCGGATCTGCCGGTGCGCAGGCTGCTGGAGATCACCATCGGCGAGAAGACCACCGACCAGCGCGGCAAGGTCGTCGAGCGGCTGAGCGCGCAGGCGTTCGCGCCGTATCTGCACCAGCGCTATGACGATCCGCAGCAGGCGCACGACGGCCCGCCGGAAGGGACCGTCTGATGGAGCTGCGAGCGGGACAGACGGCGGTCGTCACCGGCGCCGCGAGCGGCATCGGGCTCGCCATGGCGAAGCGCTTCGCGGCCGAGGGGCTGCGGGTGGTGATGGCGGACGTGGAGGAGTCGGCGCTGGCCAAGGCGGCGGCCGAGATCGACAACGGCGCCAAGGTGCTGCCGCGGGTCTGCGACGTCTCCGTACGCGACGACGTCGAGGCCCTCGCCCAGGCCGCGTACGACGCCTTCGGCGGCGTGCACGTGCTGTGCAACAACGCGGGCGTCGGCTCCGGCGCCGAGGGCCGGATGTGGCAGCACGACCCGAAGGACTGGGAGTGGGCCTTCGCGGTCAACATCTGGGGCGTCTTCCACGGCATCCAGGCCTTCGTGCCGCGGATGCTGGACGGCGGCGAGCCCGGCCATGTGGTCAACACGTCATCCGGGGACGGCGGGATCGCGCCGCTGCCGACCGCGTCCGTGTACGCGGTGACGAAGTCGGCGGTGGTGACGATGACCGAGTCGCTGTACGCGCACCTGCGGGCGGAGGGCGCGCCGGTCGGCGCGTCGGTGCTGTTCCCCGGCCCGCACATGCTGCGTACGGGCCTGTGGGAATCGCATCGCAACCGCCCCGACCGGTACGCCAAGACGCGGCCGCGCAAGACCCCGTACCGGCGCCTCGACGAATGGGAGGCGGCGATGCGCGACGCCGGGCAAGAGGTCGAGTTCACGCCGGTGGAGGACGTCGCCGCCGAGGTCGCGGACGGCATCCGGGCGGACCGCTTCTGGATGCTGCCGGCCAGCGAGCGCAGCGACGCGCAGATCCGGGCGCGCTCGCAGTCGATGCTCGACCGGGCGAACCCGGGCTACTTGGAGAGCTTCATTCTCGATTAGGCGATTAGGAGCGTGCACATGAGCGTGAGCGACCCGTACCTGATCATCTCCTCCGACTGCCACGCCGGGCTGCCCACGGAGGAATACCGCCCGTATCTGGACAGCCGCTTCCACCGCGACTTCGACGAATTCCTGGCCGGGCGCGACGCCCGGCGCGCGGAGATGACGAAGCTCGGCATCCGCAACGAAGCCTTCGCCGAGAAGTGGTTCAGCGACAACGAAGAAGGCCTGCGCGGCGGTTGGGACGCCGCCCAGCGGCTGAAGGAACTCGACGGCGACGGCGTCGCGGCGGAGGTGGTCTTCCCCGACGCGGACGCCGTCGACAGCCAGACCGCCGCCCCCTTCGGCGTCGGCCTCGGCCTGTCCGGCGACCACGACCCCGAACTCGGCATGGCGGGCGCGCAGGCGCACAACCGCTGGCTGGCGGAGTTCGTGTCGCAGAACCCCGAGCGGCACTGCGGCGTGGCCCTGCTGCCGATCACCGCCGACCCGAAGGCCGTGGTCGCGGAGATCCACCGTGCGAAGGAGAGCGGCCTCGGCGCGCTCATGATCCCGGCCATGTGGGTGGACAAGGAGCCGTACCACGACCGCCGTTACGACCCGGTGTGGGCGGCGGCGGCCGAGTGCCGGATGCCGGTGATCACGCACTCGGGCGCGGCGCCGCGGCACGAGTACGGCGACCACCTGGGCATCTACGTATCGGAGGTGACGTGGTGGCCGGCGCGGCCGCTGTGGTTCCTGCTGTGGTCGGGGGTCTTCGAGCGGCACCCCGGGCTGCGCTTCGGGGTCGCGGAGTCGGGCTGCTGGTGGCTGCCGAACCTGCTGTGGTTCATGGACCGCCTGTACCTGGGCGCGCACGGCGGCAAGAAGCTCTCACCCTTCGCGGAGCTGAAGCGCCCGCCGCACGAGTACCTCGACCGGAATGTGTTCGTGTGCGCGACGAATACGAAGCGCCGCGAGCTGGCGCAGCGCTACGAGATCGGCGTCGACAACATCCTGTGGGGCTCGGACTTCCCGCACCCGGAGGGCACCTGGCCGGACACGCGGAACTGGCTCCGTAAGACCTTCCACGACATCCCGGTGGGAGAGACCCGGCGGATGCTGGGCGAGTCGGCGGCGGAGGTCTTCGGCTTCGACACGGCGGCGCTGGCGCCGGTGGCGCGCAGGATCGGCCCGACGCCGGCCGACCTGGGCCAGCCGGAGAACCAGGCACCGGTGGAGGAGTCCTGGCGCCGGGCGCGGGAGACGAACCGGCACTGGCTGACGGGCTTCGACTTCCCGTTCATGGGGGTGGGATCATGACCATCGCTGCTACGGACCGCTGCACCGTGATCTCGGCGGACTGCCACGCGGGCGCCGATCTGCTGGACTACAAGCCGTACTTGGAGTCGAAGCACCACGCCGCCTTCGACGCATGGGCGGCGACGTATGTGAATCCGTACGAGGATCTGCTCGCCGACACGGCCGACAAGAACTGGAACTCGGCGCGGCGGCTGGCGGAGCTGGAGGAGGACGGGATCGTCGCGGAAGTGGTCTTCCCGAATACGATCCCGCCGTTCTTTCCTAGCGCGTCGCTGATGGCGCCGGCGCCGACGCGGGAGGAATTCGCGCAGCGGTGGGCCGGGCTGCGAGCGCACAATCGCTGGCTGGCGGACTTCTGCGCGGCGGCGCCGGGGCGTCGGGCCGGGGTGGCGCAGATCCTGCTGAACGACGTGGAGGAGGCGGTAAAGGAAGTCCGCTGGGCGAAGGAGGCGGGCCTGACGGGCGGCATCCTGCTGCCGGGGACGCCGCCGGGTTCCGGGCTGCCGGAGCTGTACTCGTCTGCGTACGACCCGCTGTGGGCGGTGTGCGCGGAGCTGGGCGTGCCGGTGAACCACCACGCGGGGTCGGCGTCACCGCCGCTGGACGCGACTGAGCCTGCGGCTCGGGCGGTGTTCATGGTGGAGACGACGTGGTTCTCGCACCGGGCGCTGTGGCACCTGATCTTCGGCGGCGTCTTCCGGAAGCATCCCGAGCTGAAGCTGGTGCTGACCGAGCAGGGCTCGGGGTGGATACCGGGTGTCCTGGACATGCTGGACTACTACCACTCGCGGCTGGTCGCGGCGGCGTCAAAGGCTTCGACGGCGGAGTCGAAATTCGGCGCGGGGCTGGCGGCGATGATGGGGAACCCGCCTTCGGAGGTGTGGCGGGAGAACTGCTTCGTGGGGGCCAGCTTCATGCGGCCGCATGAGGTGCCGCTGCGGGATCGGATCGGGATCGACAAGATCATGTGGGGCAGTGACTATCCGCATGACGAGGGGACGTACCCGTATTCGCGGGAGGGCCTGCGGATCGCGTATGCGGACGTCCCGCGCAATGAGCTGCGCGCGATGGCGGCGGGGAATGCGGCTCGGGTGTACGGCTTCGACTTGGCGTATCTGGACGGGATCGCGGCCAAGTCCGGCCCTACGTACGAGGAATTGGCGGTGCCATTGGAGACCCCGCCGGCGGACGCCACGAGCCCGGTCTTCGCGCCGGGCGGGAAGGTGCGCGTCTGGTGAACAGGCGGCGGTTCACCCTGCCGGGCGCCTGGCCGGCAGGGTGAACCGCTCCCGGGGGATGCGGTCGGCGCCGGTAAAGGGGGTTTTGCGGCCGACCGAGATGGTGAGGTGATCCAGGTCAGCGAGCGGGGATAGGTCCAAGGGGGTGGGTCCCCCGAGACTTACGAACGTGAGATTCGGCATGTCCCGCAGGGCTTCCAGATACAGCACTTCCTGAACGTCAATCGCGATCAGAGTCTCGAGATGCTGACAGGGTGTCAGTGCGCGTAGGTCCGGAGTCTCTTGCTCGCGCAGGTTCAGCCACTTGAGCTCGGGCAGGCGACTGAGCAGCCGGATCTGATCGTACTGGTGTGGCCCGCTCAGAGTCATGGTGGTAAGCCCCGGCCAGCGGTCGACCCCGGAGAGGTCGGCGTTACCTGCCTGCTCGTACAGGCCAAGCTGCGTGAGCCCCGGATTCAGCGGCAATCCGTCGAGGCTGTCACCGGGAACCGGCGTATCGATGCAGAAGGACGTCAGCTCGGGCAGATCGGCTAGGGGTGAGAGGTCGAGGTCACGGCGCAGGCCGTACAGGTACAGCGCTTCCAGTGACGACCCACGAAGCGGCTCCAAGCTCTCGATTTCCTCGAGGTTTTGGAGAGCGAGTTCCCGCAGTTCGGGCAGGGGACGGAAGGCCTGCAGGTCACTGACACCTGGTGTGCCGAACAGTCCGAGCGTGCGTACATGTCTCAGGAGGTGCAGGTCGTCCGGCAGGTCAAGCGGGCATCCGTAGATGGTGGGACGGGTGTGATGCGGCAGTCGCGGGAGCTGTTCCAACTGTTCGCGCGTGTGCACCGCGACCCAGGACTCTTCCTGCGAGGTATTCAGCAGCACAACGTCCGCGTACTCCGCGGCGGGGAAAGAGCGCCATGCCTCCCCGATGGTGCCTTCCACCACGCCGCGTGGCCCGAGCGGCACTCGCCGGATCCACGCCAACGCGGCGTCACCGCCAATGGACGCGGCACAGCGAACGCACGCAGAAGCCGCCCACTCATCAAGCTGAGCCGGATCGGGCAGCAGCTCCAGTACCAGCGGGCCGATCTTCGCGAGCTCTTCCGCCTCCTCCGGGTTGTACGGCGGCAGCAGCTCCCTGGTCCGCCGTTCCACCTCGTCCCGCACCGCCGGATCCACCTCCAGCGCGTACTCCAAGCACGCCGCCGCCAGCAGCACCAGCCGCTGCCGATGCCGCTTCACCTTGTCCGCCCGCCGCAGCAGCCCTCGCAGCACCCGCACCCGCTCGTCCGGCCGCGCATGCCCGACGGCCATCCGCACCACGTCGTCCCACTTGTCGTCATGCGCGTGTCGCACGAGCACGCCGAAGTCCCGCGCCTCCACCGCGGCCGCCGCGCCCAGGTAGTCCTTGAAGGTACGGTGCACGAAGTCCACGACACCCGGAGACGGCTCGCGCAGCAGCCCGCTGCGTATCAGCAGATGCCGGAAGACCTTCTCCGGTTCCGCGGAGCCCGCCAGTTGCGGCATCGCGGTCAGCCACTCCGCGACCATCTCCACGGCCTCGGATTGCTCCGCCTCGTCCTGATCGTTACGGATCAGCCAGTACGCCAGCCGCCGGAGCAACAGCAACTGCTCGCTGCGCCCGAGCTCCACCCCCTCGGTCCCGCTGACCTGACGCTCCGTGTCCCGGCGGATCAGCAGCATGTCCAGCGCCGCGTCGTACAGCTCCATGCGGGCCCGTGGCAGGTACATCCTGCGGTCCCGGTTCAGGGCGCACAGCAGTGCGCACATCAGCGGATTTGTGGCGAGCCGGCCCAGGTCCCGGCGCGTGGTCACGGCTTCCTTCAAGCTCTGTTCGTACTGCGCCAGGGCCTCGTCCTCGCACTCCAACTGTGCCGCGGCATGCCAGTGCGCGATGAATTCGGCCACGCCCTCCCGCTCCATCGGCAGCAGCGAGTGCGCTTCGAAGCCCAGCGTCGCCAGCCAGTCCTCCGGGACCGCCGACGGCCGGGTGGTGACCACGTAACGTGCACCGGGAAAGGCGGTCACCAGCCCCTTCAGCCAGTCCCGCGTCTGCTTGCGCATCCGCTCCGGAATCTCGTCGACGCCGTCGATAAGCACCAACGCCCGGCCAGCCTCGAGCAGATCCTGTGCCCACCCGTCCGGCGCGGCCCCACCCATGGGCACCCGGGCCGCCGTCATGAAGTCCTCCGGCATCGGCAGCTCGCCGCCTCTGGCGTTGATCTCCCGTAGTCGCAGCACGAACGGCACGCAGCGGTTCCACTCCGCCAGCCGTCCGGCGAAGCGCCGCCGGGCCGTGTTCACCGCGAGCCACTGCATCAGCGTGCTCTTGCCCGACCCCGCCGGACCGCGCAGCAACAGCCGTTGTCCGTCTGCCAGCGCCTCCTCCACCCGGATCGCCGGCCGTCCGAAGCCGTGGGGCCCTTCCCGGTGCCCCAGTTCCGCCTCGGCCCCGCTCACCGCGAGGCTGATGTAAGCCGTATCCAGGGCCAGGTCCGTGCTCGTACGGCCCAGCGTCAGCCCGAAGAGCTCCACTCGCGCGTACGTCTCCGCGACGTACTCCGCGTAGCGTTGCTCGAAGGCAAGCCCTGCCCCCGCGCCGTCCCCCGGCAGCCGCTCGCGGATCTCCTCCAGCGCGCGCTGCGCCTCCCCGCTCCGCCGGATCAACTCCACATCCGCGCGCGGCCCGAACGACGGCAGCGCGGTGGCGATCTCCACCGCATGCCGGCAGCACAGCGCCAGCAGCTCGCCCCGCAGCGACTCAGCCGCCGGACTGAGCCCGGCCACCGGCCGCCCCACCCGCGACGCCAGCGCCTCCGCATCCAGATCGAGCGCCATCAGCTCATCGAGGCCCGCAAGTCCCTGGAAGGCATCCCGCACCGCCTCCACCGCCGCCAGCCGTTCCGCCTCCGGCAGCTCCGCGTACGGCCCGGCGGCACACGCTCGCCGCAGCCGTCCCGCCAGGTCGTCGACCAGCCGCCCCAGCTCTTTCTCCCCGAGCCGCGCCGCCTGCCGCCCCGGTAACGCGGCACGGCCGGGAGCGGTCACCAGACCGGCTCCCGGCCGCTTCGGCCGCAGCACCGCCTTCGCCGCGGAGCCGGCCACGGTGGCGGCAACTCGCGCAAGTACGGCCTCGATTGTCCCCGTCATGTCCGTACTCTACGAGCCGGGCCCGTCAGCCCATCAGCCCATCGGTCCGTCAGCTTGTGGCCAGCGCCGGGTCGCTGACCCCCTTCGCCCCCGTCTCCACATGCCCCGCGAAGCGCCGCAGCCACCCGGCGTCCTCCGCCGACGTCACCGACACGTCGTACCAGCGCTTGCTGCCGCTCAGGTCCACCGTGTGCTCCACCGTCGCGCCCGGCTTCACCGTGAAGGTCTCCTTCGCGCCGCCGTACGCGTTCGCCACCGTCAGACTGTGAGCCGAGGAGCCCGTGTTCGTGAAGGTGAGCTTCAGGTTCCCGGAAGACGCGTCGTGTCGCGCCTTCACCTCCGCGCCCTTCACCTTCGCCGCGCCCTTGAAGCGCGCCAGCGTGCCGTTCGGGCCGTACGCCGACAGGTCGTACGCGCCCTGCCCCGACGCCTTCCACGTCCCCCGCAGGGTCTTGCCCGCCTCCGTCGTGTACGTGCGCGTCGGCGCCTTCGCCGAGCCGGCGGACGTCACGTAGAAGCACGCGCCCGCCTTCCTGCCGCCCGTGAAGCTCAGCGACACCGCGCCCTTCGCCGTGTCCACCGCCGCGTCCACCACCGGCGCGTACGGCAGCGGGCGCGTCGGCCGGCTGCCCGCCTCCTGCTTCGGCATCGACGGGTCGGCCGGCGGCGTGAAGGGGAAGTCCGGGTGGCGGTTCTTGTCCGGGGGCTCGTACGCGTCCGTCGGCGGGAGTTCCGCCGGGTCCGTGACCTTCACCGAGAAGTCGAAGGCCGACGTCAGGTCGCCCGCCACCGCCCGCCGCCACGGCGTGATGTTCGGCTCCTCCACCCCGAAGCGCTTCTCCATGAACTGCACGAGCGAGGTGTGGTCGAAGGTCTCCGAGCAGACGTAGCCGCCCGTCGACCACGGGGATACGACGAAGGTCGGCACCCGCGGGCCGAAGCCGAACGGGCCCTTCGCGGTGTATCCCGAGACCCCGCCCGTGTAGTAGTCCTTCGAGGCGTCCGCCGTCGACGCGCCCCGCCCCTCGCCCAGCGGCGGGTGCGGCGGCACCACGTGGTCGAAGAAGCCGTCGTTCTCGTCGTACGTGATGAACAGGGCCGTCTTCGACCAGACCTCCGGGTTCGAGGTCAGCGCGTCCAGCACCCGCGCGATGTACCAGGCGCCGTAGTTCGGCGGCCAGTTGGCGTGCTCGCTGAAGGCCTCGGGCGAGACGACATACGAGATCTTCGGCAGCTTGCCGGCCTGGACGTCAGCCTTGAGCTGGTCGAAGTAGCCTTCGCCCGCCTTCGCGTTGGTGCCGGTACGGGCCTTGTCGAAGAGCGGGTCGCCCGGCTTGGCGTTGCGGTAGTTGTTGAACCACAGCAGCGAGTTGTCGCCGTAATTGCCGCGGAAGGCGTCCTCGATCCAGCCCCACTTGCCGTTCGCGTCCAGGCCGTCGCCGATGTCCTGGTAGACCTTCCACGACACCCCGGCCTTCTCCAGCCGCTCGGGGTAGGTCGTCCAGCCGTAGCCCGCCTCCTCGTTGCCCATCACCGGGCCGCCACCGGTGCCGTCCTGGCCGTTGCTGCCGGCGAACATGAAGTAGCGGTTCGGGTCCGTGGCCCCGATGAACGAGCAGTGGTACGCGTCGCAGATGGTGAACTTGTCCGCGAGCGCGTAGTGGAAGGGGATGTCGGAGCGGTTCAGATACGACATCGTCGCCGGGGACTTCGCGGCTATCCAGTTGTCGTACGCGCCGTCGTTGAAGGCCGCCTGGCCGCCCGCCCAGTCGTGGTTGAGGCCCTGGAGGTACTTCATCCCGAGGTCGTCCGCCGCGGGCCGGAACGGCAGCACCTCCTTGCCGCCGCCGTCCGCCTGGTGCCACACGCTCTTGCCCGACGGCAGCGTCACCGGGCGCGGGTCGCCGAAGCCGCGGACGCCGTTCAGCGGGCCGAGGTAGTGGTCGAAGGACTCGTTCTCCTGCATCAGCACCACGATGTGCTGGATATCCGAGATGTCCCCCGCCACGCGCTTGGCGGGGATCGCGGCCGCGCGGTCGATGCTGGAGGCCAGCGCCGCGAAGGCGGCCGTACCGCCGGCCAGCTGCAGAAAGCGGCGGCGGTCGAGCGGAGAAGAAGACATGGAGAGGGTGACCTCCTGGGAGCCGTGGGGTGCCGGACCAAGCTGCTCGTATCAACGGTCACGTGCGTGACGGTGGTACGAATCCGAAACGTACCGCCGGTAAAGATCGGCGTGCCAGTGCACGTTCGTGATCGATCCGGACCCGTAATGAGCAAGTGGGAGCAGTGGAGGCATCTGCGCATAGCGAACGATTCGGTGGGGTATCGCTGCGGCATATGCGACCGACACAGGCTCCCGACCTCGACCTGGCTGCAGGAGAGGAACCCATGCGCATCCTGTTGATCGCCACCGCGTACAACTCCCTCACCCAGCGCGTGGAGGCCGAACTCGGCGACCGCGGGCACCTCGTCCGGTTCCGGGAGGCGGGTGACGAGAGCGCGTTGAGCCGGGCGGTCGAGCAGGACGACCCGCATCTCGTCATCGCCCCGATGCTGAAGACCGCCATTCCTGCTGAGGTCTACAAGCGCCGGGTCTGCCTGATCGTCCACCCCGGCCCGATGGGCGACCGCGGCCCCTCCGCGCTCGACTGGGCCGTCGACGGCGGCGAGCGGCGGTGGGGCGTCACCGTGCTGCAGGCCGCCGAGGAGATGGACGGCGGCGACATCTGGGCCACGGTCGGCTGCGAACTGCCGCCGCGGGCGAAGAGCGACCTGTACCGGGGCGAGATCGCCGACGCCGCGCTGCAGGCGGTGCATCTGGCCGTCGAGCGCTATGCCTCCGGCCGGTACGTGCCGGAGCCGCTGGACTACACCCGCCCCGACGTGCGCGGGCGGGCCCGCCCGTACTTCCGGCAGGACCGGCGGCGCATCGACTGGGCCGCCGACGACACGCGGACCGTGCTGCGCAAGCTGCGCGCGGCCGACTCCTTCCCCGGCGTGCTCGACGAGATCGGCGGGCGCGAGTACTTCCTCTACGGCGGGCACGCGGAGGACGAGCTGCGCGGGCGGCCGGGGCGGCTACTCGCCCGCCGCGCGGGCGCGGTGTGCCGGGCCACGGCGGACGGCGCGGTGTGGCTGACGCAGCTGCGGCCGCGGCGTACGGCCGAAGGACCCGCCACCTTCAAGATGCCCGCCACCAAAGCCCTCGGTGCCACGGCGCAGCTGCTGCCGCACGTCCCCGCGCCGCTCACGCTCCCCGCCGGGCGCCGCACCTGGACCGACATCCACTACCGCGAGCACGCCGGCGGCCGCGTCGGCGTCCTCGGCTTCTCCTTCCCGGCGGGCGCGATGTCCACCGACCAGTGCCGCCGGCTGCTGGCCGCGTACCGGCACGCGCTCACCCGCCGCACCAAGGTGCTGGTCCTCGGCGGTGAACGGGACTTCTTCTCCAACGGCATACACCTGGGCACCATCGAGGCCGCGGACGATCCGGCGGGGGAGTCATGGGCCAACATCAACGCGATGAACGACGTGGTGAAGGCGGTGCTGGAGACCACCGACCGGCTCACCGTCGCCGCGCTCGGCGGCAATGCGGCGGCCGGCGGCGTGATGTTCGCGCTCGCGGCCGACGAAGTGTGGTGCCGGCAGGGCGTGATACTGAACCCGCACTACCGGCGGATGGGCCTGTACGGGTCCGAGTACTGGACGTACACGCTGCCCCGCCGGGTCGGCTGGGAGCAGGCGCACCTGCTGACCGACGACGCGGTGCCGGTGAGCGCCAGCCGGGCGCGGCACCTGGGCCTGGTCGATCACGTACTCCCGGCAGGGCCCGAGGAGTTCCGGTCAGCGGCGGCCGAGCTGGCGCAGACGGTCGCGGCCTCCCGGCATCTGGCGGCGCGGCTGCGCGAGAAGCGGCGGCGGCGGGAGCGGGACGAGTCGATCAAGCCACTGGAGTGGTACCGCTCCGGCGAACTCGCCCGGATGTGGCGCAACTTCTACGCCGCGGACTCCCCGTACCACGCCCTGCGCACGGCCTTCATCCGCAAGCAGCCGGCGGAACTGGCCCGCTCCCGCGCCTAGGCGCCGCTCGATCGCCGTTCTAGGGTTCGCACCATGCCTGACCTGCCCGATGTGGTGCTGTGGTCCATCCCGGCCTTCCTCGTCCTCACCCTCGCCGAGGTGATCAGCTACCGGCTGCACCCGGACGAGGAAGCGGCGGGCTACGAGACCAAGGACGCGGTCACATCGATGACGATGGGCCTCGGCAGCATCTTCACCGACCTGCTGTGGAAGATCCCGGTCGTCGCGGTCTACGCGGCCGTCTACGAGCTGACGCCGCTGCGCGTCCCGGTGGTGTGGTGGGCGCTGCTGCTGACGCTGCTCGCGCAGGACTTCTGCTACTACTGGTCGCACCGCGGCCACCACGTCGTCCGGCTGCTGTGGGCCTCCCATGTGGTGCACCACTCCAGCCGGAAGTTCAACCTCTCGACCGCCCTGCGGCAGCCCTGGACCTCGGCGACGTCCTGGCCGTTCTACCTGCCGATGATCCTGTGCGGCGTGCACCCGGCGGCGCTGGCGTTCTGCTCGTCGGTGAACCTCGTCTACCAGTTCTGGATCCACACCGAGCGCATCGGCCGGCTGCCACGGCCGGTCGAGTACGTCCTCAACACCCCGTCCCACCACCGCGTCCACCACGCCTCGCAAGGCAACTACCTGGACCGCAACTTCGGCGGCATCCTGATCGTCTGGGACCGGCTCTTCGGCTCCTTCGAACCGGAGCGGGAGCCGTGCGCCTACGGCCTGACGAAGAACATCACGACGTTCAACCCGCTCCGGGTGGCGACGCACGAGTACGCGGCGATCGCGCGGGATGTGCGGGCGGCCGGGGACTGGCGGGAACGCGCGGCCCGGGTCTTCCGCGGCCCAGGCTGGCAGCCGTCGGCCGCATCACCCGCTACGGCCCGTCCGGCACCCGCGCCGGAGCCGGACCCGCAGCCCCGGTGAACAGCCGCCTGGCGCTGCGCGCCTTCACCGCCGTATCCGCGCTGCACCTCGCCGCCCTGCTCTTCGGCCTGCAGCCGCTCGAGTACGCCACCAAGCCCCTGCTCATGCCGCTGCTGGCCGTATACGCGGCGCTCCGTGGCGGGCCGCGGCTGCTCATCGCCGCGCTGCTCTGCGGCGCCGCAGGAGACGTGCTGCTGCAGATCGGCGGCCCGGCGTTCCTCGCCGGAATGGGCGCCTTCGCGGCCGGACACGTCTGCTATCTGGCGCTGTTCAGGGCCCGCGGCCACCGCCCGCACCGCGTGGCCGCGATCGCGTACGCCGCCGTCTGGGCGGCCACCCTCGCGGCGCTCTGGCCGGGCCTCGACCCGGCATTGCGCGGCCCGGTCGCCGCGTACAGCCTGCTGCTCGCCGCCATGGCCTGGCGGGCGAGCGGGGCCGGAACGCGAGCGGGTGCCGGAGGGGCGCTCTTTCTCCTCTCCGACACCCTCATCGCGACCCGGCTCGCCGACTGGCCGCAGCCGCCGGCGGCCGGGTTCTTGGTGATGTCGACCTACCTGGCCGCCCAGTACCTGCTCGTCACAGGCCTGCTACCGGGCGGCCCGGCGGATCAGCGCACCGCGTCCAGCGCGTCCACGATGCCCTTGCCGTAGAAGCCGTTCGACCTCTTCGACCCTTCGCAGGTGGAGTCCTCGACACCATTGCCGTCCGGGTCGTAGAACTCCGGGCAGCCCGGGTTGTCGGCCTGCGCCTTGAGCAGCTGCTGCAGCTGCGCACCGTTGGCATACGGGTGCGTCGACTTCAGCAGCGCGGCCACGCCGGAGACGTGCGGTGCCGCCATCGACGTGCCCTGCAGCCACGCGTACGCGCCGTCAGGCATGGTCGACAGGATGCGGCCGTTCTTCGACGGGTTGTCCGGGATCTGGTACTTGTCGCCACCCGGCGCCGCCACGTCGACCCAGCCCTTGCCGTACGTGGAGTAGTACGACTTCAGGTCCTGGACACCGGTCGCGGACACCGTCGCCACGCCCGGCAGCTGGGTCGGGATGTCCCAGCACTCCGACGGGTCGATGGTGCGCTCGACCGGCGTGGTGTCGTCCGGCGAGGAGTCGTCCACGATCGCGTCCGAGTCGAGGTCGTGGTTGGAGTTACCCGCCGAGGCGACGTTCAGCAGGCCCTTCTTCTGCGCGTACGCGGAGGCCCGGCCGACCGCGTCCACGATGGCACGCTGGTCCGGGTCGTCCTTGCAGTTGTAGAGCCACGGGTCCACGTAATAGCTGTTGTTGGTGATCTCGATGCCGTGGTCGGCCGCGAAGACGAACGCGCAGACCACCGACTCCGGGAAGAACAGCTGGGTGTCCGGCTCGGACACCTTGATGGACGCCACCTTCACGCCCGGCGCCACACCGGCCACACCGACGCCGTTACGCGCCGCCGCGACCTCGCCCGCCACGTGCGTGCCGTGGTAGGCGTCGGAGGTGTACGGCCGCCAGGCCCCGTCGCTCGTATCAGCCACGCCGCCGACGCAGTTCGCCGACTGCGACTTGCTGAAGTTGGGCGCCAGGTCCGGGTGGGTGTCGTCGACACCGGTGTCGATGACGCCGACGGTCACCTTCTTGCTACCCGGGTTGATCTTGTTCGCCTTGTCGGACTTGATGGCGCGCAGGTCCCACTGCTCGGGCTCCAGTGGCTCCTGGTCCGCGGCCGCCTTCGGGGCGTCCGCGAGCGAATACGGCTTCGGTGCCCCCTCCTTGTCCTCGTCCGTCCAGGCCGGCTTGAGCGGTGCCGTGCGGGCCGCGCCCGCCGAGTCCACACCGCGGACGCCGCGCAGTTCCTTGGCGAAGTCCGCGTTGGCCGAGTGGACGATGAACACGCCTATGCGCTCATAGGCCTTCACGAGCTTGCCGTCCGCCGCGGCTATCGCCTTCGTGACCCGGGCTGTGGTGCCCCGGTCGGTGTCGGCGTTCACGAGGTAAGGCAGCGTGTCACCGGCGGCCTTGGCGCCCGCGGCTGCCACCTCCGCGTCGCGTGCCGCGTCGGCGGAGGCCGAACCCGGCAGGAAGCCGAGCGCGACCGTGAGAGCGAGCCCGGTGGACGCCGCGGCCATGCGGGTCCACCGAGGTCTGGGATGGGTCATGGGGTCTCCAGATCATCCGTCAGGTCCGATCCGCGGGTCTCCCTCCCGCGGTCGGGTACATGGCAAGCGAAGCTATCGCCGATCACGGTCCGCCATCAATACGCAACTTGGCGGGCGATTTCCCGCGCCGCCATCTTTTGGATCAGGAACCGCACCCGTAACATGCGCGCGGAAACGTGTTGTGACTCAGCTCACGAGGTGCTGTGAACGCTCACAACCCCGCCCCCTTGATCACCAGGAGAGACCGTGTCCGCACCACCCCCAGGAAGCATCCCCAAGCAGCCGGGGCCGGGGCGCTACACAGCGGTGCAGCAGAGCCAGGAGTTCGGCGCCCTCCGCCGCGCCTACCGCTCCTTCTCGTTCCCGCTCACCGTCGCGTTCGTCGTCTGGTACCTGGCATACGTCCTGCTGTCCGTTTTCGCGACCGACGCCATGGGCACGAAGGTCGCCGGCAACATCAATGTCGCCTTCGTCCTGGGCGTTCTGCAGTTCGTCACCACGTTCCTCATCGCGTGGTTCTACGCCCGGCACGCCGCCGCCAAGATCGACCCGAAGGCCGAGGCCATCAAGAACCGCGTGGAGAGCGAGAACGACGCAGTGGAGCGTGACGCATGAGTACGACCTTCACCCTGGCCATCGAGGCCAAGGAGCACCGCCCGCTGATCATCTCGCTCTTCTCGCTCTTCGTGGCGGCGACCCTCGCCATCACCGTCTGGGCCGGCCGCAAGACCAAGGACGCCACCGACTTCTACGCCGGCGGCCGCTCCTTCACCGGCTTCCAGAACGGCCTTGCCATCTCCGGCGATTACATGTCGGCGGCGTCCTTCCTCGGCATCGCGGGCGCCATCGCACTCTCCGGTTACGACGGGTTCCTCTACTCCATCGGCTTCCTGGTCGCCTGGCTGGTGGCGCTGCTGCTGGTCGCCGAACCGCTGCGCAACTCCGGCCGGTTCACCATGGGCGACGTGCTCGCGTACCGGATGCGGCAGCGCCCGGTCCGTACCGCCGCGGGCGTCTCGACGATCGTCGTGTCCATCTTCTATCTGCTGGCGCAGATGGTCGGCGCGGGCGCGCTGGTGGCGCTGCTGCTCGGCATCAGCGGGGAGGGCGGCAAGAACCTGATCGTCGTCCTCGTCGGCGTCATCATGATTCTCTACGTGACGATCGGCGGCATGAAGGGCACCACCTGGGTGCAGATCGTCAAGGCCGCGCTGCTGATGACCGGTGCGCTGCTGCTGACGATCATGGTGCTGGCAGAGTTCAACTTCAACATCTCCGACCTGCTCGGCACCGCGGCCGAGGAGAGCGGCAAGGGCGCGGCCTTCCTGGAGCCCGGTCTGAAGTACGGGGTCTCGACCACGTCGAAGATCGACTTCATCTCGCTGGGCATCGCCCTGATCCTCGGGACCGCGGGCCTGCCGCACATCCTGATCCGCTTCTACACGGTGCCGACGGCGCAGGTCGCCCGTAAGTCCGTGCTGTGGGCGATCGGCTTGATCGGCGCCTTCTACCTGATGACGATCGCCCTCGGCTTCGGCGCCGCCGCGCTGGTCGGCCCGAAGGAGATCACCGAATCCAACCCGGCGGGCAATACGGCGGCGCCACTGCTCGCCTACCATCTGGGCGGCGGTGACGGCAGCGCCTGGGGCGCGATCCTGCTCGCCGTGATCTCCGCGGTCGCCTTCGCGACGATCCTGGCGGTGGTCGCGGGGCTGACGCTGGCCTCGTCGTCGTCGTTCGCGCACGACATCTACGCAAACGTCATCAAGCGCGGCAAGGCGAGCGAGAAGCAGGAGGTCGGCGCGGCCCGTATCTCCGCGGTGCTGATCGGCGGCGTCGCGATCGGCCTCGGCGTCTTCGCCGGGAATCTGAATGTCGCGGGTCTGGTGGCGCTCGCCTTCGCGGTGGCCGCCTCGGCGAACCTGCCGACGATCCTCTACAGCCTCTTCTGGAAGCGCTTCAACACCAATGGCGCCCTGTGGTCGATCTACGGCGGCCTGATCACGGCCGTGGGCCTGGTGCTCTTCTCGCCGGTGGTCTCCGGCAAGGAAACGTCGATGTGGCCGGGTGTGGACTTCGCCTGGTTCCCGCTGGAGAACCCGGGGCTGATCTCCATCCCGATGGGCTTCCTGCTGGGCATCCTGGGCTCGCTCCTGACGAAGGACGAGGACGAGGACGGCGAGAAGTTCGCCGAGCTCGAGGTCCGCTCCCTGTCCGGGGCGGGCGCGCACTGAGCCGCTCAGTCGCAGGTCAGGGCGGGCGGCACCGTTGTCGGGTGCCGCCCGCCCGGCTTTTTCCACAGTTTTCCGCGATACGGATGTGAGGTTTCGTCCGTGCCCGATGTCGGTGCCCTCGCGTAGGCTGCCGACTGTAGGAACATCCACCTGGAGAGGCCGCCACATGCTCTTGGACACGTTCGGGCGCACCGCAACCGATCTGCGCGTGTCCCTGACGGACCGCTGCAATCTCCGCTGTACGTACTGCATGCCCGAGGAGGGTCTGCAGTGGCTCGGTAAGCCCGACCTGCTCACGGACGACGAGATCGTCCGGCTGATCCGGATCGCGGTGACCGACCTCGGCATCACCGAGGTCCGCTTCACCGGCGGCGAGCCGCTGCTGCGCCCCGGCCTGGTCGGCATCGTGGAGCGGGTCGCGGCCCTGGAGCCCCGCCCGCAGATGTCGCTGACCACCAATGGCATCGGCCTGGAGCGTACGGCCCCGGCGCTGAAGGCCGCCGGCCTGGACCGGGTCAATGTCTCGCTCGACACCCTCAGGCCCGAGGTCTTCCAGCAGCTCACCCGCCGCAAGCGGCATGACGACGTGCTCCGCGGCATGGCCGCGGCCCGCGAGGCGGGTCTGTCTCCGGTGAAGGTCAATGCGGTCCTGATGCCCGGGCTGAATGACGACGAGGCCCCCGACCTGCTGGCCTGGGCCATCGAGCACGATTACGAGCTCCGCTTCATCGAGCAGATGCCGCTGGACGCCCAGCACGGCTGGCAGCGCGACGGCATGATCACGGCGGGCGACATCCTGCAGAGCCTCCGCACCCGCTTCGACCTGACGGAGGAGGGCGCGGACGAGCGCGGCTCGGCCCCCGCGGAGCGCTGGCTCGTGGACGGCGGCCCGCACCGGGTCGGCGTGATCGCCTCGGTGACGCGCCCGTTCTGCCGGGCCTGCGACCGCACGCGTCTCACGGCGGACGGCCAGGTGCGCAACTGCCTGTTCGCGCGCGAGGAGTCGGACCTGCGCGGCGCGCTCCGCGACGGCGCGTCGGACGCGGAGATCGTGGAGCGCTGGAAGGCCGCGATGTGGGGGAAGAAGGCCGGGGCAGGCCTGGACGACCCGAGCTTCGTACAGCCAGAGAGGCCCATGTCGGCAATCGGCGGCTAAGCGGCGAGGGCGACCAGAATCAAGCCCGCCCGGCGCTTGAGGGCGAGCGCCGTCAGGCGCGATCGACGCGGCTAGCGCGCTACGCGCCTTCGGCTTCCTGCCAGTCCTTCAGCGCCACTACGTCCTTCAAGAACCCTCGCATGCCCAGGAATTGGGCCAGATGCTCGCGGTGTTCATCGCACGCCAGCCAGGTCTTGCGGCGCTCAGGGGTGTGCAGCTTGGGGTTGTTCCAGGCGAGCACCCAGACGGCAGCATCGCGACAGCCCTTGGCTGAGCAGATCAAGGATTCGTCCACGGCTACAAGCCTAGAGAGGGGGCGACGCCGGGCAGCCACGGGGGGAGCCGCCCGGCGTCGGTCCGTCGCTCCGACGGGGGATGCGGAGCGCCTACGAAGTATGTCACGGGACCCCCACCGCTAGGCACCGGATCTGCACTATTGATCTGAGGTTTTCTTGAGCTTCGCGCTCAACTCGCCCCGTGCGTACGGCCGGTGTGCCCCGTTTCCTCCGGGCCTGCGTGCTCTGCGGGGTCGGGGATCGTCTCCTCGGCATCCATGACCCGGCCCTCCAGCATCGGCTGCACAGGCTTCGGCACAAACGCCTCCGGCAGCCCCGGCGCGTTCTCCCGGCCGGCGTTCGCGACCACGACGGCCACGTACGGGAGGAAGGTCCCGAGGATGAGGGCGAAGATCGCGGTGAACCGCTCCACGTTCCACAGCAGCGCCGCCGCGACCACCGCCGCGGCGCGGATCAGCATGGAGATCACGTAGCGCCGCTGCCGGCCGCGCACGTCCTCGTCGAGGCTCTTGCGGGCCCCGGTGATCCGGAAGACCTCGCCGGAGCCGCCGGTGCCTCCACGCTTCCGCATCACGCTCTCCACCACCCGCCAGCTGGATATTTCTCTACGGTACGCCCAGGGCCGGGTACCGCATACGGCCCCCTCCCACATGCGGCCGAAGTGCGCCCGACGGACACTGGCACGACATGCGCACAATGCCGCATTAGGAGGCGACATGAGCTGGTTGTGGGCGATTTTGTTCGGCTTGGTACTGGGTGCCGCCGCGCGCGCCATCCTGCCGGGCAGGCAGAACATTCCCATCTGGCTGACCCTGGTCTTCGGCCTCATCGGAGCGATCCTCGGCAATGCCGTGGCGTCCTGGATCGGGGTCAACGACACCAAGGGCATCGACTGGATCCGGCACGCCCTGCAGCTCGCCGGCGCCGTGGCGATCGTGGCCCTGGGCGCCCCGATCTACGCGGGCACGCGCGGCAAGAGCAAGGCGAGGGCCCGCGGCCGCTAGCCGCCACAGCGAAGGGCCCGCCGCCGGTACGCACCGGCAGCGGGCCCTCAGGCCTGGAATCAGTCCGCCGCGACCTCGACCGCCGCCAGGTTGCGCTTGCCGCGCCGCAGCACCAGCCAGCGCCCGTGCAGCAGCTCGGCCGCCGCCGGCACCGCGTCCTCGCCGGCGACCTTGACGTTGTTCACGTACGCGCCGCCCTCCTTGACCGTGCGGCGGGCGGCCGACTTCGACGGCGAGAGCCCGGTCTCGGCCAGCAGGTCCACCACCGGGCCGAGCTCCGCCACCTTCGCGTGCGGCAGCTCGGACAGCGAGGCGGCGAGGGTGGCCTCGTCCAGCTCCGCCAGGTCGCCCTGGCCGAAGAGCGCCTTCGACGCGGCGATCACGGCGGCGCACTGGTCGGCGCCGTGCACCATCGCCGTCAGCTCCTCCGCAAGCGCCCGCTGCGCGGCCCGCATCTGCGGCTTCTCCTCGGTCAGCCGCTCCAGCTCCTCGATCTCCTCGCGGCTCTTGAAGCTGAAGATCCGCAGGAAGTTCGACACGTCCCGGTCGTCCGCGTTCAGCCAGAACTGGTAGAACGCGTACGGCGTGGTCCGCTCCGCGTCCAGCCAGATGGTGCCGGACTCGGTCTTGCCGAACTTGGTGCCGTCCGCCTTCGTGATCAGCGGCGTGGCCAGCGCGTGCACTGACGCCTCCGGGTGCACCCGGTGGATCAGGTCCGTACCCGAGGTGAGATTGCCCCACTGGTCGCTGCCGCCGGTCTGCAGCGTGCAGCCGTAGCGCTTGTAGAGCTCCAGGAAGTCGTAGCCCTGCAGGATCTGGTAGCTGAACTCGGTGTAGCCGATGCCGGCCTCGGAGTTCAGCCGCCGGGAGACGGCCTCCTTGGCGATCATCTTGTTGACCCGGAAGTGCTTGCCGACGTCCCGCAGGAACTCGATCGCGGACAGCCCGGACGTCCAGTCCAGGTTGTTCACCATCTCGGCCGCGTGCGGGCCCTCGAAGTCGAGGAAGCGCTCGATCTGACCGCGCAGCCGGCCGACCCAGTCGGCGACCGTGTCGAGGTCGTTGAGCTTGCGCTCGGCGTCCGGCTTCGGGTCGCCGATCAGGCCGGTGGCCCCGCCGACCAGACCCAGCGGCTTGTTGCCCGCCAGCTGGATCCGGCGCAGCGTGAGGATCTGCACCAGGTTGCCCAGGTGCAGGCTGGAGGCCGTCGGGTCGAAGCCGCAATAGAACGTGACGGGCCCGTCCGCGAACGCCTTGCGCAGTGCGTCCTCGTCAGTGGACAGGGCGATCAGCCCGCGCCACTTGAGCTCGTCGACGATGTCCGTCACGGTTCTCGTGTCTCCTTGTGATTGGTGGTTCGCGCCAGGTACGAGGTTATACGCCCTGGCTGACCGAGCTCATATTGAAATCCGGCACCCGCAGCGCCGGCATCGCGGCCCGGGTGAACCAGTCGCCCCACTCGCGCGGCAGCGTCGGCTCGGTCCGTCCCGCCTCGGTGGCCCTGGACAGCAGGTCGACAGGGGACTCGTTGAAGCGGAAGTTGTTCACCGCCCCGGTGACCTCCCCGTTCTCCACCAGATAGACGCCGTCCCTGGTGAGACCGGTCAGCAGCAGCGTCGCCGGGTCCACCTCGCGGATGTACCAGAGGCAGGTCAGCAGCAGCCCGCGCTCGGTCTCCGCGACCATCTCCGCCAGCGACTTCGTGCCGCCCGCGTCCAGGATCAGGTTGTCGATCTCGGGTGCTACCGGCAGCCCGGTCAGGCCCGCGGAGAAGCGCGAGGTGAGCAGGTTCACGAGCTTGCCGTCGCGGATCCAGTCGGTGGCGGTGAGCGGCAGGCCGTTGTCGAAGGCCGAGTAGTCGCCGCCGGAGGCGTGCGCGATGACGAAGGGTGCGGCCTCCAGGCCCGGCGCGTGCGGGTCGCTGCGCAGCGTCAGCGGCAGCTCGGCGAGCTGCTCACCGGCCTTGGTCGCGCCGCCCGGCTTGGAGAAGACGGTACGGCCGTCGACGGCGTCGCGGCCCGAGGCGGACCAGTACATGTACGTGAGCAGGTCGGCCACGGCGGACGGCGGCAGCAGCGTCTCGTACCGTCCGGCCGGCAGCTCGACCGGCCGCTCCGCCCAGGCGAGCTGCTGCGCGAGCTCGGCGTCCAGCGCCGCCGGGTCGACGTCGGTGAAGTCGCGGGTGGCCCGCCCGGCCCAGGCGGACTTCGTGCGGTCCGGGGACTTGGCGTTGATCTCCAGCGTCCCGGTCGGCTGGTCGTGCCGCAGCCGCAGGCCCGTGGACGTGCCCAGATAGGTCGAGGTGACCATGTGGTTCGCGAAGCCGTACAGCTCGCGGCCGCCGCGCTTGGCCGTCGCGAAGGACTCGCCGAGGGCCGGGGCGAAGGAGCCGAAGACCTCGGAGGAGGTCTCGGCGGGCGGCTCGGTGAAGGCGGGGGATGGCGGCACGTCGGTCACCAGCGGCTGCGCGTCCTCGGCGGGGCCGCCGTCGAGGGCGGCCGACTCGGCGGCCCGTACCAGACTCTCCAGGTCGTCCGCGGTCACGGCGGCGCGGGAGACGACGCCGGAGGCGGTGCCCTCCTGACCGTTGACGGTCGCGATGACGGTCAGCTGGCGGCCGCGGGTGACGCCGTTCGTCGTGAGCGCGTTCCCGGCCCAGCGCAGGTTCGCCGTCGACTGCTCGTCCGCGATGACGACGCACCCGTCCGCCCGGGAGAGCGCGAGGGCCCGCTCAACGATCTCGTGCGGCTTGCTCATCGACCGGCCTCCTGGGTGGTGTTGAGACTGTGCTGTCCCGGGGGACGACCCCCGGACCCCCGGCCGGTTGCGGCGCCGCCCCGGATCGAAAGGCTGAGCTCTGTCATCGTCCCGCCTCCTGGGTGGTGTTGAGGATGTTCACATTCCTGAAGAGGGCCGACGGGCAGCCGTGCGAGACCGCCGCGACCTGGCCCGGCTGGGCCTTGCCGCAGTTGAAGGCGCCGCCGAGGACGTATGTGTCCGGGCCGCCGACCGCGGACATCGAGCCCCAGAAGTCGGTGGTCGTGGCCTGGTACGCCACATCCCGGAGCTGGCCTGCCAGCCGCCCGTTCTCGATCTTGAAGAAGCGCTGGCCGGTGAACTGGAAGTTGTAGCGCTGCATGTCGATCGACCACGACCGGTCGCCGACCACGTAGATCCCGCGCTCCACCTCCCCGATCAGCTCGTCCGTCGTCGGCCCCTCGGGCGCCGGCTGCAGCGAGACGTTCGCCATCCGCTGCACCGGCACGTGGCCGGGGGAGTCCGCGTAGGCGCAGCCATTCGACCGCTCGAAGCCGGTCAGCTTCGCGATCCGGCGGTCCAGCTGGTAGCCGACCAGTACGCCGTCCTTGATCAGGTCCCAGGACTGCCCGGCCACGCCCTCGTCGTCGTAGCCGACGGTGGCGAGGCCGTGCTCGGCGGTCCGGTCACCGGTCACGTTCATCAGGTCGGAGCCGTACTGCAGCTTCCCGAGCTGATCGAAGGTCGCGAAGGAGGTCCCCGCGTACGCCGCCTCGTACCCGAGCGCCCGGTCCAGCTCGGTCGCGTGCCCGATCGACTCGTGAATGGTCAGCCACAGATTGGACGGGTCCACGACCAGGTCGTACGTGCCCGCCTCGACCGCCGGCGCCGCCATCTTCTCCGCCAGCCACTCCGGGATCCGCTCCAGCTCCGCGTCCCAGTCCCAGCCGGTGCCGGTCAGATACTCCCAGCCGCGCCCCACCGGCGGCGCGATGGTCCGCATCGAGTCGAACTCGCCCGACTCCGCCACCGCCACCGCGTCCAGCACCGGATGCAGCCGCACCCGCTGCTGCGTGGTGGAGGTCCCGGCGGTGTCGGCGTAGAACTTGTTCTCCTGCACCGTCAGCAGCGAGGCGTCCACATGCGCCACGCCCTTCGCCCGCAGCAGCCGCTCGCTCCACTCGGTCAGCAGCCCGGTCTTCTCGGTGTCCGGTACGTCGAAGGGGCTGATCTCGTACGCCGAGATCCAGGTCTTCTCCGCGTGCACCGGCTCCGGCGCCAGCTCCACCCGCTCGTCCGAGCCCGCCGCCGCGATCACCTGCGCCGACAGCTTCGCCATCGCCACTGCCTGCCCGGCCACCCGGGCCGCCGCGTCCGGCGTCATGTCGACGCCCGAGGCGAAGCCCCAGGCGCCGCCGTGCACCACCCGCACCGCATAGCCGAAGTCCGTCGTGTCCGAGGAGCCGGCGAGCTTCGCGTCGCGCAGCCGCCAGGATGCCGCCCGCACCCGCTCCAGCCGGAAGTCCGCGTGCTCGGCGCCGAGCGAGCGGGCGCGCGCCAGGGCGGCGTCCGCGAGCGCGCTCAGCGGCAGCGCGAGGAACGCATCATCGATCGAATGGGCCACGACCCGCCTCCAGATCCTTGGTTCGGTGTCGCGACCGATCATCTCCCGGCCGCCCGCTCTCCGCCCAGCCCTTTCTGTGGAAACCCGACAACCGTCCGGACGGGTGCCCTGTGGGGGGCGGATTGCCCGTCCCCGGCCGCAGCCCGATAGTTTTCAGGGGTTGAGACCTGACCTGACGAAAGGGTGGACCCTTGAGCCGCTCGGTACTGGTAACCGGAGGCAACCGCGGCATCGGCCTCGCCATCGCCCAAGCCTTCGTGGACGCTGGCGACAAGGTCGCCATTACGTACCGCAGCGGGGAGCCACCCAAGGGCTTCTTGGCTGTCAAGTGCGACATCACCGACACCGAGCAGGTGGACCGGGCGTACAAGGAGATCGAGGAGGCGCACGGCCCGGTCGAGGTGCTGGTCGCGAACGCGGGCATCACCAAGGACCAGCTGCTGATGCGGATGTCCGAGGAGGACTTCACCTCGGTCGTCGACACCAACCTCACCGGCACCTTCCGGGTGGTCAAGCGCGCGAACCGCGGCATGCTGCGGGCCAAGAAGGGCCGCGTCGTGCTGATCTCCTCGGTGGTCGGCCTGATGGGCTCGCCCGGCCAGGCGAACTACGCCGCCTCCAAGGCGGCCCTGGTCGGCTTCGCCCGCTCGCTCGCCCGTGAGCTCGGCTCGCGCAGTATCACCTTCAACGTCGTCGCGCCCGGTTTTGTCGACACCGACATGACCCAGGCGCTCACGGACGAGCAGCGTCAGGGCATCGTCTCCCAGGTGCCGCTCGGCCGTTACGCGCAGCCGGAGGAGATCGCCAATACGGTGCGCTTCCTCGCCTCCGACGACGCCTCGTACATCACCGGAGCCGTCATTCCCGTGGACGGCGGATTGGGCATGGGTCACTGAGCACCATGAGTGGAATCCTTGACGGCAAGCGCATCCTCATCACCGGCGTGCTGATGGAGTCCTCCATCGCCTTCCACGCCGCGAAGCTGGCGCAGGAGCAGGGCGCCGAGATCATCCTGACGGCGTTCCCGCGGCCGACGCTCACCGAGCGGATCGCGAAGAAGCTGCCGAAGCCGACCACGGTCATTGAGCTGGACGTCTCCAACGACGAGCACCTGGCCGGCCTCGCGGACAAGGTCCGCGCCGAGCTCGGCGGCCTCGACGGCATCGTGCACTCCATCGGCTTCGCGCCGCAGGACGCGCTGGGCGGCAACTTCCTCGAGACGCCCTTCGAGTCGGTGTCTACGGCGATGCACGTGTCCGCGTACTCGCTGAAGTCGCTGACGATGGCGTGCAAGCCGCTGATGGAGAACGGCGGCTCGGTGGTCGGCCTCACCTTCGACGCGCAGTTCGCGTGGCCGCAGTACGACTGGATGGGCCCGGCCAAGGCCGCGCTCGAGTCGACGAGCCGCTACCTCGCCCGCTACCTCGGCGAGGACGACATCCGCTGCAACCTGATCTCGGCCGGCCCGATCGGCTCGATGGCGGCCAAGTCCATCCCGGGCTTCTCCGACCTCGCCGCCGTCTGGGACAGCCGCTCCCCGCTGAAGTGGGAGCTCTCCGACCCGGAGCCGGCGGGCAAGGGCATCGTCGCCCTGCTCTCTGACTGGTTCCCGAAGACGACGGGCGAGATCATCCACGTCGACGGCGGCCTGCACGCGATCGGCGCGTAGCGCGCCGGGGGCGTCCGCGCGGGGTTTGGTCCCGGCGCAGGTCAGGCTGGCGGGTGCGGTTCGGCCGCGCCCGCCCGCCCGCCGCCCCGACGTCCCTCGATCGGCCTACTCGCGGCGCATTCCCAGCGCCCCGGGCGCACCCTGAGAGGACAGCATCCGCGGTCTTCCCGCGGCGAGTTGTCCTTGTGGTGCAGCAGCGGCGTTCAGCCGCAGTACGGCCGAGGAGGTTGATGTCATGCGCAGACGCAGCAGCCTCCTCGCCGCCGTCCTCCTGGGGACCGTCCTCGCGACCCCCGCGCGAGCGGACGCGAGCATCGCCGACTGCCGTACGAACGTCACCGGCGATACCGTCACCGCCCGCTGCCACAACCCCAACGGCACCGCCGACCGCGTGCAGCTGCACGTCGAGTGCGCGGAGTGGTGGGACCCGGACACCGACAGCCGGGCCGTGACCTTGAACCCGAGCCAGGGCCGGGAGTTCCGCGGCCGCTGCTGGTTCGGGATAGCCAGGGCGTGGGTCAGCCACGCTCCCCGCTGAGCAGCCGCTCCTCGCCGCGGCCCTCCAGCACGCAGTGCAGCGCGTGCGCCGCCGCCTCCGCGCCCGCGGCATCGGCGTTCTGCGCCCGGATCGCGTCCACGAGCCGCCCGTGGTCCATGTACACCTCGGGCCGCAGCTCGGCGCCGACCTCCAGGTGCAGATGATCCCGTAGCACCGCGTCCAGATCCGCGTACATCTCGGTCAGGATCTCGTTGTGCGACGCGGTCACCACCGACAGGTGGAAGGTCGCGTCCGCGTCCACGAAGGCGGCCACGTCGCCCGCCGCCCATGCCCGCTCCCGCCGGTCCAGCAGCGCGTCGATCCGCTTCAGCTCCTGCTCCGTACGCCGCACCGCCACCAGCCGCGCCGCCTGCGACTCCAGCGCGCTGCGCAGCTCCGCGAAGTCCCGCATCCGGGAGCCCGCGAAGCGCCGCCGCATCACCCCGGCGAGCTCGCTCGTGGCCACGACATACGTGCCCGAGCCCTGCCGGATGTCGAGCAGCCCGTTGTTGGCCAGCGCCCGGACCGCCTCGCGGACCGTGTTCCTGGCCACACCCAGCTGCTCCACCAGCTCGGGTTCGGTGGGGATGCGGTCGCCCACCGGCCACTCGCCGGAGGTGATCTGGTTCCGCAGCTCGGCGATGACCTGGTCGGTCAGGCTCGCGCGGCGGGGGGAGTGCAGGGGCATGACCTAGATCTCCTCAGGTCCTCTGGTCCTGGCTGGACAAGCATTCATCCCATGATTCTATGATGGGCAACATGCTACGCGAGAAGACCACTGCCACCCGCACCAGCGCGACCGACGCGCTCCCCGAGCCGACCACCTCCCCGTGGCCGCGCCGGATCATGGTGGCGGCCCTCCTTCTCGCCGCCATCAACCTCCGCCCGGCCATCTCCTCGCTCGGCGCGATGATGGAGGAGGTGCGCGACGGCGTCGGCATGAACGGCACCGTCGCCGGCCTGCTCACCTCCATGCCGGCCGTCTGTTTCGCGATCTTCGGCAGCCTCGCCCCGCGACTGGCCCGCCGCTTCGGCCCGGCGAAGGTCGTCTGCGGCGGCATGGTCGCCATCACCGCGGGCCTGCTCGTACGGCCGCTGCTGGGCAACACCGCCGGCTTCCTGGCCGCCAGCGCCCTGGCCCTGGCCGGCATCGCGGTCAGCAACGTCCTGCTGCCCGCCATCGTCAAGCGCTGGTTCCCCGACCGGGTCGGCCCGATGACCGGCCTGTACTCGATGGGCCTCGCCCTCGGCACCTCCGCCGCCGCGGCCGCCACCGTCCCCGTCGCGCACGCCTTCGGCGGCAGCTGGCGGATCGGGCTCGGCGCCTGGGCGCTGGTCGCCGCCGTCGCGGTGCTGCCCTGGTTCGGCGTGCTGCGCGGCGACCGTAAGACGGACGGGGGCACGCGGCAGGCCGCCCAGGCCGACGCGCAGCCGGTGCGCCTCACCCGCAGCCCCACCGCCTGGGCGCTCGGCGTCTTCTTCGGCTTCCAGGCCACCGCGGCGTACGTGACCCTCGGCTGGCTGCCGCAGATCTACCGCGACGCGGGCCTCTCGGCCGGCACTGCCGGCGTGCTGCTCGCGGTCGTCATGGGCCTCGGGGTGCCGCTGGCCTTCGTGCTGCCGCGGGTCGCCGAGCGGCTCAAGCACCAGGGCCCGATCGCGGTCGTGATGGGCCTGTGCGGCCTGGCCGGCTATGCGGGTCTGTGGCTGTGGCCGCACGGCGGGGCCTGGGTGTGGGCGCTGCTGCTCGCCGTGTCCAACTGCTCCTTCCCGCTCGTGCTCACCCTCATCGGCATGCGCTCGCGCACCGGCGCCGGCGTCGTGAAGCTGTCCGCCTTCGCCCAGTCCACCGGTTACGTGATCTCCATCCCCGGCCCGCTCGTCGTCGGCGGCCTCTACAGCGCCACCGGCGGCTGGGGCGCGCCGCTGGGGCTGATGGCCGCGCTGATGGTGATTCAGATCGGCGTCGGCGTGGTGGCCGGGCGGGACCGCGTGGTCGAGGACGAGATCTGACATGGGAGACTGGTCGGCATGCCAGTCCTCGAGCCCAATCCCCAGGGTGGCCAGCGGAAGTTTCTGGGCATTCTGGGTGTCATCGCCCTGATCACCATCGTCATCTCGGTCGTCGCCACGGTGCTTTCCTGAGCGGGGGTGGGGCTAGCCCCACCGTCCCCTAGGGGGCCAGGGTCAGGGGTAACTGGGTGGGTCACCGGATAGGACCGGCGGCCCCGGCTGCGTAGCGTTCCACGTAACGCGAAACGCCCACCCCAGAGCCCCGGAGGCGATCCCATGGCGGCCACCGTCCCCACCCCCCGGTCCACCCGGCCGGGCAGCCCCGCCGAGACGCGGCTGCGGTGGTGGGTGCTGGCGCTGCCGGTCGCCGCCTTCGCGCTGCTGCTGGCGCTCGGCGCCGGGGGAGCGCAGGCGGCGAGCGGCGAGCTGCCGCTGTCGCAGTTCCTCGCCTGGTTCCAGGCCAATGTGGTCTCCGGGCTGATGTGATCGGGCGCGGCCCGGGACACTCCTGCGGGAGGTCACCCATGCCGGTCGAGCATCCCAACACCGCCCGCCCGCAGGCGCGTTTCGTGCGAAGCTGGGGCACATGAGCGTAGAAACGGCCCGCAGCATCATCCTTCTCCGCCATGCGAAAGCAGACTGGCCGCAGGTGTCCGACCATGATCGCCCGCTCGCCGAGCGCGGCCGCAAGGAGGCCCCGCTCGCCGGAGACTGGCTCGCGAAGGAGGGCCTCGCGCCCGACCGAGCGCTGTGCTCCACCGCCGTCCGCACCCGCGAGACCTGGAAGCTGGTGGTGCCGAAGCTGCCGGCGCGGCCCAAGACCGTTTACGAGGACCGGCTCTACGAGGCGTCCCTGGGCGAGCTGATCGCCGTCGTCAACGAGACCCCGGACGACGTCCGGAACCTCATCGTGATCGGCCACAACCCCGGCGTCCACGCCCTCGCCGACGCGCTGTCCGCGCGCGCGGACGACGATGCGGCGGCCCGGATGAACCGCAGCGGCTTTCCGACGGCGGCGATCGCCGTGGTGTCTTTCGCAGGTGACTGGAAGTCCGTGGAGCACGGCATGGACGGCACGCTGACGCACTTCTGGACATCACACACGTAGGCAGCGGGGGCCGGGGGCAGCGCCCCGGCCCTCCACCTAAGCAGCGAGATCCCGGCGCAGATACTCCGCGGTCGCCGTGTCCGCCGCCGCCAGCTGTGCCGGGGTTCCCTCGAACACCACCCGGCCGCCGTCCCGGCCGCCGTCCGGGCCCAGGTCAAGCACCCAGTCCGCGCGCTTGACTACGTCGAGGTTGTGCTCGACGGCGAGCACCGTGTTGCCCGCGTCGACCAGGCGGTCGAGCAGGCCCGACAGCACCTCGACATCGGCCATGTGCAGCCCGGTCGTCGGCTCATCGAATACGTACACCCCGCCGCTGCCGTCCAGCCGCCCGGCCAGCTTCAGCCGCTGCCGCTCACCGCCCGACAGCGCGGTGAGCGACTGCCCCAGCCTTACGTACCCGAGCCCGACCTCGGCGAGCGCCCGCAGCGGGCCGCGCAGCACCGGCTCCGCGGCGAAGTGTTCGGCGGCCTGGTCCGCGGTCAGCTCGAATACGTCGGCGATCGACAGCCCGGCCACCGTGTGCCGCAGCGCCTCGGCATTGAAGCGCCGCCCCGCGCAGGTCGCGCACCGCGTGGTGACCGGGTCGAGGTAGCCGAGGTCGGTGCGGATCACGCCCAGGCCCTTGCAGTCCGGGCACGCCCCGCGGGAGTTGAAGCTGAACAGCGCCGCGTCGGCGCCCGTCGCGCGGGCGAACAGCCGCCGCACGGTGTCCAGCAGCCCGAGATACGAGATCACCGCCGACCGCGACGACGCGTGCGGCGCCGACTGGTCCACCACCACCGGCTCCCCGCGCTCCGCCCCGTACCGCCGCACGAACTCCGCCACCAGCGAGCTCTTCCCCGACCCGGCGACGCCGGTGACCGCGGTCAGCACGCCGAGCGGCACGCGCACGCGCACATCGCGCAGGTTGTGCAGCGAGGCACCCTCGACGGCGAACCAGCCCGCCGGCGCCCGCACCTCCTCCCGCACCGGCACCCGCTGCCGCAGCCACCGCCCGGTCACGGTGTCCGCCGCGCCGAGCCCCGCCGCAGGGCCCGCGTACACCACCTCGCCGCCGCGCGCGCCCGCGCCGGGGCCGAGGTCGATCGCGTGGTCGGCGGCCGCCATCACATCGCGGTCGTGCTCGACGACCAGCACCGTGTTGCCCTTGTCGCGCAGCTGCCGCAGCAGGTCGGTGAGGCGGTGCACATCGCGCGGGTGCAGCCCCGTCGTCGGCTCGTCGAAGATGTACGTCAGCCCGCTGAGGCTCGACCCCAGCTGCCGTACGGTCTTCAGCCGCTGCGCCTCGCCGCCCGACAGCGACGCGGTGGCCCGGTCCAGGCTCAGATACCCGAGCCCGATGTCCACCAGCCGCTCCAGCGAGCCGGCCGCCGCGGCCGCGACCGGGCCGCCCACCGGGTCGTCGATCTGCTTCAGCTCGGCGAGCAGGTCGACGGCGTCGAGCGCGGTCAGGTCGGCGATCGACCGGCCGTCGATCTTCGAGGCCCTGGCCGCCTCGTTCAGCCGCGAGCCGCCGCACTCCGGGCACGGGCCCTCGGTGACCACGCGGCGCACGGCGGCGCGGGAGTGGGCGGGTGCGTCGCGGTCCAGGTACAGCCGGTTGAAGCGGACGACGAGTCCCTCGTACGCGTTGTGGCCCTGCTCGCCGGTGCTCTTGTTGCGGCGCGGGACCCGGAAGCCCTTGCCGTACAGCAGCTTGTCCCAGTCCTGCGGGCTGAAGTCCCCGATCGGCAGGTCCGGGTCGAACAGCCCCGACTCGGCATACGTCTGCCACCACACCGAGCCCACCTCGAACGGCTTGAAGCGGATCGCGCCCTCATTGAGCGACTTCGACCGGTCCAGAAACGCCTCCAGGTCCAGCCGCCGCACCCGGCCGAGCCCCGAGCACTCCGGGCACATCCCGCGCGGGTCGTTGAACGAGTACGCCGTCGACTCACCCGCGCTCGGCGTGCCGATGCGCGAGAACAGCAGCCGCAGCGCCGTGTAGATGTCCGTCATCGTGCCGACGGTGGAGCGCGCCCCGCCGCCGACCGGCCGCTGGTCGATGACCACGGCGGGCGCGAGGTGGTCGAGCAGGTCCGCCTGCGGCCGCTCCTGCCGGGGCAGCCGGTTGCGTACGAACGAGGAGAAGGTCTCGGCCAGCTGCCGCTGCGATTCGGCGGCGATGGTGCCGAACACAAGCGAGGACTTGCCGGAGCCGGAGACCCCGGTCACGACGGTGATCTTGTCCCGGGGGACGGTGACGTCGACGTCCTTGAGGTTGTGCTCGCGGGCGCCGGCGATCCGCATGTCGTTGTGAGCCATACGATCACGGTACGACCGAAGCAGGTCAGAACCTGACCGCCTTTTCTGCGATGCTGAAGGGCATGAGCGACACCCCGGCGAGGCTGCTGAAGCTGCTGTCCGTGCTGCAGAGCGGCCGCGAGTACACCGGTCCTGAGCTGGCCGAACGGCTGAGCATCAGCCCGCGCACGGTACGCCGCGACATCGACCGGCTGCGCGAGCTCGGCTATCCGGTGGAGGCGACCATCGGCGCGATCGGCGGCTACCGGCTGACGGCGGGGAAAGCCATGCCGCCGCTGCTGCTGGACGACGACGAGGCGGTGGCGGTCGCGGTCGGCCTGCGCCGGGCCGCGGCCGACAACATCTCGGGCATCGCCGAGTCCTCCGCGCGGGCGCTGGCCAAGCTGGAACAGGTCCTTCCTGACCGTCTCCGCCGCCGCGTCGGCACCCTGCAGCGCGCCACGGTCCCGCTGACCGTCGGCCCGACCGGTGCCGTTCCGGCGCCGCACGGCGAGGTGGACGCGGACACCCTGGCGGTGCTCGCGGCGGCCAGCACCAAGGGGGAGGGGCTGCGGTTCGGGTACCGGGGCAAGCAGGGTGCCCCAGGCGCGCGGCACGTGGAGCCGTTCCGGCTGGTCAGCACCGGCGGCCGCTGGTATCTGGTGGCGTACGACCGGGACCGGGAGGACTGGCGGAGCTTCCGCGTGGACCGGATCAGCGAGCCCCGGCCCACGGGCGTACGGCATCCGGCGCGGGAGCTGCCCGCCGAGGACGCCGCCGCCTTCGTCGCGGAGGGCATCGCGGGCCCGCGCGCCCGCTACCGGGCGGTGGTGACCCTGTTCGTACCGCTGGCGGAGGCGGCCCGGCGGCTGCCGCGAGGCGCGGGCCGGCTGGAGCGGGATCCGGACTCGGCGGACCGCTGCACACTGATCACGGGCGGCGACGCGCTCGACTGGCTGGCGGTGCGGATCGCGCTGCTGGAGATCGACCTCGAGGTGCGGGAGCCGCCGGAACTGGTGGAGTTCCTGGACGCGATGGGCCGGCGGCTCACTCGGCGAGGCCGTCGGCGGCCTCTACCTCCTCGCGGGTGATGCCGAGGAGGTAGAGCACCGTGTCGAGGAAGGGGACATTGACCGCGGTGTGCGCGGCCTCCCGTACGACGGGCTTGGCATTGAAGGCGACGCCGAGGCCGGCCGCGTTGAGCATGTCGAGGTCGTTGGCGCCGTCGCCGATGGCGACGGTCTGGTCGAGCGGCACCCCCGCCTGCTCGGCGAAGGAGCGGAGGAGGCGGGCCTTCTGCGCCCGGTCGACGATCGGCCCGGTCACCCGGCCGGTGAGCTTGCCGTCCACGATCTCAAGGGTGTTGGCGGAGGCGAAGTCCAGGCCGAGCTTCTCCTGGAGATGGTCGGTGACCTGCGTAAATCCGCCGGAGACCACGCCGACCTGATAGCCGAGCCGCTTCAGCGTACGGACGAGGGTGCGGGCGCCGGGGGTGAGCCGCACCTGCTCGCGGACCTTCTCCACCACGGCCTCGTCGAGCCCCTCCAGCAGCGCGACGCGGGCGTGCAGCGACTGCTCGAAGTCCAGCTCGCCGCGCATCGCCGCGGCCGTGACCTCGGCGACCTTGTCCTCGCAGCCGGCGTGCCCGGCGAAGAGCTCGATCACCTCGTCCTGGATGAGCGTCGAGTCCACATCCATGACGACGAGGCGCTGCGCCCGCCGCTGCAGCCCGGACGCGACGACGGCGATGTCCACGCCGAGGGCGGCGGCCTTGGTGGCGAGCGCCGTACGCAGCTTCTCGGTGGCGGCGCCGGAGACGGCGAACTCGACCGCCGTCACGGGGTACTTGGCCAGCCGGAAGATCCGGTCGATGTTGCCGCCGGTCCCGGTGATCTCCGCGGCGATCGCCGCCGTGGACTCGGCGGTCAGCGGATGCCCGAGCACGGTGACGTGCGAACGGCCCGACCCGCGCGGCCGGTTGTCCCCGTGCCCGGTGATGATCTCGGCCTGCAGCTTGAGCGATTCGGCCCAGCTGTGCACGGTGGCCCGCAGCTCGCCCTCGGTGGCGTGGACGGGCTCGGTGACCAGGGCGCAGAGGGTGATGCGCCCACGGGTGACGATCTGCTCGATGTCGACCACATCGACGGAGTAGGCGGCGAGGGTGTCGAACAGCCCGGCGGTGATGCCAGGACGGTCCTTGCCGAAGATCTTGACCAGCAGCGTGGGGACATCAGGCGCGCTCATGATGCGCACAGGCTATCGCCTGGCCTTGCACCACTGAACGTAACCCCGGCGCCGGCCCGCATCACCGCCGCTTGCGCGGACCGCCCGTACCACCACCGGGCTTCCCCGGCGGCGGCGGTGGCCCGTCCGCGTCCGGCGTCCCCCAGCGCGGCTGCTGCTTGCGCGCGCGCCGCTTCCCCGGCGGCAGCGGCGGCGGCACCGCCGCGCCGATCGTCGGCGCGCTGTACGCCCCGCCGCCCCCCGCCGGAGGTGCCTCGGCGGGCGGCGGCTCCACGTACGGATTCCGCTCACCTTCTGGCCGATAGCCCCTGGCCGGGTTGTACGGGCCGGGCTGATACGCGATCGAGGGGTAGGTGCGCCCGGAGTCGCCCGCATCCGTCCCCACCCGCGCCGCCCCGCGCGCCAGCGGCGCGGCCCGCTCCCCGGCCGAGC
>NZ_JAAKZV010000299.1 GCF_011044975.1 Streptomyces coryli | reverse complement strand
CACCCCACCCCCTCAAACTCACCCCACCGGATCGATCGACTCCACGGCCCGGACCCCCGCCAGAAGCGCCGCCTCATCCCCGACGTCCAGTGCCGTATCGACGAACTTGATCGCGTGCTCGTCGCCATGCTCCGCGACCCGCGCGAAGAGCTCCTCGGCGTCCGGAGCCGCGCCCCGCAGGGCCGCCGCCTCCCCAGGCCGGTACATCGCCGTCACCGCGGCGCTCGCCGCCCACGCAGCCCCGTAGCTCGGCGTCCACAGCTCCCGGGGGAGCGCCGGCAGCGTCCGCAGCACCGCGTTCGGCGCGGTCGCCGCGTGCACCAGCATCACCGGGTTGCCGTGGGCGTACGCCCCGTACCAGTGCGTGGCGGCCCGTACCACCTCGCCCAGCAGCGCCCTGGCCTCCTCCGGCGACGCCGCCGGCCGCAGCGCGCCGAGCGCGTCCGCGAAGCCCGGCGTCTGCGGCAGCTGCGCGAAGCGCTTGTGGATGCCGATCACCTGCGGGTCCGGGATGCCCGGCACCCCGGCCAGCGCGTCCTCCGGGGCGTACGCCCCGGTCGGCACGGCAGCCACCGGCAGCGCCCAGTAGCGCGCCGCCCAGTACGCCAGCGCGTGCCCCAGCTCCGCGATCCGCGGGGCCGACGGGGCCGTCGAGGACGCCCCCTCCTCCTCCTCCTCCAGCAGCGCCCGCACCGCGTGTCCGGTACGGATCACCACATGCGTCGCGCCGCCCGCCAGCCCGGGCAGCAGCCGCGGCCACCACTCGGCCAGCACGTCCCGCCACGGCGCCGCGGCCAGCCGCTCCGTGAAGAAGACCGGCCAGTCGCCCAGCCGCTTCGGGTCGCCGAGCGCCTCCCGCCAGCCCTCCGGGCTGATCCGCTCGCCCGGCGCCGGCAGCTCCTCCAGGCGCCCCCGGTACGCGTCCACCCAGCGGTGCACGGCCCCCGCCTGCCCATGCCGTACGAGAGCCTCCACGGCCATCGGGCCGTGATTGGTCAGCCACCCCTCGAATTCGGGGCCGCATTCGTGCAGCCGGTCGAACGCCTCGTCGAGGGTCCCGCTCGTGTCCAAGGTCATGCCGCGGACGCTATGCGCTGCCCGCCGCGTACGGGAACGGTCCGGGGACCTACGACCAGCGGCCGACTAGCGGCCGAGGGGCTTCTCGTACCAGGCCACGTCCCAGTAGCGGCCGAATTTCCGGCCCACCTCGTGATACGTCCCGACGTGCTCGAAGCCGAAGCGCCGGTGCAGCCGCTCCGAGGCCTCGTTCGGGAGCGCGATGCCCGCGTAGGCGCGGTGCACGTCCTCGGTCTCCAGGGCGGCGAAGAGCGCCTTGTACAGGAGCGTGCCGAGGCCGCGGCGGCCCGCGTCGGGCGCCAGGTACACGCTGCACTCCACCGAGGTGGCGTACGCGGCCTTCGGGCGGAAGGCGCTGGAGGTGGCGTAGCCCAGAATCCGTGACCCCGCCCGAGCAACCAGAAGGCGGTGCGGGCCGTCTTCTGGGTGGGAGAGCAACCACCCGCGGCGGTCGTCGGGGGTGAAGGGGGCGGTGTCGAACGTGATCGGCGTCTCACGGACGTAGTGGTTGTAGATCGCCGTCAGGGGCTCGAGATCGGCCTCGACGCCCGGGCTGACCTGCACTTCTGCAAACTCTTGCACCGCTTCAAGCTACCAGGCGGGCCGCACAGGGTACTGCAAGATCACAAAAAACGAAGCCCCGCATGGGAATTCTGTCCGGATTCCAGCCGTTGGAAGCAATGTAACGGGCACCCGACAGGTGCCGAACCGTTATCCGTCTCACTCGTTAAGGGAGCACGCATGGCAACCCGTGCCGTCGCCCGCCGCGCGACCGATGCCAAGGGCAAGGCCGCCGGCAAGGGCAGCGTTCGCGCATCGAGCGGGGAGATCGCCGACCGCGACCTGGTCGGCATGTACCTCGACGAGATCGCGCGTACACCGCTGCTCGACGCCGCGAAGGAGGTCGAGCTCTCCCTGGACATCGAGGCCGGTGTGTACGCCGAGAAGCTGCTCGCGAAGGAGGTCGACCCGCTGGCGGGCGACGACTCCCCGAGCGCTTCGGCGACCCGTGAGGAGCTCGAGACGCTGGTGGCCCTCGGCGAACGTGCCAAGGACCTCTTCATCCGCTCGAACCTCCGCCTGGTCGTGGCCGTCGCCCGGCGCTATCCGCGCAGCGGCCTGCCGCTCCTCGACCTGATCCAGGAGGGCAACGCGGGCCTCGTCCGCGCGGTGGAGAAGTTCGACTATCGCAAGGGCTTCAAGTTCTCCACGTATGCCACGTGGTGGATCCGCCAGGCCATCACGCGGTCGATCGCCGACCAGTCCCGGACGATCCGGCTTCCCGTGCACCTCGTCGAGGAGCTCGGGCGGATCCGCCGGGTGCAGCGCGAGTTCAACCGCGAGCACGGGCGCGAGCCGGAGCCGGCCGAGGTCGCCGCCGAGCTCGGGTCCACGCCGGAGCGCGTGGTGGACGTGCTGGACTGGGCCCGTGATCCGGTCTCGCTGAACATGTCGGTCGACGACGAGGGCGAGACCCAGTTCGGCGACCTGCTGGAGGACACCGGTGCGGTGTCGCCCGAGCAGTCCGTGCTGTCGCTGCTGCGCAGCGAGGAGCTCGAGGACCTGATCGGCAAGCTCGATCCGCGTACGGCCTCGATCATCCGCGCCCGCTACGGCATCGAGGACGGCCGCGAGCGCACGCTGACCGAGGTCGGCAAGCAGCACGGCCTGACGCGCGAGCGCATCCGGCAGATCGAGAAGCACGCGCTGGTCGAGCTGAAGAAGCTCGCCCGGGACACGGGCTTCGAGTCGGCGGCGTAACGCGCCGTCCCGTCCCACCCATAGACAGCCCCCGGCCGCCGCCCCCCCCTGGCGGCCGGGGGCTTTATCGTGCGCCGGGCCTGCGTGTCTGCCTAGAAGGTGTAGCGGGTGTGGCTGTAGACGCCGTTCTCCCGGCCGAAGGCGTAGGCCGTGTGCGGGGTGACCGCGAAGACCAGCACCTCGCCCTTGCGGATGGCGTCCCCCATGCCGTGGAACGTGCCCTCGGGGGAGGTCATATGCGCCCCGTACTTAGCCTCGTGCCGCGTGATCGCCTGCTCCACCGCCGCGGGGTCCGTGATCTGCTCCGCCGTCCCCTCGACCACGATGTCGCGGCCCGAGGTGAGCGAGCTGCCGCCGGTGGTGAGGGCGCAGTGCCGGTCGCGGGCGAGGTTCTTCGCCTTCTGCTCCGCCGGACCGGTGCTGAAGTAGAGCAGGCCGGCGCTCGCGTCCCATGCCGCGATCAAGGGCGTGATGTGCAGTCGGCCGTCGGGCCTGACCGTGGAGAGCTGGAAGATCTCGGCCTCCTCCAGCTGCCGCTGGGCCTCGGCCCAGTCGGTGGCGCCGGCGTTCTCCGCCCCCGGGAGCTGGTTCTGCGCGGAGCTGTAGCGCTCGTCGAACTCGGTCCTGGGCTGCTTCGCTGTCATACGGGTCTCCTTTCCCTTCCCCGGTAACGACCGACCGGGCAGCCAGAACTCGTCGCCCGTGCCCGAATGAGTTGCTGCCCATGCCCGAGTGTGTTTACTTTCCCGAGGTCTGCCCGTAACGTGGAGGCGAAGCCACAGACCCGGGCATGGAAACGGACCTGAATCCACATGTACGCACCGGAGCGCCAGCAGGAGATCCTGCGCCTGGCCCGCGAGGGCGGGCGGGTGGACGTGCTGTCCCTCGCCGAGGAGTTCCAGGTCACCGCCGAGACCATCAGGCGCGACCTGAAGGCGCTCGACCGCGCCGGGCTGATCCGCCGGGTGCACGGCGGTGCGATACCCCGCGGCGGCCTGGACTTCGAGCCCGACCTCGCCGAGCGCGAGTCGACCGCCGCCGATGAGAAGGACCGCATCGCGGAGGCGGCGCTCGCCGAGCTGCCGGACGGCGGCAGCGTGATCCTCGACGCCGGCTCGACCGTGGCGCGGCTGGCGGGTGTGCTGCCGCCGGAGTCCTCCTTCACCGTGATCACGCACGCGCTGCCGGTGGCGGCGCGATTGGCGGACCATCCCGGCATCGACCTGCACCTGGTCGGCGGCCGCGTCCGGCACCGCACCCGGGCCGCGGTGGACGCCTGGGCCCTGCGCGCGTACGGCGAAGTGAACGCCGACGTCGCCTTCATCGCCACCAACGGCTACTCCCTCGACGCCGGCCTCACCACCCCCGACCTCGCCGAAGGCGCCGTGAAGCGGGCGGTGATCGGCGCCGCCCGGCGCGTGGTGCTGCTCGCCGACTCGGGCAAGTTCGGCGCCCAGCACCTCGCCCGCTTCGGCTCCCTCGCCGGCGTGGACCTCCTCATCACCGACACCGGCCTCGCCCCCGAAGACGCCCGCGCGATCAAGGCGCAGGGCACGGAAGTTGTGCGTACATGATCGTCACCGTCACCCCCAACCCCAGCCTCGACCGCACGTACGAGCTACCCGCCCTGGACCGCGGCGCGGTGCTGCGCGCGGGCACCGACCGGGTCGACCCGGGCGGCAAGGGCGTCAACGTCTCCCGGGCCGTGGCGGCGGCGGGACACCGCACGGTCGCGGTCCTCCCGCTCGGCGGCCCGGAGGGCGACCTGCTCGCCCGGCTCCTGGGAGAACACGGCATCGAGGCGGCCGGCGTCCGGGTGGCAGGCTCGACGCGCGTGAACGTGGCGCTGGCGGAGCCGGACGGCACCCTGACGAAGGTCAACGCGGCGGGGCCTGAACTGACTGCTGCGGAGGCGGAGTCGCTGCTCGAGGCGGTGCGGGAGCGGGTCGGGGGTGGTGACCCAGTATCCGGCGCCGACTGGATCGCCTGCTGCGGAAGCCTGCCGCGCGGGCTCGCCCCCGAGTGGTACGCGGACCTCGTCGACCGCGTGCACCGGGCCGGCGCCCGCATCGCCCTGGACACCTCGGGCCCGGCGCTGACCGCCTCGCTCGCCGCCCGCCCCGACGTGGTCAAGCCCAACGCCTCCGAGCTCGCCGAAGCCGTCGGCCGCCCGCTGCTCACCGTGGGCGACGCGGTCAAGGCCGCCGAGGAGGTACGCGACTGGGGCGCGGGCGCGGTGCTCGCCAGCCTCGGCGCGGACGGGCAGCTGCTGGTCTCGGACGACGGCGTCTGGTTCGCCTCGGCCCCGGTCGCCACCGTCCGCAGCAACGTCGGCGCGGGCGACGCCTCACTGGCCGGCTTCCTGGCGGCGGGTGGTACGGGCCCGGCCGCCCTCGCCGCCGCGGTCGCGCACGGCGCGGCAGCCGTCCAACTCCCCGGCAGCGTGATGCCCACCCCCCGCGACCTCGCCCCCGACGAGGTCACCGTCACCGCAGATGTCCCCCTCGACCGGCCACTCACCGAGCCGGTCCGCTCAGGCAATGGAGCTGCACGATGAGCGAGTTGATAACCGCACCCCTGGTCGACCTGGACCTCACCGCCGACACGAAGGAGGCCGCGGCCCGCTCCCTGGCCGAACGCATGACGGCCACCGGCCGCGTCACCGACCTAGAAGGCTTCCTCGCGGACGTGGCCGCCCGCGAGGCCCAGATGCCCACGGGCCTCGACGGCGGCATAGGCATCCCGCACTGCCGCAGCGAACACGTAACGCAGCCAACCCTGGCCTTCGGCAGGAGCGCGACAGGCATCGACTTCGGCGCCACGGACAACCGCCCGGCCGACCTGATCTTCCTGATCGCAGCCCCGGCAGGCGGCGACGAGGACCACCTCTCGATCCTGTCAACGCTGGCCCGCAGCCTGATGGACGACTCCTTCACGACCGCCCTGCGCACAGCGGAAGACGCGGAAACCGCAGCCCGCCTGATCCGCGGCGATACGGAGCCCGTACAGGCCGACCCCGCCGATGCTTCGGGCGCCGTCGCGCAGGCCCCCACCTCCGAGACCAACGCGCCCACCCCCTCGCGGCCGCGAACCGGCAACCCCGGCGGGCCCGATGCGGCCGCGGAGACAGCGGAGCACGCCGCCGCCTCCAACCCCACAGCCTCGCCGCAGGCGCTCCGTATCGTCGCCGTCACCTCCTGCCCCACCGGCATCGCCCACACCTACATGGCCGCCGAATCCCTCGAACAGGCCGGCCGCGAGGCCGGAGTCGAGATCACGGTGGAGACCCAGGGCTCGGCCGGCTTCACCCGCCTCGACCCCGACCTCATCGCCTCCGCCGACGCCGTGATCTTCGCCCACGACGTCGAAGTCCGCGACCGCCCCCGCTTCGCGGGCAAGCCCACCGTCGACGTAGGCGTGAAGGCCGCGATCAACCGCCCGGCGGAACTCATCGCCGAGGCCCGCGACAAGGCCGCCCGCGGCGAGGTGAGCGAGACCCCCGCCGCCGGCTCGCCCATGGACCGCAATGCCGACGCCGAGGACGGCTACGGCACCAAGCTCCGCAAGTGGCTGATGACCGGCGTCAGTTACATGGTCCCGTTCGTCGCCGCCGGCGGCCTGCTGATCGCGATCTCCTTCGCCCTCGGCGGTTACGACATCACCGAGGCGAAGTCGGTCGCCGAACACTTCATCTGGACCGAAGCCGACAGCTGGGCCGCCCTCTTCAACCAGATCGGCAGCGCCGCCTTCGGCTTCCTCGTCCCGGTCCTGGCGGGCTACATCGCCTACGGCATGGCGGACCGCCCGGGCCTGGTCCCCGGCTTCGTAGGCGGCGCGATCTCTCTCACCATCGAGGCCGGCTTCCTCGGCGGCCTGGTAGCGGGCCTGCTGGCCGGCGCACTGGTGCAGGCGATCCAGCGCATCGAGGTCCCGAAAACACTCCGCGGCATCATGCCGGTGGTCGTCATCCCGCTGATCTCATCAGCGGTGATCGGCTTCCTGATGTACGTGGTGATCGGCAAGCCGATCGCCTCCCTCCAGAACGCGCTCACCGACTGGCTGAGCAGCCTCTCCGGCTCCAACGCGATCATCCTGGGCGTCATCCTCGGCCTGATGATGTGCTTCGACCTCGGCGGCCCGGTCAACAAGGTCGCGTACGCCTTCGCGGTCGGCGGCCTGACCCACCCGAACGACGGCAGCCTGAAGGTCATGGCGGCCGTCATGGCAGCAGGCATGGTCCCGCCCCTGGCAATGGCCCTGGCCACCACGCTCCGCGGCAAGCTCTTCACCAAGACCGAACGCGAAAACGGCAAGGCCGCCTGGGTCCTCGGCGCCTCCTTCATCTCAGAGGGCGCCATCCCCTTCGCCGCCGCCGACCCGCTCCGCGTCATCCCGGCCTCCATGGCCGGCGGCGCCGTAACAGGCGCCTTGTCGATGGCCTTCGGCAGCACCCTCCGCGCCCCCCACGGCGGCATCTGGGTAACCCCGCTGATCGGCGGCTGGCTCCTCTACCTGGTAGCCATCGCCGCAGGCACCGCAGTAAGCGCCGCCCTGGTCATCTTCCTGAAGGGCCACAAAAAGCAACAGCCCGAGGCCCCCGCCCCGTCCCAGCAAGAGACCGACCACCCATCGGAACAGAAAGTCCTGACGACCGCCTGAGCCCAGCGCCCCTCCGCAGCCCGGCCGCACGCACCGCTGCGGCCGGGCTGCGGACTGTTCGCCCGATCGAGCGATGGCGAGGCGCAGACTTTCAAAGTAGTTTGAAACTCATGAGTGCAGAGCCTGCCTCCGCCAACTTCTCCGAGCTTGTCAACAAGAACAAGCAGACACTCGCGCGCCTCAAGGAATCGCATCGCCTGCTCCTGCACCGCAGGGACGGCGAGGACCTGGTCCTCACTACGGCTGCTCGAGCCGAGCAGGACCAGACGGTCGTGTCCGCTGCCACGCGCATGCTCGCCGCCATCGCCCGCCGCGAGCCAGGCAGCATGGAGCTCCTCCTGGATGTGCTGCCGGAGGCATTCCCATGGGTGCGCTTCCTGCCGGAGCAGGACGTGCACGGCTTCGCCGTGGAACTGGTCGACACGATGCGGGCCGCCGATTCCGTCAGCAACAGCGCGTCCGTCGCCCAACTGCTCATCGCCTGGCAGCACACGGCGGAGGTCTACTCGGACCCGGACCTGCTGGCTGCGCTGACCAGAGACCACGATGCCGACTACGGCCCCGTCCCGAACCCGGCAGCCGACGCGTGACCCCAGGACGAGGCGACCGAGCCGCGCCACCTGCACCGGAGGGGCAGTGGGAGATCCGCTTCGCGGATGCCGCATCGGCAAAGGGCTGGGAGAGCTTGACGCAGCAGGCTCGCGAGAACACCTACCGAGCCTGGACCGCCCTACGCAGCGACCCGGTCCCGACCGCGGAAACAGCCCGGCACCACCGCCTGAAAGGCAGCCTGGCACACGGGACTTACCGCGGTCAGACCTGCCAGCAGTGGCAGATCGAGGTCACCGGAAGCGGCCGCATCTGGTACCTCGTGGACACCGAGCGCGAGACCTGCTGGATCACCTACGCGGGCATGGGCCATCCGCGCGCGACCGACCGCTGACCGACACCGTCAGCCGGCGGCGCCCCGCTCCTCGTAAAGCTCTCGGTACGACGGGAAGACCCCGCCCGGGGTCTCTACGCTCTCTGCCGCCAGGACGGCGTTCACCACGGCGCGGGTGAGGACGTCGGCGCCCAGGGCGTAGAGCTCGTTCAGGGCGCCTGCTTCGTGGTGGACGGCGAAGGCCGGGTCCGGTGATTCGGTGCCGGGGGTGAGGAGGGGGCG
>NZ_JAAKZV010000298.1 GCF_011044975.1 Streptomyces coryli | reverse complement strand
CCACCCGAGGAGCCCTGGATGCCGGCCGACCGCAACATTTTCGTGCTCGGCCTCGACGACCTGAACCTGCGGTCGCTGGGCGAGCTGCCCGCGGCGGCCGACTGCCGCTTCCATCCGCTGCTGACCCGGGACGAGCTGCAGTTCGAGGAGCGGCAGCTGACGGACCTGCTCGATGAGGCGCAGCGCCAGCTGCGGGAGTTCGACGGCACCGTCGACGCGATCGTCGGCTACCGGGACTTCCCGGTGACCACGATGCTGCCGATCCTCTGCCACCGCTTCGGACTGCGCAGCCCGAGCCTGGAGTCGGTCGTGAAGTGCGAGCACAAGTACTGGAGCCGCCTCGAGCAGCGCAAGGTCATCGACGAGCACCCGCGCTTCGCGCTGCTCGACCTCGAGGAGCCGGCCCGGCTGCCGGACGGGCTGAACTATCCGGTGTGGATCAAGCCGGTGAAGTCGTATTCGTCGAAGTACGCCTACAAGGTGCGCGACGACGAGCAGTTCTGCGCCGCGGTCGCGGAGATCAAGGAGGGCATCGAGCAGATCGGCAAGCCCTTCGAGTACGTCGTCAAGCAGCTCGAACTCCCCCGCGAGCTCGCCGACGCCGGGCCGCAGGCCTGCATCGTCGAGGAGTCGATGCCGGGCGACCAGGCCACCGTCGAGGGGTATGTGCAGGACGGCCGCATCGAGGTGTACGGCGTCGTCGACTCACATACGTATCCGGACACGTCGAGCTTCCTGCGCTACCAGTACCCGTCCGCGCTCCCCGGCGACGTCCAGGATCGGCTCGCGGACATCTCCCGGCGGGTGATCCGGCAGATCGGCCTCGACCACTCGACCTTCTGCATCGAGTTCTTCTACGACCCCGGCACCGGCGCCATCGGCCTGCTGGAGGTCAATCCGCGCCACTCGCAGTCGCATGCCGAGCTGTTCTCCCAGGTCGACGGCGTGCCCAACCACCACTGCATGGTCTCCCTCGCGCTCGGCGAGAATCCGCGGCTGCCGTTCCGGCAGGGCCCGTACGCGGTCGCCGCCAAGTGGTATCTGCGCCGCTTCCGCGACGGCCTGGTGCGGCACCGGGCGGGCGAGGACGAGCTGCGGGCGCTGGCGAAGGAGCTCGGCGGCGTGGACATGGTGCCGGTGGCCGACGCGGGGATGCGGCTGTCCGAGGCGCCGGAGGCGCATGACAGCTACAGCTACGAGCTCGCCCACGTGTATGTCGGCGCGGACGACGAGCACGGGCTGCGGGAGAAGTACGAACGGTGCGTCGCCGCACTGGACTTCGTCATCGACGACACCGAGGAGGACAGCACGTAAATGCGCGAGGTCAGTTCCCTGCCGTATGCCGTGAAGGAGGAGGAGCACCTGTGGATCCCGCTCTCCGACGGCACCCGGCTCGCCGCCCGCATCTGGCGTCCCGTAGCGTCCGAGGACGAGCCGGTGCCCGCGGTGCTCGAGTACATCCCGTACCGCAAGCGGGACCTCACCGCGGTCCGCGACTCCATCCACCACCCCTATATGGCCGGCCACGGCTACGCCTGCGTGCGCGTCGACCTGCGCGGCACCGGCGAGTCCGAGGGCGTGCTCACCGGCGAGTATCTGGAACAGGAGCTCGCCGACGCCGAGGAGGTGCTGGCCTGGCTGGCCGAACAGCCGTGGTGCGACGGCCGCACCGGGATGATGGGGATCTCCTGGGGCGGCTTCAACGCGCTGCAGGTCGCCGCCCGCCGGCCGCCGAGCCTGCAGGCCATCGTCATCGCGTCCTTCACCGACGACCGGTACGCCGACGACATGCACTTCATGGGCGGCTGCCTGCTCTCGGACAACCTCTCCGAGGCGTCCACGATGTTCGCGCACACCTCCTGCCCGCCCGACCCGGCGCTGGTCGGCGAGCGCTGGCGGCGGATGTGGCTGGACCGGCTCGACGGCAGCGGGCTGTGGCTCGCGGAGTGGCTGGAGCACCAGCGGCGCGACGACTTCTGGCGGCACGGGTCCGTGTGCGAGGACTACGGGGCGGTGCGCTGCCCGGTCTTCGCGGTCAGCGGCTGGGCGGACGGCTACTCCAACGCCGTCTTCCGGCTGCTGGAGCACCTCGATGACGACGTGCCGCGCAAGGGCCTGATCGGGCCGTGGTCGCACAAGTACCCGCACCTGGGCGAGCCCGGCCCGGCCGTCGGCTTCCTGCAGGAGGTCGTCCGGTGGTGGGACCGCTGGCTGAAGGGGGTGGAGAACGGCGCCGAGGAGGAGCCGGTGCTGCGCACCTGGATGCAGGACAGCGTCCCCCCGCACACCTCGTACGCCGAGCGCCCGGGCCGCTGGACCGGCGAGCCGTCCTGGCCGTCCCCGCATACGGTCCTGGACGAGCTGCCGCTCTCCCGCCACCGCATCGGCCGCCCGCACGAGCCGCCGTCCGACGAGGCGCTGCCGGTCGAATCGCCCCTGTCCGTCGGCCAGTTCGCCGGGAAGTGGTGCTCGTACGCGGCCCCGCCGGACCTGCCGTACGACCAGCGGGAGGAGGACGGCGGCTCGCTGGTCTTCGACACCGAGGAGCTCGGCGAGCCGTGCGAGATCCTCGGCGCGCCGGTGGCCCGGCTGGAGGTGGAGGTCTCCGAGCCGATCGCGATGGTCGCCGTCCGGCTCTCCGACGTCGCCCCTGACGGCAGCGCCACCCGGGTCACGTACGGGCTGCTGAACCTCACCCACCGGGACGGCGACGCCGATCCGCAGCCGCTGGAGCCCGGCCGCCGCTACCAGGTGGACGTCCAACTCAACGGCGTGGCCCAGGCCTTCCCCGCCGGCCACCGGATCCGGCTGTCGCTCTCCACCTCCTACTGGCCGCAGGCCTGGCCGCCACCGCACCCGGTGCGGCTGACCGTGCACACGGCGGGCAGCCGGCTGCTGCTGCCGGTGCGCCCGGTGACCGAGTCGGACGAGGTGTCGCTGCGCCCCTTCGACGAGCCGGAGGGCGCGCCACCGCTCGCACACACCCAGGTCACGCCCGGCGAGCAGCGCTGGGAGGTGACCCGCGACCTGGTCACGTACCAGCAGGAGCTGAAGGTCGTGAAGGACACCGGCGTGGTCCGCTACGACGGCATCGACCTGGAGGTCGGCCGCCGCGTCCGCCAGCGCTACGGCTGCACGGCCGGCGACTTCGCCTCCCCCTGGGGCGAGGTGGAGTCGGAACTGACCTTCCGCCGCGGCGACTGGCGCGTCCGCACCGTCACCCGCACGGTGCTCCACTCCACCCCCGGAGAACTCCGCCTGCACGCCCAGCTGGACGGCTACGAGGGCGAGCACCGCGCGTACTCCCGCAACTGGGAGCACCGCATCCCGCGCGATCACCTGTGAGCCGCGCCGGGTTTCAGCGGCCGCTGCCGGGCTACCGGGAGTAGGACCGCAAGCCGCCAGGCACCCCACGGAGGAGAGACCCCATGCACGAGAGCCAGGAAACCGGCCACGTCACCGGCACCAAGGACAAGGACTACAACCTCGTCTGGTACGTCGAGGCCTGCCTGAGCAACGCCCTGCGCCTCGAGCAGTACATCAAGGACGCCGAGCGCGACGGCGACAACGAGGCCGTCGAGCTCTTCACCAAGGCCCAGGCCGACAGCCGCAAGGGCGCCGAGATGGGCAAGCAGATGCTCCTCACCCGGCTCGGAAAGGCCTGAGCGGCCCCGAGCACCGAGACTGCCGCCGCCCCGGTTCCCCCGCGGGGCGGCGGCCCCGCGTGACATCGCCGTACCCGAGGGAGGGGACACCATGACCGACGTGGTCGTGGGTACGCAGGCATCGCACTGGATCACTACGGCGCCGGGGCGCGGATATCCGCGGCTGCCCGCCGGCGAGGAAGCGGATGTGGCCGTCGTCGGCGGCGGCGTCGCCGGGCTCTGCACCGCCTGGGAACTGGCCCGGGCCGGACGCTCGGTGGCGGTCGTCGAGGCCGGGCGGATCGCCGAGGGGGTGACCGGGCACACCACCGCGAAGGTGTCGGCGCTGCAGGAGCTGCGGTACCGCAAGCTGCGCGCGGCCCGCGGCGCCGAGGTCGCCCGGCTGTACGCGCGCTCGCAGCTGGACGCGGTGCGGCAGGTGGCATCGATCTGCGAACGGCTGGGCGCCGACTGCGAGCTGGAGCGCAGGCCCGCGGTCAGCTACGTCTCCGACCCCGATCACCACGGGTGGATCGAGGCGGAGGCCTTCGCCGCCGGCGAGGCCGGGCTCGATGTCGTGCTCGACCGCGACGACGACCCGCCCTTCCCGTACGCGACCGGGCTCCGGCTCCCCGACCAGCTGCAGTTCCACCCGCGCAAGTTCCTGCTCGCGCTCGCCGACGACTTCAGCGCCCGCGGCGGCCGGATCTACGAGCAGTCCCGGGTCGCCGCCGTGCACGAGGGCGGCCCGTGCCGCGTGGTCACCGCCGAGGGCACCGAACTGCGCGCCCGCGACGTCGTGATCGCCACCCACTACCCGATCCTCGACCGCGCCCTGCTCTTCGCCCGGCTGAAGCCGCAGCGCGAACTGGTCGTCGCCGCCGCCATCCCGGCCGCGGACGACCCCGGCGGCATGTACCTCACCCCCGACGACCACACCCGCTCGGTACGCACCGCGCCGCTGCCCGGCGACGGCGGGCGGCGGCTGCTGATCGTCACGGGCGAGAAGTTCACCCCCGGCGCGGCCGCCGTGCCGGGGCGCCTGGCCCGGCTGGTGGACTTCACCCGGCAGCACTTCCCGGCGGCCGAGCCGCTCGCCCACTGGGCCGCGCAGGACAACTGGTCCTCCGACCACACCCCGTTCATCGGCCCGCTGCACCCCGGCGCCCGGCATCTGCACGTGGCCACCGGCTTCGCCGGCTGGGGCATGACCGGCGGCGTGCTGGCGGGCCGGCTGCTGGCCGAGAGCCTGACCGGCGACGAGCTGCCGTGGAGCTGGATCTACGACCCGCGCCGGCTGCATCCCGTACGCGAGGCGTCCGCGCTGCTGTCGTACCAGACCGGCGTCGCCCGCCGCTTCGCCGGCGACCGCTTCAATGCCTCCCGGCGCTCGGGCGCCGATACGGTCCCGCGCGGCGGCGGCGCGGTGACCGGGCCCCCGGGGCGGCAGCGGGCCGTGCACCGCGACGAGGACGGCAATCTGCACACGCTGTCCGCCCGCTGCACCCACCTGGGCTGCCTGGTGCGCTTCAACGAGACCGAGACCGCCTGGGAGTGCCCGTGCCACGGCTCCCGCTTCGGGGTGGACGGCGATGTGCTGCAGGGCCCCGCGGTGCGGCCGCTGAAACGGCTGGAATGAGTGCTCCGGGTGGGGTTTGCCGCTGCCGCGCGGTTGCTACTCGCCCTGCGTAAGCACTGGTTACGCGACGAGACAGGCGCCTGTAAGTGGACTCTTCCGCACTCCTTCCCGGCCCGCCCGACCAGCACGGCGTAGGTGTCGTGGCCCCGTACGACTTCGCCCTCGACCGCGAGCTGTGGCGCTGGGTGCCCGACGACGTGTCGCTGCACCTCACCCGCACCCGCTACCGGGCGCGAGCGAGCGACGAGGCCCCGGTCAGGACGGCGGTGCGGGCGTTCGGCGCGGTGCGTCCCGAGGTGGTGGCGTACGCCTGCACCGCGGGCAGCTTCGCCGGCGGACGCAACGGCGAGCGGCGGCTGTGCGACGCGATGGAGCGGTGCTGCGGGGTGCCCGCGCTGACCACCTCGGGCGCGCTGCTCGAGACGCTGCGCGAGCTCGACGCCCGCCGCGTCGCCGTGGCGGCGCCGTACCCGGGCCGGGTGACGCGGCGGCTGACGGACTACCTCGCCGACGCGGGCGTCCCGGTCGCCGGGCGCGCGTCGCTCGGTCTTACGGAGCGGATCTGGCGGGTGCCGTACGACGAGGTGGCGGCGATGGCGCGGCGGGCGGCGGCCGGCCCGGCGGACGCGCTCTTCCTCAGCTGCACCAACCTGCCGACCTACGACCTGCTGCCGCCGCTGGAGGCCGAGCTGGGCATCCCCGTGCTCTCCGCCAACCAGGTCACCATGCGCGCCGCGCTCGGCCGCATCGGCGTCCGACCGGCGGCCGCGCCCGCCGCCGCGTGAGGTGGCCGCGCCACGATCAGGGGCTGCTGCAGGCGAAGTCGGTCGCCGCGGTGGTGACGGCGTGGATGCTGGCGTCCTGGCTGCTGCCGCCTTCGGTCACCACCTTCGCGCCGTTCACGGCGCTGCTGGCGCTGCAGTCGACCGTGTACCGGTCGGTGTGGCACTCACTGCAGTACGCCGCCGCGGTCGCCGCGGGCGTGCTGCCGGCGACGGCGCTCAGCGCCGCCACCGGGGTGCAGGCCTGGAGCCTGGCCGTGGTGATGACGGCCGCCTTCGCCGCCGCCCGGCTGCCGGTGTACGGGCCGCTGCGGCTGCAGGTCCCGGTCACCGCGCTGTTCGCCTTCACCGCGGGCGGCGGGGTCGTCGGCTACAGCCTGCACCTGGTCGCGGCCGTGGCCCTCGGCATCGGCTGCGGCCTCACCGTCTCGCTGCTGCTCGCGCCGCCGGCGTACTACCGCAGCGCCGAGGAGGCGGTCCTCCAGCTGTCCGCCTCGGTGGCCGAGCTGCTCACCGACATCGCCGGCACCCTCCGCGACAGCGCCCCCGACCGGGCCCGCAGCGACGCCTGGGCGCGGCGGGCGAGCAACCTGGAGGCCACGGCGCGGCGCGCCCGCGAGACCGTGGACGAGGGCGAGACGAGCGCCCGCCTGAACCCGCGACGGCTGTGGCGCCCGGACCGGCCCGCCGCCCTGCCGCGCCAGCGCCGGGTGGTCAACACCCTGCAGCGCGTCGCTCTGCAGACCCAGTCGATCCAGCGCGGCCTGGCGTATGCGGCGGACAGCGACTACTACGACGAACTCGCGCGCGACTTCCTCTCGCCGTACGCCGGTCTGCTCGAGGCGGCCGCGGGCGGCGTCGAGGCGTTCGGCGGCCTGGACGGCGACGCCTTCGACCACCACCTGAACGCCGGCCACCGCCACTACATGGCGCTGACCACCGGCAGCCGCCTCGAGCACCTCAACGCCCCCAACGAGTGGCCGCTGTACGGCGGCCTGCTCACCGACGCATACCGCATCCTCGAGGAGCTCCAGGAGGCGGCGCGCCATGACTGAGAGGAGACGGTCTAGGCCTGGTGCTCTTCGCGGATCTGCGCCGCCGGTCTGCCGCCCAGTGACCGCGCTCTTCTTGGCGGCGGTGGCGTGCTGCCTCGCGTATACGGGCGCGGTCCGGCGGCTGCGGCGGCGGGGTGACGCGTGGCCGCGGCGGTGGGAGGCGGCGTGCTGGGCGACCGCGGCGGTGATCGCGGTGGCTGCGTCGGCGTCGGATCAACTGCCGCCGCTTACCGCCCACATGGCGGGCCACCTGGCGACGGCGATGGCGACCCCCCTGCTCGTGGTGCTGGCCCGCCCGGTGACGCTGCTGCTGCGCGCCCTGCCGCCGTCCCCCGGTGGCGGCGCTGCTCGACACCGGCGGCCTGTGGCTGCTCTACCGCACCCCGCTCTTCGCCGCCGCCCACCACTCCCCCTGGCTGAGCGCCGCCGTCCAGCTGCACCTGATCCTGGCCGGGCTGCTCTTCACGTACGCCGTCCTCGGCCGCGAACCCTTCGCCCACCGCCGGGACTTCCCGCTGCGCACCGCGACCCTCCTCGCGGCGGCGGCCGCGCATGCCATCCTGGCGAAGTCCCTGTACGCGACCGGCCCGCCCGGCATGTCTGCCGGACGGGCCGATGGGGAACTGGCGTCCCAGCTCATGTACTACGGCGGCGACCTCGTGGAGATCGGCCTCGCGGTGGCGCTGGGCCTCCAGTGGTACGGGGCGCAGGACCGCGCCCGCCGGGTCAGTCGAGCCGGTACTCGGCGTTCACCGACACATCGGCGGTCAGCTCCCCTGCCGGGACCTCCAGCTGCGCGTCCGACGCCTCGGGGGCGGCCATCGCGACCGGCTGGGGCGTACCTCCGCCACCGCCCTCCTTCAGGCTGACGAGACGGCCGAGCTTGTGCCCGCTCAGCTTCGCGTACTGCCTGGCCTTGGCGCGGGCGTCGCGGTACGCGTCCGCGCGGGCGTCGGCGTTGAGGTCGTCGCGGTCGGCGACGTCGAAGCTGATGCCGTGCACGCGCGCCGCGTCGCCGCCCGCGTCGGTCACGGCCTGCGCGACGTCACCCGCGGAGTCGATGTCCCGCACCTTGACGGTGAACGTCTGCCCCGCCTCGTACCCGACGACGGTCGACTTCCCGTCCTTCTCTTCATACACAGCCCGCAGCGAAAGCCCCTGCGTCTGCACGTCCTTCTTCTCCACGCCCGCCGCACGGATGGCGTCCAGCACCTTGTTCGACGCCTTGACCATGGCGTCCTCGGCCTTCTCCGCGGTGTCCCCGCGCGTCTCCACCCCGGCACTGAGCACGGCGAGATCGGGCGCCTGCGAGGCGGAGCCATTGCCGGTCACGGAGATGGTGGCGGGATCGGGAGCGGCGGCGACGGCAGCGGCCGGCACGGCGGCGGTGAGGGCAGCGGCAGCCGCAAAAGAGGCAGCACTAAGCACACAAACTCGAAGCATGCCGCCATAGCAACACGTCCACCCCCACGCACCCCTGCGCCACTCCGCGCCCGGCCGCGCACTCCCCCGCTCGGCAGCCGCGACCGCGAGGACGGGCGGGCGGCGGGCACGCGGATTAAGGGGTGCCCGCCCTGCCGCCTGCCCTGTCTGCTCTGCTCGGCTGCCGCCTCAGGCCGGTTCCGGCTGCGGTGGTGGGGGTGTGGGGTTCGGGCC
>NZ_JAAKZV010000297.1 GCF_011044975.1 Streptomyces coryli | reverse complement strand
GGCTCGTACGGGGCGGGGCGGGCACGGCGCTCGTCGGCAGCCACGCGGACATCGCCGACCGGATCGAGGAGTACCGCGCGCTCGGCATCGAGCACTTCATCCTCTCCGGCTATCCGCATCTGGAGGAGGCGTACTGGTTCGGCGAGGGCGTCACCCCTGAGCTGGCGCGGCGGGGCCTGCTGCCCACCATCCCCGCCTCCCCGCTGGCCGGCGTCCCGGCCGCGAACGGCCGTCCGGCGTCCGCGCCGGGCGGTGCGCCCCTGCTGCTCGCCGGGGGGCGGTGAGCGGTAGCGGCGGCTGCTGACCGCGCGCGGCGGGCACGGGATGATTTTCCCGCCGCGCGCGGTTGGTAGAAACATGAACCACAGCGGACGCGAGGTCGACACGGTCGTCATCGGAGCAGGTCAGGCCGGGCTTTCGGCGGCGTACTTTCTGCGCCGGAGCGGGCTCGACTTCGTCGTCCTGGACCACTCCCCCGGCTCCGGCGGGGCCTGGCAGTTCCGCTGGCCGACCCTGACCTACGGCAAGGCGCACCGGGTGCACGACCTGCCCGGGATGCGGCTGGAGGAGGGGGACACGACGCGGCCCGCGGCGGAGGTCGTGGGCGAGTATTTCGGGGCGTACGAGCGCGCCTTCGACCTCCCCGTGCTGCGGCCCGTCGACGTCACCGCCGTACGGGAGGGCGACGACGGGCGGCTGCTGGTCGAGTCCTCGGCCGGGACCTGGACCACGAAGACCCTGATCAACGCCACCGGCACCTGGGACCGCCCGTTCTGGCCCCGCTACCCGGGGCAGGAGACCTTCCGCGGCCGCCAGCTGCACACGGCCCAGTACAACGGCCCCGCCGACTTCGCCGGGCAGCGGGTGATCGTGGTCGGCGGCGGCGCCTCGGGCACCCAGCATCTGCTGGAGATCTCCGAGGTGGCGGCGGAGACCCACTGGGTCACCCGGCGGCCGCCGGTCTGGCGCGACGGCGAGTTCAACGAGGACTGGGGCCGCGAGGTCGTCGCCAACGTGGCCGAGCGGGTCCGGCAGGGGCTGCCGCCGAAGAGCGTGGTGGCCGAGACCGGCCTCGCCGTGACGGACGAGATCCGCCGGGCCCGCGAGCGCGGCGTCTTCGACCGGCTGCCGATGTTCGAGCGGATCACGCCGACCGGCGCCGTCTGGGCGGACGGCAGCGGTGTCGAGGCCGACGTGATCCTCTGGGCCACCGGCTTCCGCGCCGCCCTGGACCACCTGGCCCCGCTGCGGCTCCGCGAGGCCGGCGGCGGCGTGGCCGTCGACGGCACCCGGGCGGTGCGCGATCCGCGCATCCACCTCGTCGGCTACGGGCCGTCCGCCAGCACCATCGGCGCGAATCGCGCGGGGCGCAGCGCGGTCCGCGAACTCCGGCACCTGCTGACTGACGACAAAGGTCAACTCACTGCGGTAGCTTGATCATTGACAGGTAACGATCGTTCGCCGCTGTGGGGAAGTGCTGCCATGACTGACATCGACCCCTCCGTGCCGCACTCCGCCCGCTTCTGGAACTACTGGCTGGGCGGCAAGGACAACTACGAAGCCGACCGGCAGATCGCCGACCAGATCGCCGCCTCCTGGCCGGGCCTGGTGGACGTGGCGCGCACCTCCCGGCAGCTGCTGATCCGGGCCGTACGCCATCTGGCAGGCGAGGCGGGCGTGCGCCAGTTCCTCGATGTCGGCACCGGGCTGCCGACCGCTGACAACACCCACGAGATCGCCCAGGGTGTCGCCCCTGACGCCAGCATCGTGTACGTCGACAACGACCCGCTGGTGCTCGCGCACGCCCGCGCGCTGCTGACCAGCACCCCGGAGGGCGAGACGGCGTACATCGACGCGGACCTGCACGACCCGGAGACCATCGTCGCCACGGCCGCGAAGACCCTCGACTTCGACCGGCCCGTCGCGCTGATCATGATGGGCGTCCTCGGCCACGTCGCCGACTACGAGGAGGCCCGCTCCCTCATCCGCCGGCTGATGGCGCCGCTCCCGTCCGGCAGCTATCTGCTGCACTACGACGGCACCGCCACCTCGCCGGAGATGATCGAGGCGCAGGACCAGTACAACTCCAGCGGCGCACTGCCGTATTACGTCCGCAGCCCCGAGCAGATCGCCGGCTTCCACGAGGGTCTCGAGCTGGTGGACCCGGGCGTGGTGATGGTGACCGAGTGGCGGCCGGAAGCCTCCCAGGTCGGGTCGCCGCTGCGGGTGGACGCGTACGGCGGGCTGGGGCGCAAGCCGTAAAGCCGGCGCCGGCCGACATCCATGCGCAGGATCCTGCACGCGGGCTCCGGTCAGCGCTGGGCCAGGCTCGACCTGCGGACCACCAGCTCCGGCTGCAGCACTATCCGCTGGTGCTCGTGGGTGTCCATCGCGTCGCCGGTCTCCTCGATGAGCAGGTCGGCGGCCGCGCGGCCCATCCGGTACGCGGGCTGGCGGACCGAGGTCAGCGGCACCGCGGCCGCCGCCGCGAACTCGATGTCGTCGTAGCCGACCAGCGCGATGTCGCCGGGGACGTCGACGCCGGAGGCGAACAGCGTCTGCAGCACGCCGAGCGCGAGCAGGTCGTTGGCGCAGAAGACCGCCGTCGGCCGCGGCGACATGCCCAGCAGCCGCTCGCCCGCGTCGCGCCCCGAGGCCACGTCGAGGCGCTCACACTCGATCTGCAGCAGCGCCCGCTCGTCGAGACCGCCCTCCTTGAGCGCGTTCAGCGCGCCGGTGCGCCGGTCCTGGCACTGCGGGAGGTGCATCGGGCCGCTGACGTAGACGACGCTCTCGTGCCCGCCCTCCAGCAGGTGGCGTACGGCGAGCGCGCCGCCGGCGACATCGTTCACCGACACCGAGCAGGCGTCGGCGGAGGCGACGGTGCGGTCCACGAAGACGTACGGGATGCCGTGCCGCGCGAAGGACGCGACGGTGCCGCCGGTGTCGTCGGCGGGCGTCACCAGGACGCCGCGCACCCGCTGCTCGACGAAGAGCTCCAGGTACGCGGCCTCCTCGACCGGACTCTGGGCGCTGTTGCACAGCATCACGCCCAGGCCCGCGTCCCGCGCGGCCCGCTCGGCGCCGGTGGCGACGTCGACGAAGAAGGGGTTCGCCATGTCCAGGACCAGCAACGCGATGATGCGGCTGCGGCCGGCCCGCAGCTGGCGGGCGGACTCGCTGCGTACGTAGCCGAGCCGGTCGATCACCGCCTGGACGCGGTCGCGGGTGGCCTCGGCGACCGTCTCCGGCCGGTTGATCACATTGGAGACCGTGCCGACGGACACCCCGGCCTGTCGCGCCACGTCCTTGATGCCCACCATGCGCGCCACGGCTGCTTTCCCTTCCGCTGTTGTGCGCCCATGCTAAGGCGCTCCGCTGAGGAGCCACGACGAAAGAACCGGGGCTCCGCCCCGGACCCCCGCGGCGCGATGCCCGGCCCGGCTGCCGTTAGGCCAGATGGAACACCTCCGCCAACGGCTGCATGGCAGCGTCCGGTTTCGCGCCGTCCAGCGCCTCGAAGAACGGCGCCATCTCGGCCTGCCAGCGGGCATTGACGTCGGTCGCCGCCATCGCGGCCTGCGCTGCGGCGAAGTCCTCGGTCTCCAGATAGCCCACCAGCAGGCCGTCGGGGCGCAGGAAGAGCGAGTAGTTGCGCCAGCCGGCCGCCGTGAGCGCGTCCAGCATCTCCGGCCATACGGCGGCGTGCCGCTCGCGGTACTCGGCGAGCCGGTCCTCGCGGACCTTCAGCAGGAAACAGACGCGCTGCACGGTGAACGCCCCTCCTCAGAAGTCGAAGTCGTCGATGTTCTTCTTGTTGAAGACGGTCGGCGGCCCGAGGATGACCTCGCCGTCCTTGCCGACGGTGTACTCGCCGAGCTCGCCCGCCTTGAACTTCTCCCCCTGGGCCCCGGTGATCTGCCCGGAGGCCAGCGCGGCGGCCGCGTAGGCGCCGAGATAGCCGAGCTTCTTCGGGTCCCACAGCGAGAATTCCTCGACGGTGCCGTCCTTGATGAACTTCCGCATCTGGTTCGGCGTGCCCAGCCCGTTGAGGACGACCTTGCCCTGGTACGAGGACGAGCTGATGTACCGCGCCGCGGCGGCGACGCCCACGGTGGTCGGCGAGATGATGCCCTTCAGCTTCGGATACGCCTTCAGCAGCCCCTGCGTCTCCTGGAAGGACTTCTGGTCGTCGTCGTCCCCGTAGGCGACCTTGACGAGCTTCATGTCCTTGTACTTCGGATCTTTCAGCTCGTCCTTCATGTACTTGATCCAGGTGTTCTGGTTCGTCGCGTTCTGGGTGGCGGACAGGATCGCGATCTGCCCCTTGTAGTCCACCTGCTTGGCGATCCGCTGCACCTGGGAGCGGCCGATCTCCTCGGAGCTCGCCTGGTTGATGAAGAGCTGGCGGCAGTCCTTCGCGGTGTCGGAGTCGTATGCGACGACCTTGATGTCCTGCTTCATCGCGGTCTTCAGCGGGCCGCAGACGGCGTTGGGGTCGTTGGCCGCGATGAGGATCGCGTTCTGCTTCTGCTGGATCAGCGTGTTGATGTAGCTGACCTGCGAGGACGCCTTGGCGTCGGAGGGGCCGACCTCCTTCGCGGTGGCGTCGAACTCCTTGCTCGCGGCGATGCCCGCCTTGTCGACGATCTGCTCGTACGGGTTGTTGATCTGCTTGGGCAGGAAGGCCAGCTTCAGGCCCTTCTTCAGCGGCGCGTCCGGGTTCGCCTTCGCGCCCGCGGCCTCCTTCTTCGCGTCGTCCTTCGCGTCGTCCTTGGTGGTGCCGGAGCAGCCGGCGCCGGCCAGCGCCAGGGCGCAGACCGCGGCGGTCGCGGCGAGAGTGCGGCTCTTGGAGTACATGACGAGGGTGCCTTTCGGGGTCCGGTGGGTCAGGAGACTGCGGCCGCCCGCCGGTGGCGGCGCTCGGAGAGCACGGCGACGACCCGCGGGGTGAGGACGGACGTGATCAGCAGCAGGCCGGTGACGATGACCTGGATCTCGCCCGAGATGTCGTTGAGGGTGAGGACGTTGTTGAGCATCCCGATCAGCAGCACGCCGGCGACGGCGCCGCCGAGGGTGCCCTTGCCGCCGTTGAAGTCGACGCCGCCGAGCAGCACCGAGGCGATGACGGTGAGCTCGAGGCCCAGGCCGTTGTCCGCGCGGGCGCTGCCGTAGCGCAGGGTGTAGACGATCCCGGCGAAGGACGCGACGAGGCCGGAGACGGCGAAGAGCGCGAGCTTGATCCGCTTCACCCGGATCCCGGCGAAGTGCGCGGCGTCCTCCTGCGCCCCGATCGCGTACAGCGAGCGCCCGAAGCCGGTCGAGTGCAGCAGCACGGCGGCGATCACGGCGAGCACGATGAAGAGGGCGATCGGATACGGGATGAAGGTGCCCGGCACCGTCTCCGTCGAGGCCGCCCACTTCCCGTACGCCTCGGGGAAGTCGGCGACCGCCTTGTCGCCGAGCACGACGGAGGCGAGGCCGCGGTAGAGGGTGAGCGTGCCGATGGTGACGGCGAGCGGGGGCAGCCCGATACGGGTGACCAGCCAGCCGTTGAGCAGACCGCCGAGCACACCGACGAGCAGGCAGACCGGCACAATCATCTCGAAGGTCCAGCCCGCGTCCCACAGGCTGCCGGCGAGGGCGGACGAGAGGCCCAGCATCGAGGCGACGGACAGGTCCACCTGCCCGGCGACGACGAGGAGCGTCATCGGCAGCGCGATGAGCGCGATCTCCGCGGTGTCGTTCAGCGCGGACGACAGATTGCCGGTGTCGGCGAAGCCCTCGGTGGTGCCGGAGCCGGTGAGGAAGACGGCGATCAGCAGGATGCCGACGGCGGTGTCCCAGCGCAGGTACTTGCTCATGCGCGGCTCCTCTTCCGCAGGGCGCTGGTGGTGCGCTGCTGCACGATGCGGTCGGTGGTGATGGCGGCGAGCAGCAGCACGCCGGTGATCGCCTGCTGCCAGAAGGAGGAGACCTTCAGCACGACGAGCGCGCTGCCGATGGTGGTGAGCAGCAGCGCGCCGAGCGCCGCGCCCCACACCGAGCCGGTCCCGCCGGTGATGGCGACGCCGCCGACCACGACGGCGGAAACGACGGTCAGCTCCCAGCCGTTGGCGGCGTCGGCGACGACCGTGCCGAAGCGGGACAGCCACAGCGCGCCCGCGAAGCCGGCGATGGCGCCGGAGAAGGCGTACGCGGCGAGCACCCGGCGGCGGATCGGGATGCCGGCGAGGCGGGCCGCCTCGGGGTTGGAGCCGATGGCGTAGAGCTCGCGGCCGCCGCGGTAGGTGCGCAGGTAGTACGCGGTGGCGGCGAGCGCGGCGGCGGAGAGCAGCGGCAGATACGGGATGCCGAGGACGCTGCCGCTGCCGAGGTTCAGGACGCCGTCCGGGAGCGTGGCGGCGTTGATCTGGTCGCCGCTCGCCCACCAGTAGCCGAAGCCCTGCAGCACGTACAGCATGCCGAGGGTGACGACCAGCGCGGGGACGCGGCCAAAGCTCACCAGCAGCCCGCTGATCAGGCCACACGCGACGCCGATGCCGATGCCGAGGAGGCAGACGGTGAACGCGCTGTGCCCGCTGTTCTTCGCGAAGTCACCGCAGGCGAAGGCGGTGAGGCCGACGACCGAGCCGACGGACAGGTCGATGTTGCGGGTGATGACGACGACGGACTGGCCGACGGCGAGCAGCACCAGGATCGAGGAGTTGAGGAGCAGGTCCTTGATGCCCTGGTCGTCGAGGAAGCTGCTGTTGGCGAGCCAGGTGCACAGGATCAGCAGCACCAGCGCGCCGCCGATGGACAGCTCGCGGGCGCGGAAGACCGTATCGACGAGGGAGCGGGCGGAGGTGTCGGCCTGCGGGACGGCGGGGCGGCTGTCCTGGGTGGTCATACTCATGCCGCCTCCTTGCCGTTACGGCCCGTTGCCGCCGTCATCACCGACTCCTCGGTGGCCTCCGCGCGCGGGATCTCCGCCGCCAGCCGGCCCTCGTGCATCACCAGCACCCGGTCGGCCATGCCCAGCACCTCGGGCAGGTCGGAGGAGACCATCAGGACCGCGAGGCCCTCGGCGGCGAGCGACGACAGCAGCCGGTGCACCTCCGCCTTGGTGCCGACGTCGATGCCGCGGGTCGGTTCGTCGACGATGAGCACGGTCGGCTCGGTGGCCAGCCACTTGGCGAGCACGACCTTCTGCTGGTTGCCGCCGGAGAGCACCTCGACGGAGTCGGAGAGCTTGCCGTACTTCAGCTGCAGCCGCGTCGCCCAGTCCGAGGCGCGGCCGCGCTCCAGGGCACGCTTGATCAGGCCGCCGGAGCCGAGGCTGCCGAGCCCGGTCAGGCCGATGTTGCGCTCGATGGACAGCTCCATGACCAGGCCGCGCTGCCGCCGGTCCTCGGGTACGAGGGCGACGCCCGCGTCCATGGCGGCGGTGGGGGACGCGGCGCGCAGCTTCGTACCACCCACATGCACCTCGCCCGCGTCCGCGCGGTCGACGCCGAAGACGGCCTGCACCACCTCGCTGCGCCCGGCGCCGACGAGCCCGGCCAGCGCGACGATCTCGCCGCGCCGGACGTCGAAGGACACGTCGCGGAAGACGCCCTCGCGGGTCAAGCGGCGTACAGACAGGGCGACTTCGCCGAGGGTGGCCTGCTGCTTGGGATAGAGCTCGTCGAGGTCGCGGCCCACCATGCGCCGTACGAGCGCGTCCTCGGTGAGCCCGGCGACGTCGTCGGTGGCGATCCAGCGGCCGTCCCTGAGCGTCGTCACCTTGCTGCACAGCCGGAAGATCTCCTCCAGCCGGTGCGAGATGAAGAGCACCGCCGCGCCCTCGGCGCGCAGCGTCTCGACGACCGAGAACAGCCGCGCGGTCTCGCTTCCGGTCAGCGCGGCCGTCGGCTCGTCCATGATCAGCACGCGGGCGTCGAACGACAGCGCCTTGGCGATCTCCACGATCTGCTGGTCGGCGATGGACAGGCCGCGCGCCGGCCGCTCCGGGTCGAGCGGGACGCCGAGACGGCGCATCAGCGCGGCGGTGGCGTCGTGCACGGCCGTGCGGTCGATGCGGCGCAGGGTGCGGCGGGGCTGGCGGCCCATGAAGATGTTCTCGGCGATGGACAGGTCGGGGAAGAGCGTCGGTTCCTGGTAGATGACCGCGATGCCGGCGTCGCGGGCGTCGGCGGGGCCACCGAAGTCGGCGGCCTCCCCGTCGAGCCGCACCGCGCCGGCGTCCGGCCGGTGCACGCCCGCGAGGGTCTTGATCAGGGTGGACTTGCCGGCGCCGTTCTCGCCGGCCAGCGCGTGCGCCTCGCCGGCGTGCAGCTCGAGGGTCACGTCGGTCAGCGCGCGCACGGCGCCGAAGGACTTGCTCAGGCCCCGTACGGCCAGAACAGGGGATCGGGTCATGGCTGTACCCAAGGTCTCAGAGGGCTGGGGTGAAAGGCTGGGGTCAACGGCTGGGGTGAAAGGTTTCAAGCGCTTTTCACGGGAAGCTAGACCCGGCGCTTCCACAGCGTCAATGGTGCGAACGTCGATTTCTTTCATCGCCGCCAAGTCGGTCCACTCACCCTTGACATGGCCGTGGCCCATCTCTAGCGTCCGGTCCGTGAAACGATTCATACCCCCCGAGTCGTTAGTAGGGAGCCGCGCGTGTTCAGCAGACGCCAACTGCTAGCCACCACCGCAACCACCCTTGCCACCACCCTCGTTCCGGCCCAGGCCGCGACCGCCGCCGCCCGCCGTCCCGCCGCCGGGCCCGCCGCGCGCATCGCCCGGCCCACGGTGGAGTACGCCCCGCACCCCCTCGGCCTCGACAC
>NZ_JAAKZV010000296.1 GCF_011044975.1 Streptomyces coryli | reverse complement strand
CCCAGCCCCGATCCCCAACCCCCCGTCTTCTTAAGGAAACAGACCATGAACGCCACCCTCCGCATCCGTCGCATCGCGATCGCCGCGACCGCCGCGCTCGTCCTGCCGCTCGCCGTCACCGCCTGCTCCGACAGCGACAGCGGTGACAAGTCGCAGTCCGCGGGCGGATCCGCCGCCAAGGAGAAGAAGCCGGCCGCCTCCGCGGACAACGGCAACCCCGAGAAGCCGTTCGGCCCGGGCTGCGCCTCGGTGCCCAAGGACGGCGCGGGCAGCTTCGACGGCATGGCCAAGGACCCCGTCGCCACCGCGGCGTCCAACAACCCGGCCCTGTCCACCCTGGTCACCGCGGTGAAGAAGGCGGGACTGGTCGACACCCTCAACAACGCCGAGAACCTCACGGTGTTCGCACCCACCAACGACGCCTTCAGCAAAATCCCCAAGGCCGACCTCGACAAGGTCCTCGCCGACAAGGAGCAGCTCACCAAGATCCTCACCTACCACGTCGTGGGCCAGAAGCTCACCCCGCAGCAGCTCGAGAACGGCTCCTACGACACCCTCGCCAAGAGCAAGCTCACCACCTCGGGCTCCGGCGAGTCGTACAAGATCAACGACACCTCGAACGTCGTCTGCGGCAACGTGCAGACCGCGAACGCCACCGTCTACATCATCGACACCGTCCTGATGCCGAAGATGTGACACCGCACGCGCCCTGCCCCGGCACCCGCCACGGTGCCGGGGCTCGGCTCACCCCAGGAAGCTCAGCCGCACCTGCCGCCGCGGGTTGTCGCCGTTCGTATCCACCAGGCACACCGACTGCCAGGTGCCCAGCGCCAGCCGGCCCTCGATCACCGGGAGCGTGGCGTGCGGCGGGACGAAGGCCGGGAGGACGTGGTCGCGGCCGTGGCCCGGGCTGCCGTGGCGGTGCTGCCAGCGGTCGTCGGCGGGGAGCAGGTCGTGGAGCGCGGACAGGAGGTCCTTGTCGCTGCCCGCGCCGGTCTCGATGACGGCGACGCCCGCGGTGGCGTGCGGCACGAAGATGTTGAGCAGCCCGTCCCGGCCCCGCGCGGCCTCGCGCAGAAAGCTCTCGACCTCCGCCGTGAGGTCGGCGACGGTCTCGCCGGAGCCGGTGGTGATGTCCAGGGTGCGGGTGGTGAACGCGTCGGTCATGGCTCCAGTGTCCAACGTCAGCGGCGCGGAAGCAGCACGGGTTTGAGTACCCGTCCGGCGCGCTGATCGGCGACCGCCCGGTCGAAGTCGCCCAGGTCGTACGTGGTCACCAGCCCGTCGAGCGGCAAGCGGCCCTGCTCGTAGCGCAGGAGCAGCTCCGGCACGAGCAGCGCGGGCTCGGCGTCGCCCTCGACGCAGCCGCGCAGTTGCAGCCCGCGCAGCATCAGGTCGCGGACGTCGATGGCCGCCGTGGCGGGTCCGAGGCCGACCACGGCCAGCACGCCGCGCGGCTGCAGCAGGGTCAGCGTGCGGGCGATCAGCTCGGGACGCCCGGTGGTGTCGAGCGCGTGGGTCACCGGCGGCAGGCGGTCGTCCAGGGAGTTGAAGGCCCGGGCTCCGAACCCGGCGGCGAGCTCGCGGCGCGCGGCGACCGGCTCCGCCACCACGACCTCGACGCCTTCGGACAGGGCGGTGAGGGCGGCCGCGGTGCCGACCGCGCCGGCGCCGACCACCAGCAGCCGGTCGCCGGCCCCCGGCCCGAGGACATTGAGCACCGCTCCCGCACCGGTGAGGAATCCGCAGCCCAGCGGGGCGGCCGTCTCGGGCGGCACGTCGCCGACGGGAACGCACGACCGGGCATCCGCCAGCGCTGCCGCGGCGAACGACGACTGCCCGAAGTAGCCGCCGAATACGGGCGCGCCCCCGACGCGGATCGTCGGCGAGCCGTCGAGCCGACGCCCCGATCCGTTCAGCGCGGTCGCCCGGTCGCAGTACGCCGGATGCCCGGCCCGGCACTGCCCGCACCGGCCGCAGGACGCGAACGAGATCACCACCCGGTCCCCCACGCCGAGGGTGTCCACGGCCGCGCCGGTCTGCTCCACGATGCCGCAGCCCTCGTGGCCGAGCACCGCAGGCCGGTCGCCGAGCGCCGCGCGGGTCAGGAGGTCGGTGTGGCAGACGCCGACCGCCTCGATCCGGACCGTCACCTCATGCGGGCGCGGGTCGTCCAGTTCGGCCTCGACGAGCTCGGTGGCGCCGGCGCCGCCGGAGAGCAGCACCGTGGTCCTCACTCGCGCTCCAGGCCGAAGTAGAAGTGGCGGCCGTCCGCGAGGACGAGTTCGGGCTTGCCGTTCATCACGCCCATGAGGGTGTTGTCGTCCACGCGCTTGAAGTGGTCCAGCACGGGCCTGCCGTCGTACACCATCGTGGCAGTCACCTGGCCGCGGAACTCGACGTTCCACAGGGTGGCCTCCCCGCGCCCCGCCTTCGTGTCGGAGTAGAGGCTGCCGTCCTCGGCCCGGCAGATGAGTGGCTTGGCGTCGTCGAGGGCGTCGAACCGCTTGCCGTGCCAGCGGCTCGCGGCCAGCACCTTCTCGATGGGGTGCCCGGTCAGGAAGGCGAAGCCGCGCCAGGACCCGAGGATTTGGGCCGCGTCGACGACCTCGAGCTCCGCCCACAGGGCATCCAGTTCGCCGGGGTCGACCTGCCCCGTCGTGGCCCGCAGCGCCTGCCATCGCGCCCGTACGCGCATGCTCTCGCCGCTCATCGCACCCGCAGCTTGCGCAGCAAGGCCAGTTGGCCGTTCGTCCGCCGCACGAAAGCCTCCACCGCGCCGGCCGCCCCCGGCTTCGGACCGAGCGGCATCAGCCGCTGCCGCGCGACCGTCTGGCTCTCGGTGTACTTGCGGATGCCCTCGGCACCATGGCGCCTGCCGAGTCCGCTGTCGCCCATGCCGCCCATCCCGGCCTCGATGCTCCCGGCTGCCGCGGCGGCACCGTCGTTGATGTTGACCGACCCGGCGCGGATCCGACCCGCCATCCGGTCGGCGGCGCGGGTGTCCTTCGACCAGATCGAGGCCGAGAGGCCGTACGTGCCCTGGTTGGCCAGGCCCACCGCCTCGTCGTCCGTGCGGTACGGGTAGAGCGAGAGCACCGGGCCGAACGTCTCGTCGCCGCACACGTCCATCTCGGCCGTGACGCCTTCCAGGACCGTCGGCTCGTAGAAGAGGGGTCCGATGTCGGGCCGGGCCCGGCCACCCGCGAGCACGGTCGCACCCTTGGCCACCGCGCCGTCGACATGCGCCGCGACCGTCGCGAGCTGCGCCGGTGAGGTCAGGGACCCGACGTCCGCCGAGTAGTCGTACGCCTGCCCGAGCTCGAGCGCCCGCGTGGCGCGGACGAGTTCGTCGCGGAAGGTGTCGTAGACCTTCTCGTGCACATAGACGCGCTCGATGTGGATGCACATCTGCCCGGTGTTGGCGAAGGCGGCCACGACCGTGCCGGCGGCCGCGGCGGCGACGTCGGCGTCCTCCCGCACGATCAGCGGGTTCTTGCCCCCGAGTTCGAGCGATGCGCCGATCAGGCGGCGCGCGGCACGCTCGGCGACTGCCCGTCCGGTGGCTGTCGAGCCGGTGAAGCAGACGAAGTCGACGGCGTCGACGAGGGCGGTCCCCACCACCGCGCCGGAGCCGGTCACAATCTGCCACAGACCGTCGGGCAGCCCGGCCTCCGCCATCAGCGCGCGGGTCCACAGCAGGGTCAGCGGGGTCTGCGAATCCGCCTTGGAGACCACGGCGTTTCCGGCCAGCAGCGCCGGCAGTGCGTCGCCGGCGCCGAGGTAAAGGGGGTAGTTCCACGGGGAGATGACGCCGACGACGCCCTTCGGCACCCGCACCTCTTTGACCTTGGTCAGCCCCGGCACCATGCCGCGTACGTGCCTGGGCGCCAGGTAGTGCCCGGCACGGCGGGCGTAGTGGCGGGCGATCGTCGCGACCTGGGCGACCTCCTGCCAGGCGTGATACCGGGCCTTGCCGGTCTCCCACTGGATCAGGTCGAGCACCTGGTCCTGCCGGGCCAGCAGCAGATCGTGAAAGGCGAGTACGACATCGGCGCGGCGCCGCAGCGGCAGCCGGGCCCACTCGGGCCGGGCCGTCCGGGCGCCGGCGACCGCCGCCGCGACATCCTCCGGTTGACCGTCCGGCCCGCGGGGCGTCGCGTCCTGACACACCCACGCGTACCACTGCGCGATCAGCTCGTCGGTGACCCAGGCGGGTCGAGAGCTCGTCTCCGTGGTCATCCGGGCTCCTCCAGAACGCCATTGCGATGGTCTTGTCGACCCCGGCACGCGTCGCTATGTTAATCAGAAATCACATCCTGACACAAGGTCAGAAACGTGCTGGGAAGGCCAACCACAAGCACCGCAAGCCCTGATGAGCCGCACGTTCTACCGGGAAGGCGAGCAAGTTAATGAGCAATCTCAGCCGTCGAAAAGTACTGTCGCTCGGCGCCGCGCTGGGCCTCGTAGGCGCCGCGGGCACCAGCGAGGCGTGGGCGTGGTCGCCCGCGGACTCGGTCGCCGGCTACGGCGCGGGCACCGACCCGGAGTACGTATGGGACGACGAGGTGGACCAGCTGCTGGTCACCCTCCTCAAGGAAGGCCGGATTCCCGCGGTCAACTCCGCGATGGAGTCCTGGGTCAACAACAACGACCCGCTGCCCACCGGCTTCCCCGCCGGCCTCACCGCCTGGCTGCAGAAGGTCAACAAGCTGCCCACCTGGGCCGACAGCGCCAAGCTGGCCCGCGCCGCCGACTTCAACCGGCGCAAGGACACGTATCTCTTCATGCTCTACGGCCTCGGCAGCGGGATCATGAGCACCGTGATTCCGCGGGAGGCCAAGAGCGTCTACTGGTCCGCGGGCGGCGCCGACATGAAGGACCGCGCGGCCAAGACGTTCACGTTCGGGTACGACCTGGCGCAGCTGAAGGGCTTCGAGCCCGAGGGCCAGTTCGTGGTCACGGCCAACAAGACCCGCCTCGTGCACGCCGCGGTACGGCACCTGCTGCCGCAGTCGCCGCACTGGACGGCGGTCTCGGACCAGAAGATCCCGATCAGCAACGCCGACATCCTGGTCACCTTCCACAGTCTGGGCACCTACGTGCGCCGGAAGCTGCTCGACTGGAAGGTCCCGTTCCCGGCCGAGGACCAGGAGGCGTTCCTGCACAGCTGGCAGGTGGCCCTCCATCTGCTGGGCGTGCGGGAGGAGTACATCCCCAAGTCGTGGGCCGCCGCGGAGGCGCAGTCGGCTCAGGTGCTCACCCCGATCCTCGCCCCGTCCACCGAGGGCATCAAGCTCGCCGAGGACCTGCTCGGCCTGCCCTCCCAGCTCGACCTGGGCGTCACACGCGGCTTCCTCAACGAGTTCGTGCGCTACGTCCTCAGCGACCAGATCGGCGACTGGCTGAGCCTGAAGCGCGACCCCGCGGCGGCGGCCCTGATCCGCGGCGTGTGGCCGGCCTACATCAAGTTCCGCGAAGGCCTGATCGACGTCGCGCCCGGCGGCTTCTATATGTTCGACCAGTTCGTGCGCGCCCTGGCCATGGGGTTCTTGAACAACGGCCAGTCGGGGACCACCACCCCCATCGTGATCCCGACGGGGAACAGGCAGGGCTCCTGAGACAGCGGACGTCAGAGCCCCAGGGCACCCACGACCAGGCCCGTGACGGCCGCGCGGTGCCCGGGGCTGTCCCGCCAGCGCAGCTGCCGCCCGGCCTCGACCACCACCCCGAACCCGGCGTGCACCAGGACCCGGGTCTGCCGCGGGTCCAGCTCGGGGCGGGCCGCCCGCAGCTGCTGCTCCCAGACCGCGATGTGCTCGCGCTGCGCCACGACCAGCGGGCGCCGCAACTCGTCCGGGAGACCGACGAATTCGGCTTCGGCCACGCTCGTGAGGTCGGTGTGCTCGAAGCTGTACGCCACGTAGGCCGCGGCCAGCGCCACCACGGCGTCCCGCGGGTCGGCCACGTCCTGCAGGCTCCGGTCCACCGCCTGGGCCAGCAGCCCGGCCGCCTGCGAACATGCCGCCGCCAGGATGTCGACCTTGCCCGGGAAATGCCGGTACAGCGCGGACGGCGCGAGCCCCACCGCTTCCGCGAGCTGGCCGTTCGTGACGTTGGCGAAGCCGTCCCTGGCGAACAGCGGGATCGCGGCCGCCAGGATCTCCGCCCGCCGCGAGCGCGGCACCGGCAGGGCGGGCAGCTCGACCTCGGCGGCGCGACTGCTCCCCCCGGCCCGTACGGGAGCGGCGGGGTCGGTCGCCAGCACGCGCAGGGCGCACGCCAGCAGCACGTCCTCGAGCCGCCGCTGGGCAATGGAGGTGCGGTGCATCGTGATCGATCCGATCGCGCCGAGCGCCGCCACGACCCGCAGCCGCTCATCGGACCCGGGAGCCGCCCGCCCCGCCGCCTCGGCGGCCCGTTCGACGACCCGCCCGAACTTCGCCTTGAGCAGCCGGCGGTCCTTGCGGTCGAGATACCTGGCCTCCCACCGGTATACGCCGCCCGACGCACGATTCGCGACGGTGACCCGGATGAGGGCGCCCAGCACCTCCGCCGGGGCGGCGTCGGGCGGCGTCTCGTCGAGCGCGTCGACGAGCCCGTCCACCATGGCGTGCGCACACTCGGCGAAGAGCGCGTACTTGTTCGGGAAGTGCCGGTACAGGGCCGTGGCGGTGATCCCCACCCCCGCGGCGATCTCCTCCATGGACGCCGCGTGGTAACCGCGCTCGCTGAAGAGCCGGCCGGCCGCGTCCACGATCAGCTGCCGGCGATTGCGGGGGCGCGTGGCGGCGACCTGTCCGGTGGTCATGCCGCTCAGTCAATCACACGCCCGGCAGGCCGCGGCCATGTGATTCCCCATTAACAAAAGTGCGTCGTACCCCTTCTCTCAGGCCCGCATTGACCAGCAGAATGCCGCTGCGGGAACCGATCGACACGACACCCGAGGAGCCTTCCATGTCGACCGAGACGGTGCCCTCCTGGTCCTTCCGGCACCACTGGATGTCCCAGGCGGCCACGCACGCGATGATGCGCCCCGACAAACCCGCGCTCCGCTACCTCGGGGAGACCACCACCTGGGCGCAGCTCTCCCGGCGCTCGCTGCAACTCGCCGCCGCGCTCGCCGGCCGGGGCGTCGCCGCCGGCGACCGCGTGGCCATGCTCACGCTGAACCATCCATGGTTCGTGGAAAGCGTGTTCGCGGCGAACAGCCTCGGGGCGATGGCCGTACCGCTGAGCTTCCGGCTGGCGCCGCTGGAACTCGACTACATCCTCGGCGACTGCACGCCCTCGGCCGTTGTCGTCGACGCCCGGCTGCTGCCGCTGCTGCGCTCCGTGCCGGGCGCGTCGTCGATCGGGACGGTCGTGGTCATCGGCGAGGCGGATGCGGCTGGGGTGGGGGCCGAGGCCGGGGCCGAAGGGACGTTCGCGTACGAGGACTTCGTCTCCGCGCACGAGCCGATGGACCTGCCCGACATCAGCGAGGACTCGACCGCGCTGATCATGTACACCTCGGGCACCACCGGCCGCCCGAAGGGGGCGATGCTCTCCCACCGCAACATGCAGGTGCAGGCCATCACCTGCATCCGCGCGATGGAGATCTTCGACGACTCCGATGTCGGCTTCCTGACCGCGCCCTTCTTCCACATCGCGGGCCTCGGCTCCATCGTCGCCAACTTCGTGGTCGGCAGCACGGTCGTGATCCATCCGCTGGGGGCCTTCGACCCGCGGTCGGTCCTCGACGCGTACGAACGCGAAGGCGCCACCGTCGTCTTCAACGTGCCGCAGCAGTGGGACCTGCTCTGCGCCCAGCCCGACATCGACAAGCGCGACCTGAAGCTGCGGATCATCAGCTGGGGAGCGGCTCCCGCGAGCGATACGACCCTGCGCGCCATGGGCGAGAAGTTCCCCGCCGCGCTCAACGTCGCGGTCTTCGGCCAGACCGAGACCTCGCCGATCACCTGCGTGCTGCGCGGCGCGGATTCACTGCGCAAACTGGGCTCGGTGGGCCGGCCGATCCCGGCGATCCAGCACCGCATCGTCGACGAGGACATGAACGACGTCCCCGTGGGCGAGGTCGGCGAGATCGTCTACCGCGGGCCCACTCTGATGCAGGGCTACTGGAACAAGTCCCAGGAGACCGCGGAGGCCTTCGCCGGCGGCTGGTTCCACTCCGGCGACCTGGTCAAGCGCGACGACGAGGGCTTCATCTGGGTGGTCGACCGCAAGAAGGACATGATCATCAGCGGCGGCGAGAACATCTACTGCGCCGAACTGGAGAACGCCATCGCCGCACACCCCTCCGTCCTGGAAGTCGCGGTGATCGGCAGGCCCGACGAGCGCTGGGGCCAGGTCCCGGTCGCGTACGCCGCCATCAGCCCGGATTCGGGCCTCACCCTGCAAGAGCTGACCGGCTTCCTCGACGGAAGACTCGCCTCCTTCAAGCGCCCCAAGGACCTGATCCTGCTCGACGCCCTCCCCCGCAACGCAGGCGGCAAAGTCGTCAAGCCCGCTCTCCGCACTCAGGACGCGGCGCGCCCCACCGTTTAGTACGCCCGCAACACCCCCGCAATGAACGTCCGGCAGCCGAGACGGCGTTGACCGGCGGTGAAGCGGGTCGCTACGTTTTCGGGCATGTCTACGTCAGTCCTGCTCACCACGCGCGGTCATATCGACCTGCTGCGGGTGGCCTCCGCCGGCTGTTGCCGCGCGCGCTGACGCTCTTCCCCTTCCTTCACGCTGCCCAGCGGCGATCCCGTGCGCCTCCTGGAACGGAGCCCTTCGTGGCTGTCGACAACGCGCTGCCCGAAATATCACAGAAAACCGCCCCACCCAGCC
>NZ_JAAKZV010000295.1 GCF_011044975.1 Streptomyces coryli | reverse complement strand
ACCCCCTCCAGCGCCCCCTCCACCGACGCGAGAAAGTCCCGCCCGGCCGGCGTCAGCGACACCGTCCTCCCGTGCCGGGCGAAGAGCGCCACCCCCAGGTCCTCCTCGAGCCGCACCACGGCCCGGCTCAGACTCGACTGTGGGACCCCCAGCTCGGCCGCGGCCCGCGTCACATGCTCATGCCGGGCCACGGCCGCGAACTGCGCCAGCCGCGGCGCGAGCACGCCCGCCCAGTCCTGGCGGTCGTCGCGCTCGTCCGTAACGTAAATGTCTGTTCCGTTGCGACCCGGTGACACAGTTACCCCTGACCTCGCCTCATGCTGTGGTGCATCGATTATCGCAATTCCATGCATTGGACGGATCAAAATCTCCCGCCGTACGGTCGATGACATGCCAGCCGACCCAGTCACCCACGAGCCCGACGACACCAAGCTCACCCCGGGCGGCCCCGGCTACCGCCGCATGACCCTCGCCCTCTTCTCCTCCGGCGTCGCCACCTTCGCCCTGCTCTTCTCCACGCAGGCGCTGCTCCCGGCCCTCTCCGCCGACCTGGGCGTCGCGCCCGGCGACGCCAGCTGGACCGTCTCCGGTACGACCCTCGCCCTCGCGCTCGCCGTGCTCCCGCTCAGCGCCGTATCCGAACGCTTCGGCCGCCGCACGGTGATGACGGCCGCGGTCGCCGTCGCCGTGGCGCTCGCGCTGGTCATGCCGCTGGCCCCGAACCTCTCCACCCTCATCGGCCTGCGCGTCCTGCAGGGCATCGCCATCGCCGGCATCCCGGCCTCGGCCATCGCCTACATCGGCGAGGAGGTCCGCCGCGCCTCGGTCATCACCGCGATCGGCCTCTTCGTCGCCGGCAACAGCGTCGGCGGCATGACCGGCCGCATCCTCACCGGCTGGGTGGCGGAGGCGGCCGGCTGGCGCGCCGCCCTGGCCGCGGTCGCGGCCCTCTCCCTGGTCTGCGCCGTAGCCTTCCGCCTGCTGCTCCCGGCGGCCCGCAACTTCACCCCGTCCCCGCTCCGCCCCCGCGCCCTGGCGGCGACGGTACGGACCCATCTCGCCGACGGCCTGATGCTGCGCCTGTACAGCATCGGCATGCTCTTCATGGTCGTCTTCGGCGCCGTCTACACGGTGATCGGCTACCGCCTCGACGAGGCCCCCTTCAACCTCTCCCAGGGCCTGATCGGCTCGGTCTTCGTCATCTACCTGGTGGGCACGGTGTCCTCGTCCGCGGCAGGTCGCCTGGTGGGCCGCTTCGGCCGCCGCGGCACCCTCTACCTCGGCGCGACCACGGCGACGGCGGGCCTGCTCCTCTCCCTGGCCGACTCGCTCCTGGCCGTCCTCCTCGGCCTGGTCCTGATCACGGCAGGCTTCTTCGCCGGCCACGCGGTCGCCTCCGGCTCGGTCAGCCGCACCGCAAAGACCGGCCGCGCCCAGGCCTCGGCCCTCTACCAGGTCGCGTATTACGCGGGCTCCAGCGCGGGCGCGACGATCGGCGCGATCGCGTTCCACGCGGCGGGCTGGAACGGGGTGGTGACGCTGGGCCTGGCAGCGCTGGTAGGCGTAGCGGGCATCACGCTGTACGCGACGCGGAAGGCGCGGGCGACGGAGCCGGTACGCGTACGGAGGACGCAGCCGCATTCAAGCCCGGCCGGCGTTTGAGGCCGAGCGCCGCAGGCGCGATATCCGCGCGCAGCGCGGAACAGGGACCGACCAGCGTCAGTGCCGAAGCGCCGCCCCAAAGCCGGAGGCCAACGGCATTCGCAACCCCAACGGCGGCGGCGCCACCAGCGCATCCGCCACCGGCCGCGAGAACCCCCGCCCGTACAGCGACCCGATGACGAAATCCACCGCCAGCGCCGCGACTTCCGCCCGATGCTGATGCATCCCGTGCCGGTCCGAGTGCACCTCGAAGCGGCACACCTCCGGGTTCACCTTCTTCACCCGCTCCGCCAGCCGGTACGACAGCTCGGGATCCGTCCGCTCGTCATTCGTCCCGTGCACGATCAGCACCTGCCGCCCGACCAGCTGCCGCACCGGCTCCGCGTCATCGGCCGCCGCCGCGGCGCCCCGCGCCGCCGGCACCCGCGCCGCGTCCCCCGGCTGCTCCGGCAGCCAGGGCGCCAGCGCCACCACCGAATGCACGGCCTCATGCCCGGCCGCCCGCAGCGCCGCGCGCCCGCCCATGTCGGTCCCGATCAGACACACCGGCACATCCCCGTACCGCCGCACGGCCTCGTCGAGCGCCCACCCGGCGTCACACGCGAGATCGGCATCGTCGCCGTTCCACCCGCAGCACCGGTAGTGCACGACATGCACCGCGAGCCCGTCCTCGCGCCCCGCCCGCGCCAGCCGCCGCCCCAGCGGCCGCATGGCCGCGGCCGCCAGCGGCGACGGGCGTCCGCTGCCCTCGACCTTGCCGGCCGGCAACATCAGCACGACCGCCTGAACGGACCCGTCCGTCCGCCCGCGACCGAGTCTGGCCTCTCGCGACACGCTCACCTGTGTCATGGACAACACCCTGTCAGAAACGCGCCGTTCCGGGGAACCACGCGGAAAGCCATTCACCCGCTACCTCAAAGCAATACCCATCCCACCCCGAGGCCACCTGCCCCACAGCACCTCTACGCGCGTAGCAATCCGCCGCCTCCGGCGCTATTGTGCGGAGATGACAAGCGAGACCCAGGGAGTGATTCCCACCCCGGACCAGATCCGCCGCGCACCCAAGGTGCTGCTGCACGACCACCTCGACGGCGGCCTGCGCCCCGCGACGATCGTCGAGATCGCCGCGCAGACCGGCTACGAAGGACTCCCGGAGACCGACCCCGAGAAGCTCGGCATGTGGTTCCGCGAGGCCGCCGACTCCGGCTCGCTCGAGCGCTATCTCGAGACCTTCGCGCACACCTGTGCCGTCATGCAGACCCGCGACGCCCTCGTCCGCGTCGCCGCCGAGTGCGCCGAGGACCTCGCCGCCGACGGCGTCGTCTATGCCGAGGTCCGTTACGCGCCCGAGCAGCACCTCACCGCCGGGCTGAGCCTCGAAGAGGTCGTCGAGGCGGTCAACGAGGGCTTCCGCGAAGGCGAGCGCCGCGCCCTGGCCGCCGGCCACCGCATCCGCGTCGGCGCCCTGCTCACCGCGATGCGGCACGCTGCCCGCGCCCTGGAGATCGCCGAACTCGCCAACCGCTACCGGGACCTGGGCGTCGTCGGCTTCGACATCGCGGGCGCCGAGGCCGGCTACCCGCCCACCCGGCACCTCGACGCCTTCGAGTATCTGAAGCGCGAGAACAACCACTTCACCATCCACGCCGGCGAGGCCTTCGGCCTGCCCTCGATCTGGCAGGCGCTGCAGTGGTGCGGCGCCGACCGCCTCGGCCACGGCGTGCGCATCATCGACGACATCGACGTGGCGGAGGACGGCAGCGTCAAGCTCGGCCGGCTCGCCGCGTACGTACGCGACAAGCGCATCCCGCTCGAGCTGTGCCCGAGCTCCAACCTCCAGACCGGCGCCGCCAGTTCGTACGCCGAGCACCCCATCGGCCTGCTCCGCCGGCTGCACTTCCGGGCCACCGTGAACACCGACAACCGGCTGATGAGCGATACGTCGATGAGCCGCGAGTTCGAGCATCTCGTGCGCACCTTCCGCTACTCGCTCGCGGACCTGCAGTGGTTCACGGTCAATGCCATGAAATCGGCATTCATTCCTTTCGATGAACGCCTCGCGATGATCAACGAGGTCATCAAGCCCGGCTATGCCGAGCTGCGCTCCGAATGGCTTTTCCAGCAGACCGCCGTGACCAGCACTTCTTCATCCGGGAACGTTTGATCGGACAAAATGCGGATGCGGCCGTACGGGGCAATTTCCGGGCGGCCGCAATCCCGTCGGCAGGTGATTGCATCCCGTTCCGGGTGCTGGCTAGCTTGAAGTGCCTTGAAGCGCCCGCAAACCACGATGACGAGGATGTATTCCACGATGAAGACCCGCAAGATTCTCGGCACCGCTGTCCTGGGTGCGGCCCTCGCCGCCTGCGCCGCCGGCTCCGCCTCCGCGGCCCCGGCCGGCCCGCTGGACCAGCTGCCGGTGAACGACGTCACGAGCACGCTGGACGACGTCAGCGTCGCCGGCGTCAGCCCGAGCGGCGTCACCAACGGCGAGGTGCCGGTCAAGGACACCGTCGGCTCCGTGGTCGGCGGGGTGCAGGGCGCCACCGGCGTCGGCAGCGGCCTCGGCGGCAAGCTGCTCGGCTGACCATCACGTACGGATACGGCGAGGGCCGCGCACCCACCAGGTGCGCGGCCCTCGCGTTGATGTCTGCGGCTCTGCCGAGCCTGTCCCGAGCGGTTACCAGGCGGACTGGTAGGTCTTCGCCTTGTCCTCCCGGGGCATCAGAACCCACGCGCCGAGATAGATGAGGAACTGCGGTCCCGGCAGCAGGCAGGACACCAGGAAGATAATCCGCATTGCATTCGCGGAAATGCCGAAGCGCCGGGCCAGGCCCGCGCAGACGCCGGCGATAACCTTGCCTTCGCGGGGGCGGGTCAGTGCGGCCATGGCTGCGACTCCTTAGGTCTGCTATCCCGTCTCCTTGACGGTAATACCACCGTACGGCCGCAGCTCCCGTTGCTGCATCGGACCAGCGAGCGATCCGGACCCTGGGAATTCTCGGGGTTCCCCCTGAGAACCGCCTACGGAACCCCGCGGCCGCCGCAGCCACGCCCGTACCGCGGGCACCACGGCCGCATGCGCCAGCGCGACGCCGGCCACATTCAGCAGCACCGTGTCCACATTCGCGACCTGCCCGGGAATTCCGGTCTTCAGCATCTCGATCACCACCGAGAGCATCAGCCCGGCCAGCACGGTCCGCACCAGGGAGCCCAGCGGCGAGGCCGTCATCAGCCGGCCCTGGGCGAGCGGCAGCAGGAAGCCGAGCGGGGCGAGCAGCAGCAGCGAGCCGCCGATGGCCCGAAGCGCCTGCCAGCCGCCGGCCTCGAGCTCGATACGGATTGTGGCGAGCGGGGTCAGGTTCGAGGCGTATACCCAGGGCACGGAGGCCGGCCGGAGCGCGACCCACCAGACGGCCGCGAGGTGAACGCCGATCAGCACGGCCCCCGCCGCGCGAAAACTCCTGGCGGTCAGCTCCGCCGATGCATGCCGCTGCACGTTAGGTCACGACGCAGGCTTCCGCCTGTACGGTTCCCGTCGCGTACGTCACTCCCCGCAGGTCAGCTGTCCCGCACCCGCGGCGGGTCGGCGAGCACGTCGCTGCCGCACGCGTACGCGGTCAGCTCGGGCCGCGCCGGACCGCCCAGGCGCACGCTGCCGTCCTCCCCGGCGAGGGTGCACACCAGCTGGGCCAGCGCCGGGTCGTCGAGGTCGTCCGGGTCCTGGCTCAGCCGCACCGCGGCCGCCGGGTCGTCGCGCTGTGGATCTGCCACGGAGAGGGTGTCGGGCACGCTCGTCGTGTACCCGTCCTCCGTCTCCTGCTCGGTCGGCTTCCGCTGCAGCTCGGCCAGCAGCGCCACCGCGGCCGCATGCCGCGACGCCCGGTCGCCGGCCTCCGCGACCGGGACGCTGCGCCGTACCGTCGAGATCGACGGGCCGCAGACCAGGAAGACCTCCCGCAGCTCCTCGCCCTCCTCCCGCGGCGCCGACGGGGTCGAGCGCTGCTCGGCCCCGCACTCCGCCCGCGCGGGCGCCTCGCCGGCGTCCACCGGCACCGACGTCGGCCGGATCCCGCAGGCCGCCAGCAGCGGCAGCGCGAGCGCGCCGACCAGCAGGGCGGCCGTCAGCCTCCGGTTGCGTACGAGCCTCATCGGCGTCCCTCCCGCTCCGCCGCCTCGGCCGCCTCGGAGGCGTCCCTGGGCAGCCGCAGCGTGAAGACGGCGCCGCCCTCGGGCGCGTTCTCCGCGGTGATGGTGCCGCCGTGGATACGGGCGTTCTCCACCGCGATCGACAGGCCGAGCCCGCTGCCCTCGCTGCGCGCCCGGGAGGCGTCCGCCTTGTAGAAGCGGTCGAAGACGTGCGGCAGTACCTCCTCGGGGATGCCGGGCCCGTTGTCCTTGACCTCGATCACGAGCTCCTCGCCCTCGAGCCGTACCGCGACCCGCACCGGCGAGCCGCCGTGCTTGAGCGCGTTCCCGATCAGGTTCGCCAGGATCACGTCGAGCCGCCGCGGGTCGAGCCGCACATTGAGCCCGCGGTCCGCGTCCAGCTCCACCGCGTCCAGCCAGGCCCGCGCGTCGATGCAGGCGGTCACCTGGTCGGCCACGTCCACGTCGTCCAGCACCAGCTTCGCCGTCCCGGCGTCGAAGCGGGTGACCTCCATCAGGTTCTCCACCAGGTCGTTCAGCCGCCGCGTCTCGCTGACCACCAGCTGCACGGCGGGCGCCACCATCGGGTCGAGGTTGTCCTGCTCCTCCTCGAGCACCTCGGTCACGGCGGTGATCGCGGTCATCGGCGTCCGCAGCTCGTGCGACATGTCGGCGACGAACCGCCGGCTCGCCTTCTCCCGCTCGCTCAGCTCGTCGACCTTCTTCTCCAGGCGATAAGCGGTCTGGTTGAACGTCCGTGCCAGATCGGCGAGTTCATCCGTGCCGGTCACCCGCAGCCGGGTGTTGAGCTTCCCCTCGCCCAGCGCCCGCGCCGCGTCACCGAGCCGCTGCACAGGGCGTAGCACGGTGGAGGCGGCGGCCTGCGCGAGCAGCGCGGAGCCGATCAGCGACAGCGCCGTGGCGATCGACAGCGACCAGGCCAGCGAGTTGAGGTCCTTGCGCTCGGCGTCGAGCGACTTGAGCATGTAGCCGGTCCAGTTGCCGCCGTCCACCCGGGCCCCGCCGATCAGATACGGGCGGTCGCCCATGGTGATCCGCTGCCAGTACAGGTGGTACGGCGAGGTGCCGTCCTCGCGCCGCTCGTCGACCGCCTTGCGCAGCGCGGCCGGCACATCGGCGGCCTTGAACTCGTCCTCGTTCGAGTAGGCCGTGCAGCGCGGCGCGTCCCCGCGGTCGGACTGGATCAGCACCTGATAGTTCTGCGTGCTGGTGGCCAGCCTGCGGGCGGCGTCGTCGAGCTCCCGGCAGTCCGCCGTCAGCGGCAGCCCGTCCGTCACGTCCTTGAGCGACTCCCGGAAGTCCCGTAGCGAGGCGTCCTGGGTCCGCTTCAGCACCGCGTCCCGGTTCAGCCAATACGCTATGCCGGCCACCGACACCGCCGAGACCAGCGCCACCAGCGCGAAGACGATGACAAGACGCAGCCGCAGGCTCACCCAGCGCAGAATCCCGGACGCCCACCCGCGCAGCCGCCCGGGTTCCTTGGTCACTTAATGGTCCTCACGCAGAAGGCGCATCGAGTCGGTAGCCCACGCCCCGCACGGTACGGATCAGGCTCGGCGACGACGGTACATCCTCGACCTTCGCCCGCAGCCGCTGCACGCAGGCGTCGACAAGACGCGAGTCGCCGAGATAGTCGTGCTCCCAGACCAGGCGCAGCAACTGCTGCCGGGACAGCGCCTGTCCGGGTCTGCGGCTCAGCTCCAGCAGCAACCGCAGCTCGGTCGGCGTCAGTTGCAGATCCTCGCCGTTCTTCGTGACGGTCATGGCGGAGCGGTCGATGACGAGATTGCCGTACGTGGCGGAGTCGGAGCTCTCCCGTTCGCCGCGCCGCAGCACCGCCCGGATCCGGGCGTCCAGCACCCGGCCCTGCACCGGCTTGACCACATAGTCGTCGGCGCCGGACTCGAGTCCGACCACCACGTCGATGTCGTCGCTGCGCGCGGTCAGCAGAATGATCGGCAGCTGGTCGGTGCGCCGGATCCGCCGGCACACCTCGAAACCGTCGATCCCGGGCAGCATCACGTCCAGCACGATCAGGTCGGGCCGCTGCTCCTTGAGCAGTTTCAGGCCGTCCTCACCCGTCGCCGCGGTCGTGACGCGATGGCCCTGCCGCGACAGCGACAGTTCCAGCGCCGTACGGATGGCGTCGTCGTCCTCGATGAGCAGAAGTGAAGGCACGCGCGTCATTCTGGCCCAATCGGCGCCAGGGTTCGAGTTCGGCTCCGTTTCACCCCTCCGCGACCCTCCCCGCGAGGCCTGTTGCAAGCCTGTGACAGTCGGCAGACAGCGCGATGAAAGTCACCGGGCAACATTTTCCAGGTCAGCAAGAACGAAGCTCCACCGACGGGGGAGGCGCCATGAACGCTACGCACGAAAGCACCATCAGCGCAGCAGTTCGTACGCGCCTGCACAACCCGGGGCGGGGACGCGGCACCACGCACAACGGCGCCGTCCGCCGCTCGCCGTACATGGTGGCCATCGAGGGCACCGGCAAGACCCCGGGGGGTAACGGGGGCAATGGGGGACACGGGGGAGACGCGGAGGCGTACGGAGAGGTTCCGGGGGAGCGGCGGCCGGCCAAGGACGCGAGCGCCGAAGCGGCGTTCACGGCCTATGTGCAGGAGCGTCGCGCCTCTCTGTACGCCACCGCATACCACCTGACCGGTGACCGCTTCGAGGCCGAGGACCTGCTGCAGTCGGCGCTGTTCTCGACGTACCGGGCGTGGGACCGGATCAGCGACAAGGCTGCTGTCGGAGGCTATCTCCGGCGCACCATGACAAACCTGCACATCTCGGCCTGGCGTCGGCGCAAGCTCGCCGAGTACCCGACCGAGGAGCTGCCGGAGACGGCCGGCGACACCGACGCGATGCGCGGCACCGAGCTGCGCGCCGTGCTCTGGCAGGCGCTGGCGAAGCTGCCGGAGCTGCAGCGCACGATGCTGGTGCTGCGCTACTACGAGGGTCGTACCGACCCGGAGATCGCCGACGTGCTGAACATCAGCGTCGGCACCGTGAAGAGCAGCATCTGGCGCTCGCTGCGCCGGCTGCGCGAAGACGAGGCGCTCAGCTTCGGCCGGGACGAGGAAGAGTCCTTCGGCGAGCTGGTCGCCTGACAGACCGGGGGTGGGGGAGCCCTCGGGGGGTAACAC